>CALULJ010000018.1 GCA_944321445.1 uncultured Collinsella sp.
CGAGCCCAGGAAATTGGGAACGGCACGATAGAGCGCGAAGAGCATGAGCGCGGTGTAGAAGACATAGGACACCGTCATGCAGATCTGCAGGGCACGCGGCTGCTTTATGCCACGGCTGACATCTTTGCGCCAGATCATACGCGTGATGAAGAAGCCGGCGGTCGGCGTGCCGATGGAGGTCAGGACGTTGGAGAAGTAGGTCAGCTGAATGGGCGAGCTGCCGTAGGCAAACGCGATAGCCATGGCGCCGATAAGGATCACCGCTGCCGTGATCTTGATGTTCTTGGAGTCGAGGCTCGTCGGCTTGTTGAGGCCTGCGTTCAGGAACACGGAGCAACGGCCGGTGTTGCCCATGATGGCAGCGAAGGCCGCTGCCAGGAAGGCGATGCCCATCACGAGGTTCGCGAAAGTGCCGAAGGCTGGTTCGAGCATGACGGCGAGGTCGCCGATGTTCTTGATGTCGGTACCGGTGGGGTTCAGCACGATGGCACCCACGATGATGACGACGCCGGAGATGACGACGGTGCCAAGAACCTGAGCAAGAGCGTCGGAAACCATGACGCCGTTGAAGAGGTCCTGCTTCTTCCACTCCTTCTCAACGCCCAGGTAGGTGCCGTACATACCGGCAAGCACGGAGGCGGAGGAGCCCAGGAAGCCCAGCACGGTGACGAGGCTGCCCTCGGGGAACTGCCACTGGGTGAGGCCCGCGACCGTGGCGCCCGCGTCGGGGCCGCCGGTCATGACGAGCACGACGATGAAGGCGATCGCCATGACGGCGATGCAGACGGTGACGGCCTTCTCGATCTTGCCGTACACGCCCTTCAGGAAGTAGCACAGGAAGACGAACACCATGACTATGGCCGCGCCTATCTTCCAATCGATGCCGAAGATGAGGCTCATGCCCGCGCCGATGCCGGCAACGTTGCCGATGTTAAAGCAGACGCAGGCGAAGAAGGTGACGAGGCCCACGAACGTCGCGGCGGCGTTGCCGTAGTACTCGCGGATGGCGTCGATGGTGGGCTTGCCGGTTGCCATGCCCAGACGATAGGCAACTAAGATAAAGGTCGTGCCCATGAAGATAACGGGCAAAAGGACCCACAGCAGCTGGTAGGCGTAGTCGCCGCCCAGCATCGCGGAGGTGGTCAGCGATCCGGGGCCGAGCTGGATGCCGGCCAGGACGAAGCCGGGGCCCATGCGCTTGAGCAGCTCGGTGATGGGGAGTCGCTTGACGCTTGAGGGCTCGAAGCCAAAGACGTTATCGGCGGGGACCAGGCCCTCATCGACGGGTTTGGTATCTGCCATACAGTTCACCTCTTTCAAGGTAACAGAAGGGCGGCCGCCGCGACCCGGGGGAGCTACTTCGGGTTCGCGACGGCCGCCGATTGTTCACGCGCCGAGCGCGCGATAGACAGGCTGGAGAGCTGCGGCCTTACGCGAACTGGGTCATATCAACCTTGTCGAGACCGGACTTCTTGATGCCCTCGGCAACCCAATCCTTCTCCTCCTGGTTGAGCGGGAGGACCGGCTTGCGCATGATGGCGTTGGTGAAGATGCCGCGCTGGTACAGGGTCTCCTTGAGGCGAGCGTGAGCCTCACCAGAGGGCTGGCCGCCGCCGTAGATGGCCTGAGCGATGTGATAGATGCGGTCGGACCAGTCCTGAGCCTCCTTGAGGGTGTGGTCCGCAGGGTTCTTGAAGACGTCCCACGCCGGGCAGATGAGCTCGGGCACGCAGCCGGCGAAGCCGATGAGGGCGCCGTCCATGCCGGTGAACCAAGAGGGGCAGAGGGTCTCGTCGTGGCAGGTGATGAGCGAGATGTCGGGGCACTCCTCACGCAGGACGCGGACGTCGTGCTCGTAGATGGAGGTCACGCGGGTGCCCATCTTGATGCACTTGACGTGGTCGATCTCCTTGCACATCTTGACGAGGGTCTCGACGGGATAGAAGGCCTTGGAGGTCGCGGGATACAGATGGATGATGATGTCGATGTCGGCACCGTCGGCGACGTCCTTGACGTACTGGAACGGAGCGTCGGGGTTCATACCGAAGCGCAGCCACATGTGAGGCGGCATGAGCAGGATGCCGTCGGCGCCGGCGGCCTTGGCCTCGGCGGCCATCTCGATGGCACCAGCGGTGTGCTCGCAGTTGACACCGGAGATGATGGTCATGCAGTCGCCGCACTCCTCAGCGCAGATCTCGACGACGCGCTTGCGCTCGGCCTGGGTGAGGCTGGTGATCTCGCCGGTGTGGCCGTTGCAGACCAGGCCCTCGATGCCCTTGCCGTAGAAGGTCTTGATCCAGCGAAGGTAGACGCGGAACTCCTCCTCGTTGATGGAGTAATCCTCGTTCAGAGGCACGGAGACGGCCGGGAAGATGGTCTTGAAGGTAACGGTCTTAGCCATGATGGAAAATCCCTTCTCACGCTTTGGTACTTGTGCGGGGTAGCTGGCCCCGCGTAGCAAGTTGTGCAAACGTTTGCTTTGCTTGATTGGTATTAAAGCCACTTTTTGGGGTGCGGTCATGGTTTTGCGAACCTTTGCAACAAGTTGTGCAAACGGTACGTTCGACCTGCATTTTCTACCGTTCAGCTGAAGAACAGCAGGTAGTTGGTGATATTGCTGCTGGGGTGGCACATTGGTCGCACGGGATAGCACTGTGGCGCCGCGGTGTGGCAGCACTGCAATCGTTTGTATTACAATCGTTTGCGCGG
Source organism: uncultured Collinsella sp. (assembly GCA_944321445.1). Classification (GTDB taxonomy): domain Bacteria; phylum Actinomycetota; class Coriobacteriia; order Coriobacteriales; family Coriobacteriaceae; genus Collinsella. The sequence goes on from CALULJ010000018.1 coordinate 2,710, forward strand.
TGAGGGCATATTGGGGTACAACAGTTCACAAGAGGTTTTCGGCGGTTGCCCAGGGTCGGCAGCGCGTTTTGCCCGCTTCGCCACCCGTTGCCGCCCTATATATAAGAGAAGGAGGAGCGCCCCATGCCTACGCTCAAAGATGTGGCCCGCCTGGCGAACGTCGACGTCAGCACCGTGTCGCGCGCGCTCAACAACACCGCGCACGTGCACCCCGCCACCAAGGCGCGCATTCTCGAGGCCGCCAAGGAGCTGGGCTACCGGCCCAACCCCATCGCGCAGGGGCTGCGCCGCGGACGCCAGCACACGCTGGGCATCCTTCTCCCCCGCCTGCAGCTCACCATCTTTGCCGAAATCGCGCAGGGCGCGCAGGAGGAGGCGCGCGGCCTTGGGTACTCCATTATCTATGCGGACACCGGCGACGACGCCAAGCTCGAGGCGGAGAGTCTCAACCGCATGCGCGGCGGCATCGTCGACGACATCATCATCGCGGGCACGGGCAAAAACGGGCGCATTTTGCGCGACATCCGCGCCGAGGGCACGCCGGTGGTGCAGGTGGTGCGCATGCAGGAGCACAGCATGAGCAGCGTGGTCGCCGACTATTACGCCTGCAGCTACGAGGCTGTGGAATACCTGGTCGACAAGGGGTGCCGCAAGATCGGGCTCATATACGGACCCAGCAACATCTCGCCCTACAAGCGCCGCTACGAGGGATACCAGGACGCCGTGCGGGAATTCGAGCTCGAGAGCATCTGCGTGACGCCGAGCACCTCTTCGGTGCCCAACAGCTTTGAGTTCGGGTACCGCTCGGCCGTGCGCATGCTCGACGAGTACCCCGATATCGACGCCATCATGGCCGCCGTGGACATCCAGGGCATGGGAGCGCTGCGCGCCCTGCGCGAACGCGGCATTCGCTGCCCGGACGACGTGCGGGTCATGAGCCTTACCGGGCACGCCATCGGCAACATGCTCGAGACCACGATGACCGCCATGGAGGTACCGGCGCTCGACATGGGCAGGAAGGCCGCGCGCATGGCGATCGAAACGGTGGAAGCCAAGGCGTCGCCCGGCGACAAGGCGTCCGTGCAGCATCTGGTGTTCTCCCCCACCCTCGTGGTGCGCGAAAGCGCATAGCGGTTGCGCTGGCCTCTCTGGGGACGGGGGGTGCCACGCGCCACTTTGGCGTCTGTGGGGACAGGTTTGGAGTACGACGCCATGTCCGCTCCGTCCCAAACGCAGGCTGCTCCATCCCGCTTGCCTTTGATCTGTTGTGTGCGCTTCTGGCCAATCGGTCTACGTTCTGAGCGCTTTTGGCCAATGATTCCACCCGAAACGCTGTATACCGTTGGCCAAAAGCGCTCACAACAAAAGCCGATTGGCCAGAAGCGCACACAACCGCCGCGGAAAGATGAAAGCCCGGGAGGTCCGTCCCCATTGGGGACAAAATGTCCCCTGGGACCCCCGTCCCCAATTGGGACATCGCCTACATCGTGCGCAGGCGCTTGGAGCAGGCGTAGACCGCGAGCGCAGCGGGAACCGTGACGGCCAGGATGGGATAGAACAGGTTGAGATCGACCGACCCGAACAGCATGCCGCCGATGACCGGTCCTGCCGACATGCCGATGTCGAGCCCCATGTAATAGGTGCTGTTGGCCATGCCGGCGTGCTCGGACCCCACTAGGCGAACCGCCGTGGACTGACAGACCGAGCACATGATGCCGTAGCCGCCCGCCATACATGCCGCTGCGGCGAACATGGCGAGGTTTCCGCGCATGAGGGTGAGCAGCGCCAGCGACGCCACCGCCGATGCGGACGCGGCGAACAGGAACGACCCGAACTTCACGGAATCGAATTGCCGTTTGAGCGCGAAGCGCAGCACGAGCAGCACGATGGCATACACGGGGAAGAACAGGCTGACAGAAAGATCAAGCCCGCGCTGCGCGACGAAAGTCACGAGAAACGATTGGGTCGCCATGTAGGGAATGGTGAACAACGCGATGATGGCAGCGGCGGGAACGACGCGGGTATCGAGGATCGCAAGCTTGTGCGCGGGATGCACAGAGGGGCGCTCCGCTGTGCGCGCCGGTGGCTCGCCCGGGTTGCTCACAAACTGCACGAGCACCATGGTCATGGCGGCCATGACGCCGCCGAACAGCAGTGCGGGGCGATATCCGAAGGCATCGGTGATGGCGAGCGCGATGGCGGGACCGACGGCCATACCCAGCGCGTTCATCATGCCGAACATTCCCATGCCCGATCCCACGTGCTCCGGGGGCAGCAGCGAGGCGAACCAGGTGGACATGCACACGGAGCAAAACGCGTAGCCCGCACCGCTCACCAGGCGCAGCACCGCGATTTGCACGGGGTCGGTCGCGACGGCGTACAGGGATGTGGACACGGCAAGCACGATAGAGCCGATGGTGGCGATACGCCGCTTGTGCATGATGTCGGACAGATTGCCCGCGATGGGACGCACCACCAGCGAGCACACGTTCATGAGGCCGCCGATGACGCCCATGAAAGCCGCCGTGGCACCCAGCGACCCCGCAAATCCCGAGATCACCGGCGTCACCAACATGGTGCTTCCCAAATAGAAAAAGCTTGCCGCCAGCATGATGTAGGCATCACGCGAAAGGCCGGAACCAGATGTGCTCATACCGCTCACCCGCTACTAATTGTTAACGTTGCTATACTTTTCGCTGCCCTAGTGTAGGACGAGGTCGAGCGGGCTTCAACACAGAGGCAGTCGCGCTCCGCGACCGGTCGGTTTATGCAAATCGTTGCATGGGGCAGCGAACAGAGGCGGCTAACCGGCACCTCGGAGGGGAACCTGTCCCCAGAGAGGCCAAAATGTCCCCAGCGACCCCCGTCCCCAATGGGGACAAAATGTCCCCTGGCACCCCCGTCCCCAGAGAGGACATTACGGGGATTTTGGGACCATTCGCGTAGTATTTTGGTGCTTCTGCCGAACTGACCCCCCGTGTGCTCTTGTATGGAATCGTTCCCGTAGACTCTTTGTGTTGACTCGACGATGTCGCGCGCTTTACGCCACCTTGCCTGCGATTCCCTTATAATATGCCACTGGTAATTCGTTTTATCAGCGCAAAGGCAACGTCAGATGGAGGTCTGAATGTACAAGCGCACGAAAATCGTCTGCACCATGGGTCCTGCCTGCGACAACGACGATACGCTTCGCGAGATGATCAAGAGCGGCATGAACGTCGCCCGCTTCAACTTCTCGCACGGTTCCTACGAGGAGCATCACGAGCGCATCGAGCGCGTCCGCCGCATCTCCCGCGAGCTGGGCATCCCCGTCGGCATCCTGCTCGACACCAAGGGCCCCGAGGTCCGCACCGGCCTGCTGAAGGATCACGCCAAGATCACCGTCCACGAGGGCGACAAGATCATCGTGACCGCCCAGCCCACCACCGAGGACTGGCTCGGCGACGAGACCCACATCTCCCTCGACTACCTGGAGCTCCCCTCCGAGGCCGAGGCCGGCTCGCTCATCCTGATCGATGACGGCCTGGTCGCCCTCGAGGTCGAGTCCATCGACGGCCAGGACATGCACTGCGTCGTCAAGAACACTGGCGAGATCGGCGAGCGCAAGGGCGTCAACATCCCCAACGTCGACATCTCCCTGCCTGCCATCACCGACCGTGACCGCGAGGACATCCTCTTCGGTATCCAGGAGAACATCGACTACATCGCTGCCTCCTTCATCCGCAACGCCAAGGCCGTCGAGGAGATCCGTCACCTCTGCCGCCTGAACGGTGGCGAGCACGTCACGATCTTCCCGAAGATCGAGTGCGCCCTGGGCGTCCAGAACTTCGACGCCATCCTCGAGGTTTCCGACGGCATCATGGTTGCGCGCGGCGACCTGGGCATCGAGATCGCTGCCGAGCTCGTTCCGCACATCCAGAAGGAGATCATCGCCAAGTGCAACGCGGCCTACAAGCCCGTCATCACCGCTACGCAGATGCTCGACTCCATGCAGCACAACCCGCGCCCGACCCGCGCTGAGGTTGCCGACGTTGCGAACGCCATCTACGACGGCACCGACGCCGTGATGCTCTCCGGCGAGACCGCTGCCGGCCAGTACCCGGTCGAGGCCGTGAAGATGCAGGCCCACATCGCGCACGAGACCGAGAAGCACCTCCCCGTGCACGCGCCGCTCACCGCGCCCGAAAACGCGCACGGTACCCGCGTGATCAACAACGTCGTGGGTATGTCCGCCGTGAACATGGCCACCGTCGTGGGCGCCAAGTGCATCACCACTCCCACCACCACCGGCCGCACCGCGCGCCTGATCTCGCACTTCCGTCCCAACGTGCCCATCTGCGCGTTCTCCCGCCACGAGTGGGCCGTGCAGCAGATGATCATGTACTGGGGCGTCGAGCCGCACCTGGCCGCCATCACCCAGGGCACCGTCAACGGTACGATCATTAAGGCTATCGAGACCGCTAAGGAGCTCGGTTACGTCAAGGAGGGCGACCTCACCGTTGCCACCGCTGGCGATCCGCGCATGTCCATCCACCTCGACGGTAAGGCGACCTCCACGAACGTCGCCTACGTCGCGCAGGTTCGCTAAACCGCGTTTCGCGCAACGCGACAGCTTGTGCCCCTGTCCGGGTTTTCCGGGCAGGGGCTTTTTCTTAGGGGATTGTCGCTGTGATATGCGATTTGGCTCTTCTTCCGCTGTGTATGTATCTTTGTGCTTTGTGCACATATTACTTTTTGCTGCAAGTTTCCTCTTTTTGGCTGTTCTCTAATTAACTTGTGCCATTATGTACGCATGAAGAAGTTTTATGCGACAGAAGGCTCCGCGATTCAGCTCATCCGTCTGGGCCTCTTTCCTCGTGACTATACCCCCTACGCCTTTGCGCCATCCGATATCCTCGATGCCGCATGTCGCGCTCGTGACATCAAATCGCTTGCAGCTGCATCGGACACGATTGCTATGCTCAGCACCCCCTATACGGTCCTCATTCCGGAGCATACACAGCGACGTGCATCCAAACTCGTAACAAGCAGGACGCTATCTGCGGAAATCAAAGAGCCTTATTTGGTTGGCATCGATGACGATTGCCTTTGTGTCATCCCGGAACTGCTATTTGCACTGTACTGCCAGCGACACGATCTTGCATCAAGCGTGCAACTCGGGCTTGAGCTCTGCGGGACCTACACCTGCCCTGCCTTCTCGGATCACATGTGCTTCACCTCATACGACCTTAGCAAGCTTACCGATGTTGCCTCGATCCGCGGTTTCCTTTCCCGCAACCCGGGAATCTATGGCGCACGGCGAGCAGCTCGATACGCACGCTATGTACAAGACTGCTCCGCTTCTCCCATGGAAACGAACCTGTTTCTTTTGCTCTGCCTCCCCACCTCAGAAGGCGGATACGGCCTCCCTTTGCCGGAGCTGAACGCAGACCTCCCGATTATCCAGTATCTCGGGTCGAAGCACGTACCGGGAATACGCTACGGAGACCTGGTCTTCCAATCGGCGCGTGCCGTTTTGGAGTATCAAAGCATCGAACACCATAGCGACCCAGATAAAATCGAAGCCGATGAAGATCGTCGCGACGATATCGAGGCAAGCGGATATACCGTCATGTTCATCACGCCGGCGCGCATCAAGGATTTCGACCGATTTGAAGCCGTCGCACAGCGTCTTGCCTACTATCTGGGCATCGATTTCTCCCAATGCGTGCCCGGAAGGACGGACAAGAGAATCGCACTACGAAAGAAGCTGTTGCCAGCCTCTTGGAATGTATAAAGCACTTGCGTTTCCCCAGTTGACGGGAATATAAATGTATAAGGATTCGAATTGGCGATGCGCCACGGGGCAGCGAGATTGAGTTGGGTGCGATTTTTTGGTGCCGCATCTCCATAGGCGCCATACACCCGAACAAAAGCCCAGTTGAATCCTGCGACGTTGTTCTGAGGTGTTTCTCCTACGGCGGCCGGGCACCCAAAAATCGTACCCAACTCGTATACATGATGTTTTTGAGCCTATTGAAACCACTTAGCCTACAACGGTAGCTGCAAACGCTCCTTGAGGGCCTGCTCGGTGGTGTCGAGGACCTCGGCGAAGGTGATTTCGAAGAAGTCATCGGTCAGCAGCTGGTAGGGCGCATGATCGGGAGCTCCGTTGGTGCGCACGATCTCATGCGTGACCACAATGGCGTCGTGAACGTGCGGGCGCGCAATCGCATATTGCGGAAACGCCTGCGCTGCGTGCACGAGTGCCGGCGTTTCGCGCGGGATAGACGATATGGGCAGCATCTTGCCGAACCCATCGAAATCACCCTGCTTTTTGATGCGGAACTGTTCGCTGGGCTTGCCGCCATGTTCGTCGAGGAACTGGTTCACGCGCGTGTTCCATAGGTTGTCGGCAAGCAGGTGGGCCCAAGTGCCCAACAAAAAATCGAACAGCGTGCGCTGGTCACTGGGCTCATGCGCGGCATCGGAAGCGGACGCAAGCGCTGGATCAGCAGCTGCCTCACCTTCAAAACGCTGGGGAAAATGAATGCGATCTATGGCCTCGCGCTCTTGCTCGATACTCGTGGGAAGCACGTGCGCGCAACCGAAATCGGCATCCGTGAGCTGCGCGAACTGCGGAGCCACATATGTATCCCAAAACTCGCGCTCGCGCGGCTTGGGGATGAACGCCGGCGCAGCAAAATGGGTCTGCCGATACGGAATGGGATCGGTGATGCCTGGAACCATGTAGCCCACCATGATATCGGGCACGAGGCTGCCGAACAGAAAGGCGTTCGCGTCGCGCACGGTGCGCGCCACGGCGCCACCGCGCTCGAGCAGCCGCTCGGTCTGGGCGATATGTATGTTCCAGCTGGGCATGCTTGGCATTCCCCTTCCCCAAAACACCAGGGACCCGCGCACCCGCGCGAGTCCCTGTAAGTATACGCCGTTGAGCAGGCGTCTATGTAAGCCGCGTGACAGCCATCGCGGGCCCGCGCGCTACGAGCGCACCTCGCCGCCCGTGGCCTTGCAGACCTTGGTAACCAGCTTGGAGTGGGCCTTCTCGACTTCCTCCGAGGTCAGCGTGTGGTCGTCGGAGCGGTACGTGAGCGCGAAGGCCATCGACTTTTTGCCTTCGCCCACGCGCACGGGATCGCGGTACACGTCGAACAGGCGCACACCGGCGAGCAGCTTGCCGCCCGCGCTCGTGATGCGGCGCTCCAGGTCCTCGCAGGTCACGGCCTCGTCGACCACGATCGCGAGGTCGTGCTCGACACTCGGGAACGCGGAGAACTCGTGGTAGGCCTCCTGGTTGCGCGCGCCGGAAAGCAGCGCGTCGAAGTTGAGCTCGAAGGCGACGACGGGCAGGTCGATATCCATGGCCTCGCGCGCGTCCGGATGGATCTCGCCGACCCAACCGAGCACCGTGCCGCCGGAGAGCACCTCGGCACCGCGGCCGGGCTGCAGGAAAGCGTAGCCCTCACCCTCTGCCGGACGGAAGCGCACCTTCTCGATGCGCAGCTGCGCGAGCAGCTCTTCCACGACGCCCTTGCCGTCGAAGAAGCGCAGCGGACGGTACTTCTGCAGCCACGTGATGTCGTCCATCGCGCCGGACAACACGCCGGCGAGGCTCATGCGCTCCTTGGGCTTGCTCGCGTTCTCACGGCCGTGGAACAGGCGGCCGATCTCGTACAGCTGCACGTTAGCGGTGCCGTGCGCCTCGTTGTAGGCCACGGAACGCAGCAGGCCCGGAATGAGCGAGCGGCGCATCTCGGTCTGATCGGCAATGAGGGGATCCATGAGGACCACCGGGCAGCCGCGGCCCTCCTCGGGCATGCCGATCTTCTTGAGGTCGTCGGCAGCGGCAAAGGCGAAGGTCGTGGTCTCGTTGAGGCCGCAGGCGCGCAGGATCTGGCCGATCTTGCGGGTGAGGTGCTGCTCGCGCGTGAGGCCGCCGATGTGGTTCTTAGCTGCGGGAATGGTCGCCTCGACGCGGTCCATGCCCCACAGGCGCAGGATTTCCTCGATGAGGTCGATCTCGCGCGGGAGGTCGGGGCGGAAGCTCGGCGTCACCACGTGGAACGTGTCGTCGCCCGCGCGCGAAACCGTGCAGCCCAGGCGCGTGAGCGCACGTTCCACGAAGTCGGCCTCGATATCGGCGCCGCAGATGGCGTGCACGCGCGACAGGCGCAGCGTGAGCTCAGGCTGGGCCTTCGGCGCAGGATACAGGTCCACGTAGCCGGGCGCGACCTCGCCGCCGGCGAGTTCCTCGATAAGGGCGCAGGTGATGTTGGCCACGTCCACGCAGCCGGTCTCGTCGACCTGGCGCTCGAAGCGGATGGAGGCGTCGGAGATGAGCGACAGGTCACGGCTCGTGTGCGAGGTGCGACCCGCGTTGAAGCAGGCGCTCTCGACCATGACGTCGACGGTGTCGTCCTCGATCTCGGAATCCATGCCACCCATGACGCCGGCCAGCGCGACGGGGCGCTCGCCGTCGGTGATAAGGGCCATGCCCTCGGACAGCACGCGCTCGGTGCCGTCGAGCGTCATGAAGGTCTCGCCCTCGTGCGCGGCACGGACCACCACGGAGCGGTGACCGTCGCGCTCGGCGAACGTGGAGAGGTCGAAGGCGTGCAGCGGCTGGCCGGTGAGCATCATCACGTAATTGGTGATGTCGACGATGTTGTTGTGCGGGCGAATGCCGAGCGCGGTCAGGCGCTGGACCATCCAGTCGGGGCTGGGGCAAACCTTGACGTTGCGAACGATACGCGCAACGTAACGGTCGCACATGCCCTCGTCGTCGAAGGCAACAGAGAGCTCATCGGCAGTCGGACGGCCGACCTCGGCCTTGATCTTGGGGTAGTCCACGTGGAAGTCGCGGTCGTAGATGGCGCCGACCTCGCGGGCCATGCCCACCATCGACAGGCAGTCGGGACGGTTGGGCGTGATCTCGCAGTCGAGCACCGTCTCGGACGTGCCCTGGTACTGCGCGAACGGCACACCCACGGGTGCGTCGGGCGGCAGAATCATGATGCCGGAGTGATCGCCGGAAAGGCCCAGCTCACGGGCGGAGCAGTTCATGCCGCATGACAGCACGCCGCGCAGCTTGGACTTCTTGATCTTGATGCCGCCGGGCAGCTCGGCGCCGATCATGGCGGTCACGATGTGGTCGCCCTCGTTGAAGTTCTGGGCGCCACACACAATCTGCAGCGGCTCGGGGTTGCCGTCCTCGCCCAGGTTGAACTGGCCCACATCGACCTTGGTGACCCACATGTGGTCGGAATCGGGATGGGGCTCCTTGGACACCACCTGCGCGGTCACCACGTGGTCGAACGACTCGCCCACGGTGTCGACGGACTCGACCTCGGTACCCGTGCGAATGAACTCTGCGACCAGCTCTGCCGGGTCGCTCGGCAGCTCGATCATCTCGCCGAGCCAACTATACGGAACGCGCATCGCGTTTCTCCTTCATATACAGAGGGGCAAAAGGCGCCCCAGACAACTACATCATCAGCGGGAAAAAAGTGCCTGTCCCTATTTTCCCAGCAACGGAGACGGGTTTTCCAGGTGCCCGAGATTGGCGCGAAAGAGGAGGGCGCACGCCTAGCGTGCGGCGCCCGACGATTGAGCGACAAGGTCGGGTGCCTGGGAAAGCCGCGGGGATCAGTCAACCTAGAACTGATTCAGGAAGCGCATATCGCCCGTCATCAGCGTACGCAGGTCGGGCAGGTCGTAGCGAAGTGCCGCCACGCGCTCGACGCCGATGCCGAAGGCGAAGCCGGAGTAGCGCTCGGGGTCGATGCCGCAGTTGACGAGCACGTTGGGGTCGACCATGCCGCAGCCCAAGATCTCGATCCAGCCGGAGTGCTTGCAGAAGCTGCAGCCCTCGCCGTGGCACACGCCGCAGCTCACGTCGACCTCGCAGGAGGGCTCGGTGAACGGGAAGAAGTGCGGGCGGTAGCGCGTCTTGCGCTCGGGGCCGAACATGCACTTCACGAAGTAGTCGAGCGTGCCCTTGAGGTCGCCGAAGGTGATGCCCTCGTCAATGACGAGGCCCTCGACCTGGTTGAACTGGGGCAGATGGCAGGCGTCGGGGGTGTCGGGGCGATACACCGTGCCCGGCGCAATCATGTAGATGGGCGGCTTTTGGCTCTCCATGATGTGCACCTGAACGCCGGAGGTCTGGGTGCGCAGCAGCACGTCGGACTCGCCGTGGGCATGCGCCTCGGCGTGCGCGCAGGTGCCCGGCGCGTTGTCGACCACGTAGAACGTGTCACGCGCGCTTCGGCTGGGGTGATCCATGGGAGCGTTCAGCGCGGTGAAGTTGTAGTAGGTCGTCTCCACGTGCGGACCGTCCTCGACCGTGTAGCCGATGCCGCAGAAGACGTCTTCCATCTCCTCGATGATCTGGTTGATGAGGTGCTGATGGCCGATCTTGGGGCGGGCGCCCGGCAGGGTGACGTCCACGGCCTCGGTGGCCATGAGGTCGCGCATGGCGGCGCGCTTGAGGGCGCCTCCGCGGTCGGCGATCAGCGTCTCGGCCATGCGGCGCAGCTCGTTGGCGCGCTTGCCCAGCACAGGGCGCTCCTCCGGGGCAACCTTGCCCATCATGTGCATAACGGACGTGATCTCGCCTTTGCGGCCGAGCAGCGCCACGCGTGCCTGCTCGAGCGCGTCGGACGTTGCCGCGCACTCGATGAGTTCCTTCGCCTTGGCTTCAAGCTGGTCAAGGTCTTCGATCAGGCTCATACATCTTCCCTTCTCAAACAAAAAACCGTCCCTGCGGGCTTAAGGGGCTACTCCCCTGCCCGCAAGGACGGATGAATCCGCGGTACCACCTTGCTTGGCTGCCGGTTGTCTGGCCCGACATGCCCTCTTTTGCCCGTTGTCGCCCGGGCGGGCGGCTTCCCTACTGAGCGCCTTCGGCGCCGTTCAGGTCGCTGCTCGGGAGTGAACGCTGCGCTCTTGCCCACGTAGGAAGGCTTTCAGCCGGTGACCCTCCCTCTCTGCACGGGACGCGGCGGGCGCAACCCTCTCCGTCATCGCGTTGCGAGCTAGGATAGCACAAGCCTGCCCTGCTCGCCGCGTCAACACAACATGTCCTCTGTGGGGACGGGGGTGGGAGGCGCCAGTTTGTCCTCTCCCACCCCCGTCCCCAGAGAGGACAAAATGTCCCCTGGCACCCCCGTCCCCAATGGGGACATCTACCCAATGGGGACATCGCCGTTTGCCGGTTGGCGGTTTGATGCCATATACAGCCTGCAATTACCCGCTAAACTTGTGTCTTGAACACCGCACCGCATATGCGTTACCGCACAAGGAGGCCACCATGGGCAAAAACGCCGCGAACGCCAAGAAGCTGGGGAAGAAATTCCGCAAACTCGAGCGCAAGCTCTGGAACTACGAGTACCTGCTGAAAATCGCCGAGTTCGACGGCGCCACCATCGCGCCCGAAAACGGCGCCGCAGCGCGCGGCGAAGCCATGGGCTTCCTGTCTGCCGAACACCACAAGCTCCTCACCAGCGAAAAGGCGCAGCAGCTGGTGCACGACCTCAACAAGGCGGTCGCCAAGGGCAAAATCTCCGGCCAGCTTGCCGACGAGGTCCGCGTGTTCACCCGCGATCAGCGCGAGGCCCTGGTGATCCCCACCGACGAGGAGGAGGCCTGGACGCGCCTGGTGTGCGAGGCGGACGCTGTGTGGCATAAGGCCAAAGCGGCTAACGATTGGGAGTCGTTCGAGCCCTACGTGGACCGCATCGTCGAGACGTGCAAGCGCCACGCCGGGTATCTCGACAGCACGAAGGATCCCTACGACGTGATGCTCGACCAGAACGAGCGGGGCCTCACCTCACAGGACTTCGACGCGTTCTGCGACCAGGTGCGCGCCACGGTCGTGCCCCTCGTGCACGCCATCGTGGAGCACGGCCGCCAGCCCAACACGTCGTTTTTAGCCGCGCGCGTGCCCGAGCCGCTGCAGCGCCAGATCTCGTTCGACCTCATCGAGCTGTTGGGCATCGACCGCGCCGACACCGCGCTCGCCTCCACCGAGCACCCCTTCTCCGAGGGCTTCGCGGTGGGCGACGCGCGCATCGCCTCGCATATATATGAGAACAACCTCATATCTAACGTGTACTCGATCATCCACGAGGCGGGCCACGCCATGTACGAGCTGGGCGTCGACCCTGCATACGCCTACACCTGCCTGGCGGGCGGCACATCCATGGGCATCCACGAGAGCCAGTCGCGCTTCTTCGAGAACACCGTGGGCCGCAGCCGAGCGTTCATGGGCCCGCTGCTGAAGATCCTGCGCCGCCGCGTGCCCGCCATCTACGGCAGCGTGGCCGAAGACGACCTGTACCGCGCCGTGAACATCGCGCAACCCTCGCCCATCCGCATCGAGGCCGATGAGCTCACCTACCCGTTGCACATCATGATTCGCTACGAAATCGAACGCCTGCTGTTCGCAGGCGAGGCCACGGCGCACGACATCCCCGGGCTGTGGGCAAATCTCACCGAGAAGTACCTGGGCATCGAGGTGCCGAGCGACGCACAGGGCTGCCTGCAGGATACGCACTGGTCGGGCGGCAGCTTTGGGTACTTCCCCACCTACGCGCTGGGCAGTGCCTACGACGCGCAGTACGTGCCGGCGATGGTGGCCGACGGCGTCGACGTGGGCGCCACGTGCGCGTCTGGCGACCTTGCGCCCATCCGCAGCTGGCTGGAGCAGAAAATCTGGCGCTGGGGCCGCAGCAAGGACGCCCCGCAGCTCATCGAGGAGGCGTGCGGTGCTCCGTTTAACGCCACGTATTATTGCGATTACCTCGCCAAGAAGTTCGGCGCGCTCTACGCGCTGTAGCGCATGGCGCGCGGAATAATGGGTACCCTGTTCGCAACCGTACCTTCGTTCTAAGGACACGAGATGTTTGTCATCCTCCTGCTGGCCCTCATCGTCCTCATTATCGTGAGCATCGTGACCGGCAACCTGTTCTACGTCGTGAAACAGCAGCATGCCGTGATCATCGAGCGCCTGGGCAAGTTCCATCGCATCGTGGGCGCGGGCTTTCACGCCAAGATCCCGTTCATCGACCGCAAGGCCGCCACGGTCTCCCTGCGCACGATGAAGAACGGCTTCGATATCGACGTGAAAACCGAGGACAACGTCACCATCGGCCTTGAGGTCTCCGCGCAGTACCACGTGAGCTACGAGCTGGGCAACGCGCCGCAGGAATCCGGCGTGTACAAGAGCTACTACATGCTGCAGCAGCCGGTGGCGCAGATGCGCGATTTCATCACCGACGCGCTGCGCAGCTCCATCCCTGTCTACACGCTCGACGAGGTTTTCGCCAAGAAGGATGACATCGCCAAAGACGTCAACGCCACCGTGTCCGAGCAGATGGCCGCTTATGGCTTTACGCTGGTGTCGACGCTCATCACCAAGATTGCCCTGCCCGCCGAGGTCGAGAACTCCATGAACCAGATCAACGCCGCGCAGCGCACGAAGGCTGCCGCGCAGGACCTGGCCGAAGCCGACCGCATCCGCCGCGTGACCGAGGCCATCGCCGAGGCCGAGGCTATGGAGAAAGCCGGCGAGGGCATCGCCAACCAGCGCAAGGCCATAGCCGCGGGCATCAAGGACTCGCTGGAGATCATCCAGGAGACCGGCGTGGGCAACGACGAGGCCAACCAGCTGTTCATGTTCACGCAGTGGGCAGAGATGATGAACGAGTTCGCCAAGAGCGGCAAGAGCGCCACCGTGGTGCTGCCGAGCGATTTCCGCCAGGCGGCGAGCATGTTCGAGCAGATGGTCGCGGCGAGCGAGACCTCCAAGCAGAGCAACGTTCCTGCTGGGCCCGGGGTTGGCACCAGCCCGCGGCCGTAAAGGGTGCAAACAAGAACGCCCGTCTTGGCAGACAGGCGAACGCAAACGGGGCGGAACACGCGGTTCCGCCCCGTTTTCATGCTGTGGCTTGTGGTGCTCCGCTAGTCCTCTTCGTCCAGCGTGCCCTTGCGCGCATCCTGCGCGGTAGGCGTGACGCGCACGTCGAGCTCCTTGTCTGCGCCCTCGGGCGGAACGGTCACCGTGTAGGTGACCTCGTAGGTGTCGCCGGGCATGAGGTACACGTCCTGGTAGAACACCTGCAGACCGTTGTGCGTCGCCTCGGTCATGGAATCTGCGCTGCACTGGACGTCCGAGATGGTGCCGCCCATGGGCGCGTAGAGGTACAGGCGCAGCAGCTCCATGGCGGGCTCCAAGCCCGCGTGGTGCGCTTGCAGGTACGGCGGCAGCTCGTCGGCAAGCTCGACGGGAAGCGTGTTGGTGAGCGTCGCCTTCATGCTGTACGTGGTGGTGCCGTCGCCGCTCTTCATGCCGCTGCTGCATTCCACGTTGAGGTCCAGGTACCAGTCGATCTTGGAGTAGCTGTAGTTGTTGACGTACACGCCGGTCTCGGGATCGGCGGGGTCGGTGGGCAGTGCGCCGTCGACGCCCACCTGGCGGATGGCCTCCTGCTCGCTCTCGTTCTCCATCCAAATGAGCAGGCGGCCCTCCTCCGCACCGCGGCCGATGACGTCGAAGAGCTGCACGAAGTCGAGGCTGCCCATGCCGCCGACCACCTTGTCGAAGGCGGCCGACGCCACCGAGGCGAACACGGCGTCCTGCATGTCGGTGTCGGTCGCGTACTTCCAGTACACCTCCGACAGCAGCACCTGCGCGGCGTTCGTGCCGTCGACCTGCGTGCCGTCCAGAGCCGTGACGCCACCGACGAGCTGCAACACGTACTGGAGGAAGATGGGGTCGATGGCGAAGACGCCGTCGATCTGCTGGCCCTCGTGGGTGAGGCCCCACAGCGTGCGCGTGATTTCGGAGCCGCGCGGGAAGTCTGGAATGAAGAAGGCATCGCCGATCGTGAAGTTGAGCGTTTCCGCCTCGGGCTGGAACAGCCGCTTCTCCTCATCGGAGATCTGGATTTGATCGGTGGGGCCGCCCAGCTGGCGCAGGGTCGACACGCCCTCGAACTCGTCGAGCGAGATGTGGCCGTTGTCGACCGTGAGCACGCCGAGCGCGCCGCTGAAGCCACCGAGCGTGCGGATCTCGGCGTTGTTCTCGGCCACGATGAGGTACTGGCGCGTGCCCTGGGCACCCAGCATGGCGGGCAGCACCGGGGCGATCTTCTGCGATGCGTCCACCGCGCCGCTCAGCATGGCAAAGCCGTCCTTGGCGGTGTCGACGAGTTCGGTTACCTGACCGATGTGCGTATCGCCGATGTTCTGCACGCGCTCGTTGGCTTCCGTGAGCACCGGCGCGCTGTCGGCAAGGGAGGTGGCGATCGCCTCGATGGCCGAGACGTTGATGGTACCGTCGCTGAGCAGCTTGCCGGGAGTCGCGTCGGCAAGGTTGGCGCTTACCGGCACGAGCACCTGGGACGACACGTCTGCCAGCGTGTCCACGAGCGTGCGCGCCGCGGTGACGTCGCCGCCCACCACCGGGATGAACGTCGCGGCGGTCCACAGCGGGCCGCTCGTTTCGTCCTGGATGGTGGCGCACAGGCTATCGATTTGCTGCGCGTCGTCGGACAGCGCTGCGAAGTCGCCCGACGTGACCTTATCTTTCATGCCGGTCACGAGCGCGAGCGCGGTGCTCGCCTGGCTTTTGACGTTGCGCGCAGAGTTGAACAGCATGAAGCCGCTGACGCCCAGGCCCACGATCAACACGACGAGCACGGCAACGACCGCGATGATGATGTGGCGCTTGCGGCGGCGCTTTTTGCTGTGGCGATGGCGGATAAGGCCGTCGTCGTTGCCGTCATCGCTGCCGTAGGGCAGGTTGAAGTCGTAGAAGTCGTCCCCGCTTGCACCCGCGGAGGAAGCCTGCGACGAGGCGGCTTGGGATGTGGACGCGGTTGCCGCGCCGCCCGCGTGGTAGCCCGTAGCCGGCTGGGTGCGCGGAGCGTCGGCGCTCATGCGCGGAATATCCTCGGTGTCGATACGCGGGATGTTGCGCGCTGCTGCATGTTGGGCTGCGCCGGCGGCGTTTTGGCCCGGCTGCTGGGACGCGAAACGGCTTCCCTGTGTGCTGGCGGTGCTGGCAGCACTGGCCGAGCGGCCGGCGGAAGCGGCGCCAGCTGCCTGCTCGCGGCCGCGGCTCGCGAGCGCGATGAATTCCATTGTATCCTGCGGCGCTGCTGACGCCCGGCCCGAAGCCGTGCGCGGACGAGCAGGCACCGACCCTGCGGATGCATCGTTCGCCGCGGAGTTGCTCCCCAGCGAACCCGAACCCCCATCCGCATAGAGGCGATTATCGTCAGACATGCGAAATCTCCTGTTTCACCTGCATGTTTGCGTGCTCTATGTCGTTGCCAGTATAGAGCACGCGCGCCCGCGGCCGCCAAACTCCAAACGAGCTACAGGTTGGTCAACACCCTGTGGAGATGACAGGCTCCCGGAGCAGGACGTTCGGGAAGTTGCGCGCCCGCGTAACGAGCTGTTTGCAGGCAGTTCTTTCGATTCTGGATAGAAATGTCGATTATGCATTTTGAAAAACCCCGTCCGGACGGATTTCGGCACCCGCTCGGGCCTGGCAAGTGCCCTCAAACGCCAAAACCGCCGCACGTACGCCTGACTCGCCACTCGAACAGGGGGTGCATGACGCCAAATCGCGCGCCGGCGCGCCGGTCGCGCGTCCAGGAAAATGCATAATCGACATTTCTATCCAGTTTGCCGAATAACACCCGCCAAGACAGAAGCGAGAACCGACTTTCCCCATGAAAAGGCCCCGCCGGAGGGGCGGGGCTTGATCGGTCGATTGTGCTGCCGGTTACTCGGCGCGGAAGGGCTCCAGAGCCTTGATCACGAAGGCGTTGGCCTCACGGCACAGCTCGTCAGTCGGGGCCTCGGCCAGCGTGCGGACCAGCGGCTCGGTGCCGCTCGCGCGTACGAGTACGCGGCCGCGGTCACCCAGGAACTCCTCGGCCTCCTTCACCGCGGCGAGAACGGCCTCGTCGTTCATGGCGGCATCCTTGTCGGTCACGCGCACATTGACGAGCTCCTGCGGGTAGAGCTTCACGGGCGCGCACAGCTGCGAGAGGGTCTCGCGCTCGGCGCGCAGCACCTCCATCACGCGCAGCGAGGTCATGATGCCGTCGCCCGTGCACTCGATGTCGCCGAAGATGATGTGGCCGGACTGCTCGCCGCCCAGGCTGTAGCCGTTGGCGCGCATGCAGGCATACACGTGCTTGTCGCCCACCGCGGTGGTCTCGTAGGTGAGGCGCGCCTCGTCAAACGCCTTGAACAGGCCGTAGTTGCTCATGACGGTGGGCACGACGGTGCCGCCGGTAAGGCGGCCGTGCTTGTTGAGGTACACGCCGCACACGTACAGGATGAGGTCGCCGTCAACCACGTTGCCGTGCTCGTCCACCGCGATGCAGCGATCTGCGTCGCCGTCGTAGGCAAAGCCCACGTCCAGGCCCTGCTCGACCACGTGACGACGCAGGCGGTCGATGTGGGTGGAGCCGCAGTCGACGTTGATGTTGAAGCCGTCCGGGCTGTTGTTGATCACACGGACATCGGCGCCCAGGGCGTCGAACACCGGCTTGGCGACCGACGACGCGGAACCGTTGGCGCAGTCGAGGCCGACCTTCACACCCTGCAGCGAGAAGTTAGCGCTGGAGATGAGGAACGCGATGTAGCGGTTGCGGCCCTGCATGTAGTCGATGGTGGCGCCGATGGCGTCGCCCGTGGCCAGCGGCACGTCACACTTGCCGTCGATGTAGTCCTCGATGAGCTCCAGGACGTCCTCGTCCATCTTGTAGCCCTCGCCGTTCACGAGCTTGATGCCGTTGTCGGTGTAGGGGTTGTGCGAGGCCGAGATCATGATGCCGCAGTCGAAGCGGCCGTCGACCGTCTCGTACGCCACGCCCGGCGTGGGGATGACGTGCAGCATGTACGCGTCGGCGCCGGACGCGACGAGGCCCGCGACCAGCGCGGACTCGAACATGTAGCTGGAGCGGCGGGTGTCCTTGCCCACCACGACGCGGGCCTTGCGGCCCTGGCGCGCGCCGTAATACCAACCCACATACCGTCCGATTTTGAACGCATGATCAACCGTAAGGCCCTTGTTGGCTTCTCCACGGAATCCGTCGGTGCCGAAATACTTCATAGCGAACCTTTCGTGTATAGCTGCGACCAGCGCGATCGTTGAATCCGCGCGGCGCTCCCTGCCAAGGTGAACTGGCGTACGCCAGCGGCTCTATTGTAGCGGTATGCGGCGGCGTGCCCAATGCGGGGAGCTGGACTTAACGATGAGGCCACATGAGGGAGCGGGTGAGAGCGCGGTTGTGGCGCGCAGGGGACGGCGGCTGCAAAAAGTCGGGACTTTGGGCGGATTTTCGGCACCGGGTTTAGACAAGCACGCTTTTGACCTCGGTGTTTATGCAGGTAGAAAGGGCGCTTGTACAGACCCGGGGCGAAAAAATCGCCCAAAGTCCCGACTTTCTGCAGAGCCGCGATGGGAAAATGGGGACAGGCACTTTTTTCCCACAGCAGTGGGAAAAAAGTGCCTGTCCCCATTTTCCCATTTTCCCGTTACTGGCCCTGGGCTGCGTACTTGGCCTCGGTGGCCTCCTTGGCCGGGCGCCACCAGGTCTCGTGGTCGCGGTACCAGGCGATGGTCTGCGCGAGGCCGGCGTCGAAGTCGGTGTGCGCGGGTTCCCAGCCGAGCTCGCGGCGGAGCTTCGTCGGGTCGATGGCGTAGCGGCGGTCGTGGCCGGGGCGGTCGCGCACCCGGTCGAACGCGTCCTCGGGCTCGCCCATCGCGCGCAGGATCGCGCGCAGCACGTCGGCGTTGCTGCGCTCGCCGTCAGCGCCAACGAGGTAGGTCTCGCCGATGCGGCCGCGGGTGAGGATCGCCCAGACGGCGCTCGAGTGGTCCTCGGTGTGGATCCAGTCGCGGACGTTCAGCCCGTCGCCGTAGAGCCTCGGGCGCGCGCCGTCCAGGATGTTCGTTATCTGGCGGGGGATGAACTTCTCCACGTGCTGGTAGGGGCCGTAGTTGTTCGAGCAGTTGGAGATCGTCGCGCGCAGGCCGTAGGTCCTGACCCAGGCGCGCACGAGCATGTCCGAGGCCGCCTTGGTGGAGGAGTACGGGCTCGACGGGCGGTAGGGCGTCTCCTCCGTGAAGCGGGCGGGGTCGTCGAGCGCGAGGTCGCCGTAGACCTCGTCGGTGGAGACATGGTGGTAGCGGACGCCGTGCCTGCGGCAGGCCTCGATCAGCGCGAACGTGCCCTCGACGTTCGTCCTCACGAAGGGCGCCGGGTCGGCGATGGAGTTGTCGTTGTGGGACTCCGCCGCGTAGTGCACGACGGCGTCTGCGCCGGCCACCAGCCGGTCCACCAGCGCGGCGTCGCAGATGTCGCCCACGACGAGCTCGACCCTCTCCGGGTCCAGCCCCGCGATGTTCTCCGGGTTGCCCGCGTAGGTGAGCTTGTCCAGCACGGTCACGTGCACCCCCGGGCGCTCGCGCGCGACCCAGCGCACGAAGTTCGACCCGATGAAGCCGCACCCTCCGGTGACGACGATCCGCTTGGGCTCGAAGCAGTCCGACATCCTATCCGCCCCTTTCTTACGGCAGTCCGGCAAGTTGTATCCCGCTCTCTTACCTTTGACTGCAGCATTTCTCGTATATATGCCGCTCGCGCGCCGCACGAAACGACTCGCCCCTATTGTGCCAGCAGGACCTCGCCCGCGCCAGAGCCGCTTTGCGTAGCCAGCCTGCATGGCGAATCGAAAGCCAAAAATTCCAAAGAAGCCAAAATAGCAAAACGCTGAATCGACAGCGTCCATAAGACGTGTGAGACCCTCAATGAAACAGTCGCGTATACTGCAGGCATCCGCTGGCGCCGCGCCACTCGAAGAAGGAGCGACATCATGAGCAAAAACCTCGGGGACTTCATGAATGAAGAGGAATTCGACCAGGCGGTTATCGAGCTGCTCACGCTCGCCCTTATGCGTCTCACGTGCGCGCGCGTGAACGATAAGGGCGGCGTTCGCCACGTCGCATCGGCAAGCTATGACGCCGGGATCGTCGCCTCGCTCATGCAGCAAGGCCTCGTCGAATGGAAGGGAACGGCCGGGGAGCTCGATCTTACCGATGATGGCTTCTTCTTTGGCGACGTCGCTGCGGCGCGCGTTGGCATGGCGCTGATAGAGTCCCTGCAGCGCCATCTTGACAGCGAGCCTGACCAAGACGGCAACAAGCCCTTGTCGCACGGCGGGTTCACGGTCGTGAGCGGCGGCCAGCAAGGGGCGCAGCAGACAACAGTGCCGAGCCCGTTGAGCCATTACGATCCATTCGCGCCGGTTCGCATGGAAGATCGGCCGCAGTTCGACCCCGCCGATGGCCGCCGGGAACATGACACCCGCGCCTTCCGCCTGCGCATCGAGCTCGATCTCGAGGGCATCCAGCCGTGCTGGCGCGAGATTATCATCCCCGCCACCTGCACATTCCTGGATTTGCACATAGCCATTCAGCGAGTCTTCAACTGGTACGACGAGCACTTGTTCAACTTCACGACAACCGCGCGCGGCCAGAAGCTCCATATCGAGGAAGCGTGCTTCGTTAACCCCTCGCTCGATGTCTACGAGCCCGCAACCTATGCGGTTGTCGAAGCGGATCGCATCCAGCTGGGCGACGTGTTCCCGCGCACGCGCACCGCGCTCTATGCCTACGACTATGGCGACGGTTGGGAGCACAAGGTGAAGGTCGTGAAGACCATCGCCAACAGCAAACTTGTCGCGCCGCAGCTTGTCGATGGCGTGGGCGACGCACCACCCGAGAACGTTGGGGGACCGGGCGGGTTCGAGGAGTTCCTGCAGGTCGTTGCAGACCCAAAGCATCCTGATCATGAAGATATGCTCGCCTGGGCGGACGCGCAGATGGCGTATCCGTTCGACCTTGCGGCCAAGCAGCGCGAATTGGCCGACTGCTGGGACTCTGACCGCGCCCTGTGGCGGCAGCGCCTTGCGGAGTTGCTGGATTAGCGGGGGATTCGGAGACGCTCTCATTGGGATTTGAGTGCAAATAGCGCCCTTGTTTTGCCGACCTTATTTGTACTATTTGGCGATTAGTGCAAATAAGGGCAGTCTGATGTCAAATTGCCACTGGGCGATCTGACGTGATTGGTTACGAACATCTGTTCGTTTATATGCTATACTTTACAGATCGAGCGGGCGGTGCCCTCCGAGTCCAACAGGGAGTGAGGAGGGATCCCCTTGGCAAAACTCACCATGCTGCTCCTCGCAGCGGGAACGCTTCTGGCGTTCGTCGTTATTCTGATTCTTGTAATCGAGTAACTCCAGGTGGGCGATGCCTGCAAAAGGGAGAAGCCGCCTCTGCCAAGGCGGCTGTTCCAGTATGGGCATTGCCCACCACAGCTCTATCGGCAGGAGGGCTTGAAACCTTCTGCTCGTACTGAGTATACCCCGTCGGCATCCCTGTTTGCCAGGGGTATTTCCAGGGCAAGGGGCGCCATGGCTGCCGGAGCGATATCTGGCAACAAGGCGCCCTGAGCTGGATGGCGTCTAAGCGTCCGCGGGGTTATTTGTCAGAAGACATACGCCCTTTTCCCGCAAGGTTAATTTCTATCAAAAGAATCAGGCACAGCCCTGCCTGCATGATTAAACTAAAAGTAGAACTCGCAAAGCAGGGGGCGAATCATGGCGAAGCAGATCATAACGAAATCTGACATCCCAGATGTTACCAAGCTCAAGGCCATGGTTATGACATCCATCAAAAGCGGTCGCCAAAAATCGCTTAAGTCGGTACGCAACGAACTCGCAAGTGCCGTCGGACTTTCTCGTAAACAGGGGGCATTGCAACTTGGCAGCGCCCCAGAATCCCTGTTTTTAAGCAGAATGAATGACGTAATCGCTGCGCTCATAAACGACGGCCTCATCGAATCGCCCAAGGAAGGCTATCTCAAGCTCACCGTCCAGGGAAAAGCACTCCTCGCATCGAATGGCAACGCCCCGTCGTCATCGCAACCGAAGCCAAGGTCCTCGGGCGGCAAGCGCTTCAAGAAAAGCGCCGCTTTCCAACAGGATGATTCTCATACCGCGCAACGTGACAGCGAAAGCAGTGACGTCAGCCCTCACGCCGCGATGCACGCTCGACATTTCGCGAGCAAAGCGCACGACGCCAATCAATCGACCCCAAGCTCATCCCTTGCCGAATCGTCGGATGTCCAATCCGCCCCATCGCAAGAACCGAACACTCCAATATCCGATATCGCAGGCAGCACAGAAGAAACCGCGCAATTCGGCGATGCCGTAGGCATGCAAAAAACGATTAAGGAAAACCCGCTTGGAGCCGTCCCCTGCGCCTCCAGCCCTGCCGACTGGGCCCCACCCTCAAACAATCCTTCGCATTCAAACCTGCGAAGCAATCTGACAGCCCTGCTCCCCTTCATACTGGGCATCATTTCTATCGTGCTCTGCCTACTTCCCATAAGAATCTTAGGAGTCATTCTGGGATCTGCTGCGTTTACCATGTGGCTACTCGGGCGCTCCAAGCCCGTTCTTCCCCAGCGGCTAAACCGTGCCACGGCGATTTGCAGCGTGGCGGGCGTCTTGGCGTGCTCCGTCCTCTTGCCGGCGGGAGCATCACAGCCACCTGCGGCTTCGCCCGACGCCACCCAAATCGTGCAAGAAGAACAACTTGCTGCTGACGAACCAGCCGAGCCCGAACCGACACTGGGAATCCTGGTTTCTGCAGAGAGCTGGACCGGCGATGGGCAAAACGTATCCGTCGCCATTTCCGGAACCACCGAAGACGGAGAGACTGTTAACGAGGCCAAATCAATAAATCCCAATGAGCCCCGAGAGCTCAACCTTGCTGCGGGAACGTACACGTTCGCCATCGCCCCCATCAACCTCAATGACGGCGAGACGATCTACCGCGAGTCGAACATTAGCTATTCATTCGATGGCGAGCAGCAGGTCATGCTTGTCATTCCCCTGGAGCTTGATGACGCTGCGATGCAGCAAGCCCAGGAGCAGAAGGCGGCGGAAGAGGCAGCCGCCCAGGCGCAGACACAAGCTGAACAGGAGGCCCAGGCGCAAGCTACGCAAGAAGCGCAAGCTCGGAGTGAAGCGTCGCAATCGGGTACAGAGGCAGCAGGGCAGGCGGAAGCGGCCAATCCTGCCCCAGCCACTCCAGAACCCGCAGCAACCCAGCCCGTATCTGAAACGGTATACATCACGAATACAGGCGAGAAGTACCATCGCGACGGCTGCTCTTATTTGCGCAAAAGCAAAATCCCCATATCGCTGAGCGACGCTGAAGCCCGAGGGTATACGCCGTGCTCCCGGTGCTTCTGAGGAGGCTTAGCACCGTAAACCGGGCTTAGCCTGGAAGGAGGCGCGGCATCTCACCTCCTCCTCTGTGCCCAAACTGTTCGGACACAAGCCGAGCAACAACCCCACGGCGATAGTAGGGGCATTGAAGAACGTAAGTTCCGAAGTGCTCCGAAGGCCTATGAGAGCGAGTAGTACTGCGCGGGGTCAATCCTTGAGGTTCCGCGTCATGCGAGAACGCCCTTGGCGTCGAGACCCTTCAAGATGGCCGAGAAGGGTCCGGAGCTCCGGTATCAAGTCGCACTATTGAACGGCATCAAAAGGACCAAATGCTCACCTGGAACAATTTGACATCAATCGTCCGCAAATCACGCGCTCTTCTCCGGTTCAAATCGCGGAAGGCGCAAGAACATTGCCGTTTCACGATAATAGTATTGCGCAATGGCATCTAAGCAGCTCGATGTATATCCAAAGCTCTCGCATCGCTGCCCGTAGGGCATATAAATTCTCCCAGGATGGATGCATTCAGTGAAATAACCTATTCGCGAGTCGGGACAATTGGCTTTCAGGCGCCCATAAGCTCGTTCTTCCAAATTAAATATGCTCGAACCACCTCATACACTACAGAATCATATCCCCAAGAACGCATAGCTTTCGAAAACAGAGGCTTAATCTAGTGTGATAAGGCGCCGCACCCGGCAACAAGGAGACAGCCTCTGAGGCTGATGCCCGCCCAAGCAACCCTTCTCGTCAAAATGTCAAAACCCTGGGGTTATTTGGCATGAACAGGGCTTCGAACCCCACCCCCGTGTTCCGCACGCACTATACGGCCCAAATCGGGAAAGCCCAGGCGCGCTCGCTCACTGGGAACGTATCGCGCGCCATACAAAGGATGCAGCCGCATCCGATCTCCCGCTTGAAAGCGAGCAGGTCCGCAGGTACGTCGTCTGCCGCTACAGGGTCAAGCGCATGCAGGTTTCGCGTGTCCTTTTTCGACGGAGAGGCCGTCTTCTTCACTTCGACAGGATAGAGGATCCCATCCTGCTCCAGCAAAAGGTCGATTTCTTTTTTGTCGTTGTTCCGGAAGAAAAACAACGGCGCCCGGCAGCCGGCGTTGAGAAAGCTCTTGTAGATCTCGCCGAACGCATAGGTCTCGAACACCTGCCCGCCCATGGCACCCGCCTCGAGCGCTCGAGGGCTGCTCCACCCCGTGAGGTACGCAGCGAGACCCGTGTCCAGAAAATGCAACATCGGCTGTTTAGACAGGCGCTTCAGCAGGTTATTCGCGTACGGCTCGATCACCTTCACCATATATGAACTCACCAGCAACGATAGCCAGGCCTTCGCGGTCTTCTCGTCGATATCGGCAATACGCGCAAGCTCAGCGTAGACCACCGATTTGGACGTGAGCGCCGCGCACGCCGTGATGAACCGGCGGAACTTGAGCTCGTCGCCGATCTGGGAGAGGTCACGGATGTCGCGCATGATGTAGGTCTCCAGATACGACTCATATGCACCCGGTCGCAAATCATCGGGAAGAGCCCTGATACCCGGAAGCGAGCCAGCGCTGATCCGGTCGTATACCTCGACGACGTCAAGTGCAGAGCTCTCGCGAATTCGGCTCATGAAGTACTCGGGATCCGAAGAGAACGGTCTGGAAGGCACGCCTTCTATTTCCGCATTCGAAAGCCCGAGCATCTCGATGATGCCCACGCGGCCGGCGAGAGACTCGGAAACCCCCTTCATGAGGTGAAACGGCTGAGAACCTGTCAGCCACACCGTCCCCATGCGGTCGGAGGAGTCTACCAACTCTTTGATGTAGGGCAGGAGCTCAGGGGCCTTTTGAATCTCGTCGATAAGGACAGGGGGACGATAGCGCTGCAGGAACAGCGCGGGATCCTCTTTGGCCGTCTGAAGAATCGCCGTGTTGTCGAGCGTCACGTACGCACGCTCCACACCCTTCTCTGCATCCTCATCCATAAGGTGCTTGAGCATGGTCGTCTTTCCCACCTGACGCGGGCCGGTGACAACAACGACTTTGAAGTGCTCGGAGTACCTGCGGACCACGGGCTCAAGCGCTCGGCGGATATACATGACCTGCCTTATTTCTTCTCAAATCCGGAATAGATTCCTGATTTGAGAAGATTATAACAAGAATAATAGAGCGTCTTGGCCTAGAGGAGGAATTCGCTCAGTATCTTGCAAACAGGTGAGAGGCATTCTGTTCTAGCCTCTGGTAAAAGGAAGGCCGCCACCGGAAACGGTGGCGGCCTTCTGACTTTTTGGGCAGATTGTGCGGCAGAAGCTGTCCCGCAAATCGGAATGCACGGCAACTCGGCTACGTCTCGAACGTCGGCATATGATCACCTAGGACCCAAGCCGGTATTTCCTATTTCGGCTTTTTGAAGGGGCGGTCGGTTTCACGCGTCCGGCTGCAATCAAATCATTTACACGTTTACGAACCTGATTGATTGTCATACCAGTCTCTTCCGCAAGCTCGCGAAGAGACATCTCCCCCTTGGCTTTTAGCATCAGCTCTACGAACTCTGCGCCCTTGCTAATCGCCTCGTCACGATTCGATGCATCCTGTCGACGCATCAGAATAACCTTGAAATGATCGAACGACGGATAGAACACGGGGGCCTCCAACCCACGAGCAGCCATCTCGCTCATCATGTAAAGTATTCCCGATCCATTCCCCTCCGCCGGAGAACCCGAACCACTTGGCAGCGAGGTCAGGGACATGAGCTTCATAAGCGCAGGATTTCGGCAGCACGACCGTCCGTCTGCCAGGTCATCCGGCGATTTTCCCCACAATCCACCAGGATTGATGATCTCAACGCGATCATCGTAGATATCGACAGAAACTGACTCTCCGTCAAAACGGGCATTGTAGCTGCGATGAACCAACGCATTGGTAATCGCTTCGCGCAGCACGCTCTCGGGAATCTCGAGTTCGTCAATGCGACCTGCGCCATTCACAAAAGAGCGCCTACGAAGATTCTTCACCATGGCAAGCACAGCGTCTTCAATCATCTCTCCCAAAGTGCCCTCGCAAACAGCACGATCAAAAAATCTCATTGACCTGTCAGTGCCTTTTGTTGTTCCTGGGTGAACGGCGACATCTACGCAGAGCTTTGGGAAAAACTGCTGCGGGTACGTGCCTGCAACGAGAATCCCCGCGCGAATGACTTTCCCTTCGTTGTTGATAAGGTTCAAGCGCTTAAGGCGCTCCTCGACGCTCTGCGCGTTTTTCAGCGAACGTGGGGTAATAGCGAGTGCTTTGGTAATAATCTGCTCATATACAGATTGATCCAGGTCCCCAATTGTCGCGCCTGACACGGCATCGCGTTCTGAGGCATCAACGCTCACGGCAGCCTGGAGTGAATAGAGCTCGTTTGGCGAAAGACGCACGTCTTTGTCATCAACACGCTTGTAGCTTCCGCCCTGAATTCCACGCGCAGTAATATAGCAGGGCTTCTGAGATGGATTGAGCCCTTCGATTCTAATCACAAGGATTACTTCTCCGGCAATAGCAACTCGATCGATGGAGTATTCCGGCGGATTTGTGAGCACACTCGGCTTGCCGCCATCCCCCATTCCGGCGACAAATTGGTTACAGACCCCCTGCGTTTGAAAGCCAGTAACCGGAACAAAGCCGTCCTCTTCGCTAATGCCCAGCAGTATCGTTCCACCTCCGCTGTTGGCAAACGCGCTCACCGATTCCCAAACATCTTTAGAAAGCTCAGATGTACATTTCTTAGCCTCAAACGAGGAGTCGTCCCCGCCTTCCCTGACGAGACGCTCGAGGATGGTTTTCAATTCGGCGTCTAACATCTTTCACTCCTATCTTTTACTCATTCTGCGTCATTGTTAGAGATAATAGCAAATGATTGAGAGATAGAAGTGAATGATAGGCATGTGAAACTGAATGACGAGTCGCTGGCATACTATTTTGATGGACAATGATGTCGATACTCGACGTCTAACACACGAAAATAGCGCCATCGTTCTGCTAAGGCGGCATCGCGAGCGCTGCACTTAATTGGCACCGAAGCCCTTCGATTGAAACGTCAAGCTCGTAAACAATCAATAAAAGCAGCTCGCTGAGCAATCGTCCATCTCGGTACCGGGTGTAGCACCGGTACCAAAAAACCCTGACTCGCGTTACCAAACGGGGTTACTGGCCATTCTGGGTTTCACTTTGATTCGCAACTTCAGCGACGCGGTTCCAGGGCCCATGAAACCGAAGGTCAACACCTATGGACATCTTTCAATCTCCAGGCAATAATAATTATGAGAAAGGTTCCTCCCTCTCGATACGAACCCCCGGGTTCTTCATATGATAGATTGGGAGGTCATGGACATGGCCGCCGTAAAGCGGCCATGTCCATTTTCGTGTTCAAAACTCCACCTTCCCCACCTTTGCGAACTGGTCGAACACCTTCACCATCGGCCAGCTCTTATTTTGCGCAAGATCCCTCTGGGCAGCCCAGCAAAAGTAATCGGCGACTTGCAGATTCATGTCGCTTGCCGAATCATGGTGCAAGAGCGAATACGGGATATGGCGCATTTGGAATTTCTGCTTCATGTATTTCTTCAGCGGGCGCGACACCTTCCTTCTCTCAGCGTCCTTGGGAAGCTTATCGGTAACCACTATCGCGCTTTCTACCCACGCCAAGTGCTCTTCGGAGTAGATAGCATCAATGAGAAGCTCGAACACCTTCGCATAGATAACGTCCGGCGTCCTCATGCTCTCCGGAACCTCTGATTTCTCGACGTAGACGCTGTATACCCGATACGAGCTACCTGCCGAAGAGAGGATGCCGTATACTCCCTTCCGTACGTCGTTGGTATCTTCACACGCATGGAACTTCTCGACATCTGTCCCGCTCTCCCACAGGTCATACCTGTACGATCTCAAAGAATCGCATATCAGGAAGGGCCTCCTCGCGACTGCACATGTCATGATGAAATACCGAGTCCCGTTCTTTCCAAAATCAAGGTTTCCTGATTCATCGAGATACATGTAGAGATGCCTTCCCGCATTCTCTCGCCAGAACTCATCTTTCACCACTCTTTGTGACTTTGGGAACGATTCGGATTCGCTCCATGTGATCTTTGGAGCGCTCATCCTTATCTAGCTCCATTCTCCTGATCAGAGTGGCGCACGAGCATTTCGTCTATAGCGTTTCTAAAGATCAGAAGGTCCTTCCTGCTCATATACACACGACTTGTAAGCACACCTTTCGCATTCG
Organism: uncultured Collinsella sp.; assembly: GCA_944321445.1. Classification (GTDB taxonomy): domain Bacteria; phylum Actinomycetota; class Coriobacteriia; order Coriobacteriales; family Coriobacteriaceae; genus Collinsella. Next base: position 31,296 of record CALULJ010000018.1, read on the forward strand.
CCTCATCGTCGGCGATGTCTGCCGATATGAAGTCGATCCTCACCGTCCCCTCCCGCTCGGCCAGAAGGGCCATATCGGCATGAACCCCTTTCCTCGTGCTCATGTCGCTGTCGATGGTCAAGTGCATCATTGTTTCTTCGGCCATTCGGAATCTCCCTTCCTCTGTCCTTATTAGTTTTCTTATCTGTATTATATATATCTATTAAATATATTTCAGATAGTTTTACCGGAAATATAGAACAAGACATCACATATCGGCATCGCATTCGTATGGTAAACCCGTCCGGGTATTGAATACCCCATGGCAATCGAATCGCGGGCACAAGCATACCCAGGCTCATCGTCAGAACAGCCAAGCCCGGAAGGCCGGAACCGCCTTCGCGGAACGGCGGTACTAAAAACGTGTGCTAGACGCAGTAAACCGTGAACTTCTTCGATGTCGTCCTCTTTGGACGTTTCTTGCTAGACATCTTGCGTTCCCCCCAGCAAGCCGCGCATGTAGAGGTCGTAAATCTCGCCCTTCACGTCGTAACGCACATCGCTGAAATCGGCGAGCGAGTACATGCTCGAAGCAAGAATCTCAACATCCTTCGTCACAAAGTAGATTTGTTCCTTCATGAACGTCCGGAACGTAAGGTTAAGCACGTTATGGGTCGTGAAAATGAACTGACCACGATGCTCGTTGCCGTTTATGAAGGCCAGCACCCGCTCGGAAAGAACCGGATTGATAGCACTGTCGATCTCGTCCGCAAACACCGTTTTGTTGCGATAGACCACGAGATAGACTGCGACCGCCCATTGGGCGAAATGGTTCACGCCCGTCGAGTCGTCTCCTATCGCGCGCTCGAACACCCTGCCCGAAGGCAACGTACGCACGAGAACGCTGTCCCTAAACGGGCGATCGCGATCGATCTTTACCTCGCTAATGCTTGAGTCGGCAAGACGAAGTATCTCGAAATAGCGACCGTCGTTCAGAATCCGCTCCAAATCATCTCCGGAGATTCCTTCGATACTGAAGCCCCCACTGCTTCGGGAGGCAATAACGAGATCGGTCGTAAACCATGAGACCAGCTCTCTACAGCTCTGCTCCCCAAGCGTCGAAAGGGTAACGACCATCAGGCGCGACGCATCGATTTCTGAGGTGAAAAGGGACTCCAAAAGCTCCCGGGTCACGCCGAGGGTCTTATCATACGCCATGCGATACGACTGGCAATATCCATCGGAGGCGCTTTCTTCGCATTGATCCGCATCCGCGCACTCGCCGCAAAAGCGTCGTTCGTCATCCCTCCGCTGCAGCGCAAATACCAAATCGCTTTTGCCGTTCGGCCTGTCGAACCTCTCAAGCTTCTCCAGAACAACGCCCTGCGCATCCAGGCGTAGCGTGTACCGCAGAAAGTGGTCGCCAATCGCGAGCTCGACCTCGAATGGCTGCAGCGTAGACTGATCTGCTCCCCCATCGTTGTCTGCCGACCCCAAGGAGAAAACGAGGTTGTCATAGCTGCGCGGCGCAACATCGTTTCTCGCAAAGAGGGAGCGAAGGAACTTAAATGCTTTTACAAAGTTGGATTTGCCGCCCGCGTTCTCACCCACCAAGACGGCATCCTTAAGAACGCGCTCACCGGATTCAAGCTGGACGAAGTTGCCAGGATATCGGTTTCTAACACGGTTTTTTGGTGCAGCTAGGTAAAATATCGCATCACTAGAAAACGAAGCAAAGTTACTAAAAGTGCTGCTATAGAGCATAAGCCTCACCCCTCGGAGCCGCCCGGTACCACCACCGAGGGGTTCTACAGGGTGCGGAAGCACCGAGCGCAGCGGCCTTTTGACGTTTAAAGCAGCCCCTGGAGCTGAGCGTCACCTTGCCCACTTCTTCAGCCGATACAGCATGACGCCGACGAACGGCTCTTTGCGATCCGAAGACTCAAGCGCCATAAGCTTTTTTCTGGCAAACTCCCGCTTCGCTTCGTGCGTACGCGGCGCACGCTTCGCAATCGCACGCTGCATAGAAGCGTAAACCCGCTGCCTATCCTGAGGCAGATACGCAGCCTCGCAATTGAGGTTCAGCGTCTTGCGCAGGTCATCATCAAACGCGGGATCCGAGGACCCAATCTCCCCGTTTGGAAGATAGTAAATCGTGTCAATATCATCCTGAGAAGACGGATTGATGGAAAGGATCGCATCTTTCTTATGCGTGTCGCACGTCTGCTCACTATAAGGGCGGTCGGGATCCCCGTCTCCGCCCTTGCATACCGCGAGCATATTCCCATAGTCAAGCGTCTGCCCAGGATTCCCCTCAGCGATCGATCGTGACTGGGGGTAGATGTGCTCGAGTTTCGCGTCTTCCGGACCGTCTATCCGGCGCATGCAATACGCGCAAATATGACCCTGGCTCTCAAGCAGCGACTTCTTGAGAGCCGTCTTCGTATCCGCCGACAGGTTATTGTACCTACGCTGGTCAGGCGCAAGCTCATGGATGTTTCGGTTCAGCTCAACAGGAGGAGCTCCACGATGCACGGCGATCACGGGGCATCGCCTACAGCCGCTCAAACACGAGGGCGCTGCGCGCCGCAGCAACATCGGGATTATCCGGTGCCGTCTTTTCCTCCAGCTGGTTCAGTACGGCTTCGGCACCATCGAAATCCTCGGCATCAAAAAGCTTGGCAAACTTATCGAACAAGTCTTTGACCTCAAGCTGCCTATCGTCTGCCCCCATAATGCCGGTCAGAACGTCGTTTGCCCCCAGCCCGTAGCTCTCGTGCTCGGGAGCATAAGCTGCCTCTTTTCCAAGAATCCTTATGTGCTTGGCAGGCACAGAAGAAATGACCATGGGCGCATGCGTGGTCACGATAAACTGCACATGCGGAAACACCGAACGGAGATCCGACAAAATGCGAGCCTGCCACAGCGGATGAAGATGGAGATCGACCTCGTCGATCAGCACCACACCGGGGGTCTCGAGAACATCCTTCCCAAGAGAGGGGTTCAGCAGCGCCATGCGATAGGCAATGTCGGCGAACATGCTCAAAGTGGTGCGGTAGCCATCGCTCAGATAACTCAGGGGCATCCGATGAAGCTCATCGTTTTCGTCGAGATACTCCACGCTCAAGTCGTTAATATCGAGATTGTAAGAAACGTTCACCCGTTCGTGACCCGATAGCAAGCGAAAGCACTGCTCAACAGCGCTGCGGACCGCTGCAAACAGCGGATTCTCCCCCATCGGCTTCAAGCTTTGCGCTCGCTGAACATCCTGAGCGGTCATCTTGTAGAACCATGCGAGCAGCTGTCGCTCGTCAAAACCCGCATCAAGTGCACCACGGTATCCATCTTGCCTTGAGAATGCGGTGTCGCGACTGCTCAGCGAAATTTGATTGCCGCCCCAGAGGCGAGCGGTTCCATAACTTACGATAACCGGGAGAACCAGATCGGCAGCTCCGAACCTTATTCTATCTGCGCAATCGTGGGCAATATTTGCCATCTCGTCGCTTTGAACAAGAGAGACCTTATCGTTCTTAGAATTAAGCCCGCGAGACCAGGAAACTTTTGAGCCATCCGCCTCTCCAACAATACCCTTGGCAGAAACCGTTACGGGAAACTGCCTTTGCTGGTCCACCATCCCATCGGTCTCATATTGGCAGACATGGGCGTCATCTTGCGTAATCGCCTGCTGGCCGCTCGGGGCAATCTGCGAGACGAAAGCGCTGAGCGCAACGCAGGCAGCGGAGAGAATCGAAGTCTTACCAGACCCGTTCTCGCCAACCAGCACGGTCATCTGACTATCGAAGTCAATCGAATAGTGCTTGAACTTGCGATAGTTCGTCAGCTCCAGGTGGGTGAGCTGCATGCTAAACGCCATCTCCGCTCCTATCGTCACGCCAAGGCGCCACGGTGCGCGCCGCGATTGTCGGCTTCTATCATACACGCTGGTAGTCTTGGGAACGATACAACGATTTCGCTTGACAAGCAGCAAATGACCGCATCGTTTCGATGCGGTCATTGCACGTGGCCCCACTCATTTAGCCACAATCAATGGCTTTCATCAATTTGCAGCCAAAAGCAATTTAGCCAAGAAAAAGCCCATTTGCCGCATCATAATTCGCCTGGTAAAGTCGTTCTCCATCTCGATACGTTACATACCATAGATCAAGGCTGCCATGCCCCGGCTCAAGATGGGGGCCTATATCATCGTTGTTGCATATCTCGCAGGGAAGAACAACGCTCGAGACATGATTACCTCGCTCAGCTTCGTTCTGTACAAAGGCGTTAACCTTGTCGACAATTCCCCCAATGTCCACAGATGAGACATCTGCCCCTCCGTCGGGGATGATGCGAATTGTAAGGTCGTACGTTGTGCTGATTGTCACCTCACTGCAGTAAGATGACGAACTCTTAAATAGCTTACCGACTGCATCCAAAATCGCACCCAATACCCGATCGGCAATGGAACTAATTATTGCCCCTGTAATTATCCCCCCGAGGGGATCATTGAAGAATTCCAGAGCGACTTGGACCAGCAATTCCGGACCAGCCGCAGGCGCTTTTCCGCCACGAGAAATTACATTGAACTCTGTTTCCAACTCCGAGCGCACGTATTTTTCAAGCTCATAGGTATATCCCGACCCAGAGATATCGAAGCGCACGAGGAGCTGTTGATCAATCTTTTCTTTATCTACTACACTCATATCTTCATCTATATTACAATATGCTAAATATAAACAGTAAAAAGCATATCCTCTCGTAAATACTATTCTACAAGCTCAGCAACGATCTCGAGCCCTTGGGAATCATTCGCCCCTTACAACGTCATGAAGTCCATCGAGCTGCTTCTCGAGCCGCTCGACCCTCTTATTCAAATGCCCAAGCTTCCAAAGATAGGTTGCCAAACCAACAAAACCACCCAAACCGACGAATCCGACTATTGAAAAAACGATATCAGGCACGGAGCCGACGCATAGACGAATCGCAATCAAAGCGATGCAGACTATGGTTAGCAGAATTATCGGTATCGATATTAACCAAAATGCCGCATCAGCGACTTCCCCGATTTTTTGATTTAATGCCGTATCAGCACTGACCTTTCGTTCAAGTGAAGTGATTCTATTATCTCCTTGAGTTGACCTTTCTGATAGCTTCTCAAATTCCGCCTCTAGTTCCTCTAGCTTTTCCTTTAGCGACAATACCTCATGGATCTGATAAGCGAGAAGCCTTTCCCGTTCCCCAACGTCCTTTAGATTCGACTGGTCAGCAAAGGTACTCGAAGATGATTCGGGAGGTTCATTGGAAGATGTAGAGCTGCTTAGATTATCTTGTCCTTGCCTCATAGACAGGAGATGATTAAGCGGATTCATTGTTCTCGACATTCCCAACCGCTATTCTCGCCATTTCCAACACGTCATCGATGTGTTTATCTTCAATTTGGAGGAGCGTCTGGTCAGTGTTTATGTCTAACGTTTCTACGATTCCTGGCAGAGCAATTGAACCCATAGTAATATTGCCCATACTTACAGTACGCAACTTGTTAAATCGAATGTCTTGGTATATTGGCTCATTAACACGAAAAGACAGCTCATTGCAGCTATCGGAAAAGCTTCGAGAAAAATACCTTTTCTGAATCTCGCATATTGGATTGTCGCTCCGTTCAAAAAAAGATAGAGTGCAGCCAAATCGAGCTAGGTGCCCTCCAACTTGGTTACTAATAACGGCCCTCAGCTGATCAATCAACGCTTTGGTTCTTGTCCAATCGAGTTTTATGGAAGCACCATCACTATTGCAATACAAATCCAGTCTTCCCCGCGAAAGGGAAACCCTAACAGCTCCTGATGATGACTTCAGATTTCCTATCGGCATTTCGCGAGGGGCTTCCGGAGGTAGGGGCAGTAAAGTTGCCTCACCATTAAAAGTATTGTACATATCATGTTGTAATGTCGCAAATAAGAACGATGGACTCTCAAGGTCATCCATAAAGAAAAACGCACATTGAACAGCACTTAGTATCATTCACTACTCCTTTATATTAATAGCATATAAATCATTAATAATTGGATAGCTCTTGGCATCATTCCGACGAGAGGTAGTAGGGCTACCATATTCGCTCTTTTAGCAAGATGGGACCAACGCGTTTTTTGCCATCAGTCCCTCCTGAACAGGTCGCGGGTGTAGACCTTGCCCGCCACGTCGGCGAGGTCGTCGCTCCAGCGGTTGGCGACGATGAGGTCGCATCTCGACTTGAAGGAGGCGAGGTCGCGCGTGACCTCGCTCCCGAAGAACTCCGGGGCATCGAGTGTGGGCTCGTAGACCACCACCGGCACGCCCTTGGCCTTCACGCGGTTCATGATGCCCTGCACGCTGGAGGCGCGGAAGTTGTCCGATCCGCTCTTCATGGTGAGACGGTAGATGCCCACGGTGGGGGCGGCGACGCCGGAGTACACCGGGTCGTTTATCAAAGCCTCTGGGGATAGTTGCCGCATCCATCGTGCACCGACTCGACTCTCAGTTGCAACATCAAGCACGGCAATGCCATAACCTCAAAGGTCTCAACATGCGCGATTGCCTCCGTAAGCCTTGAGGCATAATAAGATAAAAACTTCTTAAGGGTGCTGCGTCGTCACAGTTCGATTCGCATGCCGTAGATTTTCCCCAAGAGCTCTACGCTGCGCCCGCATGACAAGCCAGCACCCACCTTGCGGACAATCTTCTCTCAGGTGCCCTTCTTCCGTCTACTCTGACATTCTCTCAATCTTCTGAATGCGTACCCCGACGAGCTTTTCGCAGGACCTATGTCCGGCGCGGGTAGTTATTTGTCTCTCAGCATCAACTACAACCCTATCGCCAGTATGGAGTCCATAAATCTGCTCGAACGGAATATCCCCAATGAGAAGCGTGGTCTCCTTCGAACCGCCTTCGCCCAAATCCTCCCTAATGCGCAAACGGTCCTTATCGGAAGTCGTCACCGTCACCAAAATCCCCTCGATGTGAACAGGCTCAGTATGAATATCGGACTCTTTGATCACATCGGAAACAAACTTGGCAAAGGAATGACTTACACGGATCTCGTTTCTCTCCCCCGACGGTTCCTCCCAGCGGAAGTCAACATCCATTTCATTGCGGTCGAGCACATCGCACAAACCCTGCACACTGGAAGCAACGCGCGGACCTAGATCCTCAAGGCGTTCAATGAACTTATCCTGCTCAATCTGTTCAACGGAAAGGACGCCCATGAGCCTCGAGAGCTCGGCAAACGCGCTGTCAGCCAAAGGCTTCGCGCCAATTTCTTTTTCAACGTCAAATAGGGCCTCGCCGTTTGGATACAGGTCCTCGAGCCTTGGAGTTGAGGGGGCGATTTCGAGAATAACTGAACCGGGAAAGGGTGAAGCGACCAATGAAAGCTTGGTTTTATTGATCACAGAGTCGGGAATTTGGCCGGAAAGAGCCTTAAAACCTTCGAGAGAAGCGCCTATGGAGTCGAACGCTGACTGCAAAGTCATCATGAATTCGCCTATTCCGCGCAGAGGCGCGGAATGACCGATAACAGAAGGTCCGGTCACATGGACCAAAGCCGAGGATTCCGCGCTGTGCTTTAAAACCGTTTGGTTAATAAAACCCCGAACGCTGGAAGAGGACAGCTCGTTTAAGTCACCTGGAAGATTGTAATCTTCATCCTCGAGAAAACCAGCGGTAGCGAGCAGTGCCCTTATATCAGCCGGCAAATCCATCTATCGTCACCTCCAAATAACCCGCTGCAGGATAAAGCCACCGTGAATCATCTCCATCAAAACGAGCCTTCGACCAAAACTGATCCCAATATCCTCGTGAAGACGTGTAGCCGAAAACACCGGCATCATCAGTCTCGGTCGGCGGAACAACGAGGAGATAACCATCGACAAGCTCATTCAGCCGAGGAACGCCTGCGATACGACGGGCCAACACGTTGGCCACATATCCACCCTCTTGGCTTAGATTAGCGAACATCTCTTGTTTTATAAGAAAAAGAACGTCAATATCATGCGGCTGCCTCTCGCTCGTAATGAAGCTCCCACTTATCCAGACCTCGGCAACACCGCCAATAGTAAATCGAACTGACTCGAGAACCAGCAGAAAAGCTTGCCAGATTGCCTTCCGGTTCTCATCGTTGTCGGGCACAAATCTCTCATGCACTTCGTCCAGTGTGCAAGAATACCGCCCAAGAGGAAGCACATTTCTCTTGGCACCGCAATCAAGAAAGTCCGGAATCATTTAGGGAACCCTATCTTAAATCGCCGTCAAGGATATCGGCGATACGCTCGCTCGCGTGGCCGTCACCGTAGGGGTTCGAAGCATGGGACATGGCCTCGTACTCGGCGGGGTCGTCGAGCAGCCGCGAGAACTCGCGATAGATCATCTCTTCCTCGGTGCCCACGAGCCTGAGCGTACCGGCAGCCACGCCCTCGGGGCGCTCCGTGGTGTCGCGCATGACGAGGACGGGCTTGCCCAGGGAGGGTGCCTCCTCCTGGATGCCGCCAGAGTCGGTGAGGATAAGGTACGAGCGAGCCATGAAGTTGTGGAAGTCCACAACCCCGAGCGGGTCAATGATGCGCAGGCGATCGAAGCCGTCGAGCTCCGCGTGAGCGGCCTTCCGGACCTGAGGGTTCATATGGATCGGGTAGATAGCCTTGGTACCCGGGCGCTCCTCCATGACGCGGCGGATGGCGCGGAACATGCGGTGCATGGGCTCGCCCAGGTTCTCACGGCGGTGCGCCGTGATGAGGATGAGGCGGGAGCCCTCCGCCCAGTCGAGTTCCGGATTGGAGTAGTCGTCCCGCACCGTGTGGCGCAACGCGTCGATGCCGGTGTTGCCGGTAACGAAGATGCGGTCGGCGGGCTTGGATTCATCAAGAAGGTTCTGTCTGGACGTCTCCGTCGGGGCGAAGTACCACCGGCTGATCACGTCCACCGCCTGGCGGTTGAACTCCTCCGGCCATGGGGAGTAGAGGTTGCGGGTACGGAGCCCCGCCTCGACGTGTCCCACGGGTATCTGAAGGTAGAACGCCGCTAGCGCCGCCGCGAAGGACGTCGTGGTGTCGCCGTGGACGAGCACGGCGTCTGGATGCTCTGTCTCCAGCACGTCCTTAATCTTGAGCAGCACGTCGCTCGTGATGTCGAAGAGCGTCTGCCCGGGCTTCATGACTTGGAGATCATAGTCTGGATTAACGTCAAAGACCTTGAGCACCTGATCGAGCATCTCGCGGTGCTGGCCCGTCGCGCACACGACCGTCTCGAACTCGTCGGGACGGGACTTCAGCCCGTTCACGAGCGGGCACATCTTGATGGCCTCCGGACGCGTCCCGAAGACAAGAAGTATTTTCTTGCAAGGCATTAGTGCTCCTAATTCTCTTCTCAAAGAACTTGACAGGAAAAACTAATATGGGAAACTTCGGCTAAAGAGAGGACGTCACTCGTTATCCCCGTGCCGTCCCAGCTCGCTCCGCCTCGTCGGCGATGGCGATGAGGTACCTCCCGTAGTCGGTCTTGGCCATCGACTCACCGAGCGCACGGAGCTCCGCAGCGCCGATGAAGCCTCGGCGGAAGGCGACCTCCTCGATGGCGGCCACGTAGTACCCCTGACGCGATTGCACGGCCTCAACGTACTCAGCCGCTTGCAACAATCCGCTTGGAGTACCAGTATCCAGCCACGCCATGCCGCGGCCCATAAGCTCCACGGAAAGTTCTCCATGACATAAATAAGCGTTATTCACGCTCGTAATCTCAAGCTCACCTCGTGAGCTAGGCTTAACCAACCTAGCAATGGAAGTGGCTTTCCCATCGTAGAAATAAAGGCCTGGTACTGCATAATTCGATTTTGGTTGCTCGGGTTTTTCCTCGATAGAGACGACCTTCCCATGCTCATCGAACTCGACTACGCCGAATGCGCGCGGGTCGCGCACCGGATAGCCAAATACAACGGCGCCACCATCGCGTTCGACTCTCTCCCGTGCTCGCCCAAGCACGTAAGAGAGAGACTGGCCATGAAACACGTTGTCTCCAAGCACAAGCGCACAGGGCTCGTCGCCGAGGAATTCCTCGCCTATCACGAGAGCATCGGCGAGACCGCGAGGCTTGGATTGTTCAACGTACTCAATTTCCATGCCCAAGTTCGATCCATCACCCAGCAAATCCCGATAACGAGACAAATCCCTAGGCGTAGATATGACAAGCACCTCGCGTATTCCCGCGAGCATGAGAACCGAGAGCGGGTAATAGACAAGCGGCTTATCGTAGACAGGAAGTAGCTGTTTACTCACTGCTCGAGTTATGGGATAGAGACGAGTCCCCGATCCGCCTGCGAGGAGTATGCCTTTCATTTCTCCACCTCCTAATCAATCCATCTTTCGATACGTGTTCTTTCGGGAGAATTGAGCGTCGGTTGCCGCAACGCCCGTCCACCGCGCTCATAGTGCTGAAGATCAGAAATAACGGAGCGGCAGCGAGCCCATAGAACCGCGAAAGGTGCTCAACTGAAATCAAAGAATTCAAGAGTCCTACTCAAAAACTTTTCTGCTCAAAAACTTTTTGATAAATGCAAAAAACTGAACGCTAGCCGTCAGACCCAACGCAAAGCGTTGCTGACCCAACTTCCATAACATCGAAAAACTAGGAGAAGGCAGCATCACAAAGACAAATTACCTACCGAAATTAAGCCGCCATGCTAGCTTTCAAAATACTAAAGCCCAAAAGTAACTGCAAAATCCAAAGAGAACTGAATCGGGTCGATTATGCGCGCATCGGCTCAGTTATCTTTCAGTTCAATCATATACCATGCCAAATTACTTTTTTTATCCTGGTGATATATCCTTGCAGGATAAGATACCTCATTCTGCAGATTAAACCCCATTTTTTCGTAAAATGCGCGAGCTCTACCGTTTTCTCTCAGCACATTGAGATAGATCGCGTTTAAATTCATGCGCTCCCGCGCCAGTCTAAACAAATCCCGAGTCGCATTCGCGGCAGCGCCCGTACCATGCGATGACAATCTCATCGCAATGGCATACTCAGCCGATTTCGACATGTAATCGATGTTCTTCAGGCTGATTGTTCCCAGGTAGCCACCAGTACCGTCATCCACTGCGAGATGGAAAGAAGTCACATCCGACCAGCTCTCACGTATGAAACCCAGAGCCTCGTCCTCGTCCATTGACGAAAAATCACGAACAAACCACCTATTTACACTGGGGTCATGCATCCATTCGAGCATCTCCCGATTGTCCGATTCTGCCAGTGAGCGCAAACATCCAAATTTGAAGTCCTTTCCAAGCGGCGCAAACGTATCCCATGCCATGAAGTCATCCTTTCTTTTCGATTGCGGAGCGCACAAGACGCATGACCTCGTCGCGGTAGAGCAGCAAAACCAGCAACACCAGTGCAACCCAAGCCAATGCCATGCCGAATAAGCTTCCCTGCAGTGCAGTTCTGCAAAAGCCGTAGAAGCCAGCAAACGCTATTGTCACCACGGAAAACCTCATATGAACCGCAATTAGACCACGCCGAAAGAGAACGGCGAGCAGGAGCACATTAGCAGCAAGGTATCCTGCAAGCGTCGCCACCGCCGCCCCCTCGACCCCGAGGGGCCCTACCAGCAACGTGCACGCGACGACGTTGACCGCACCGGCCGCCGCGAGAATCACGAGAGACGGCCACGTCCTCTTAACAACGAGAAGCTGATTCACCGCCACCTGATAGAGCATTAGAAGCAGCGGAGCGAGGAACAGCAGTGGGACCGAGGACGCGCCGCCGGCGTACACAGAAGGGTAGAACGCGGAAAAGATGGGTCCAGCAAGAACGGTGACGGCTGCCGCAGCGAGGAGCGATACCGAACCGAGCCCCTCGTAAATCCGGGAGGTGAGCTCCACCTGATCGCCGTCGCGCACAGTGGAGAAAGCGCAGAACTGCCACCCCTGCGCGCACGCCGCG
>CALULJ010000019.1 GCA_944321445.1 uncultured Collinsella sp.
CACAAGCTCGCCTACCTCATGATGTATTTCGACCTCACGCATATGAGCTACGCCGAGCTGCCGTACGTGTCCATCTTGGCGCGCCTGATGAAGCAGCTGGGCACGCGCCGACGCTCTGCCTCCGAACTCGACAGCTACGCGGGGTCCAACCTGGGCTTTTTGGCGTTTGCACCCGAGGTCATGGCGCAGCCCAACTGGAAGCTCGCACGCCCGGTGATGACCGTGGCCGCCGGCGCTTTGAGCGAAAAGCTCGAGTACCTGGCGAGCATTCCCGCCGAGGTGTGGGGCGAGACGGTCTTTGACGACACGGACCGCATTCGCGACGTGCTCACGCAAATGCGCATCGGCATGGAGCAGGGCTTCATCACCGCCGGGCACCAGGCCGCGCTTTCGCGCGCGTGGAGCTACGTGTCGCCCGCCGGCGTTGTGAGCCAGAATATCTCCGGCGTGGACTTCTACCGCTTCCTGCGCGAGCTGCTGGAGCACTTCGACGAGCGCGTGGACGACCTGGTGGAAAAGCTGCGCGATCTGCAGCAGCGCATCTTCACCTCCACCGGAACCGTGGCGAGCTTCACCGGCAGCGACGAGGATTACGAGCGCTTCTGGGCTGCCGCCGGGCAGATGGGGCTTGCGGAGCGCACCGCGCCTGCCAAGGAGCTCTACGTGCCCATGCCCGAGCCCAAGCGCGAGGCGTTCATCATCCCCAGCGACATCTGCTATGTGGCAAAGGCCGCCGATCCGCGCGCCATGGGGCTTTCCATGGACGGCACGTGGAGCGTTGCCGCGACCGTGCTTTCCTACGATTACCTGTGGAACGAGATTCGCGTGAAGGGCGGTGCCTACGGGTGCGGTTTCCGCGCGGTGAACGACCGGCAGCTGTGCTTCTACACCTACCGCGACCCGGCGATCGATCCTTCCATCGAGCGTATCGCCGAGGCCGGCGCCTGGTTGGATAGCTTTGAGCCCGACCCGCAGGCGTTCGAGGGCTTCATCGTGTCGTGCGTGGCCAGCCACGACGCGCCGCAGAAGCCCTACGCGCTCACGCGCCGGCAGAACATCGAGTTCTTCACCAAGCGCCCGGTGGGGTGGCGCGAGCAGCTGCGCGCCGAGATGCTCGCGTGCACGCCCGACAAGCTGCGCGCCCTGGGCGAGACCATCGGCCGCGTGTCCGAAGAGGCGCCGCTGTGCGTCTTCGGCGGACGCGAGGTGATCGAGCGCAGCAACGCCGGCCTGAAGCCGGTGGATTTGCTGGCGTAGTCTGCTTGCGCGGCCTCCCCGGGGGCGGGGGTGGGAAATAAGTGCCTGTCCCCTTTTTCCCACCCCCGCCTACGGAAGGACGCTCCTTTGGAACCGACAATGGTCATACATACCATCGAGCCGGTGTTCGATGAGCGGTCGCGCGTGCTTGTGTTGGGGACCATGCCCTCGCCCAAGTCCCGCGAGGTGGGATTTTTCTACGGGCACCCGCAAAACCGCTTTTGGCGCGTGATGGAGTGGCTGTTCAACCTGCCGGATCACGAGCTGGTGGAAAATGCTGTACGCACCGCGTTTTTGCTGGAACATCGCATTGCACTGTGGGACGTGCTCGCTTCGTGCAGCATCGAGGGCGCCTCGGACGCGAGCATCGCCGACCCTGTTCCCAACGACTTGACGCGCATCTTGAACGCCACACAGGTAACACACGTGTTCACGACGGGCGGCACGGCAGCGCGCCTGTGCCGCCGCTTCGACGGAAGCTTGCTGCGCGAGCGCGGCATCGAGCTCGTCGCCTTGCCTTCCACAAGCGCTGCCAACGCGCGCATGCGGCTGGATGACCTGGTCGCAGCCTACATGCCCCTGCGCGACGCAGTGCTATAGCGCCTCTGCCTCGTGAGTAGCCTCCTTGCCCTCCGCGGCAGACGTCAGGCATTTTTATGCAGGTTTTTGCGACTTGTTGACTCCCGAAATCTGAACTTCGGAAAAGCTCATTTTTCGGTTTTCTCCCAGCGCTGTTTTCGCAGGAAATGGACTCGCCCATAGGGCTCGAATGTGCCGCTTTCGCCGACCTGAAAATGCAGGAGTCAACAAGTCGCAAAAACCTGCATTATTCTGGCCCCGATCTGCCGTCACCGCATCCCACGGGCATAAAAGGGCCCCAACAGGCAGGTCCCACCTCGCCCCGAACATACCCGGAGCTCCTGTTGCGAAGATTCCCCTTGATTTGCTGTGCAAGCACCATCGCTCATTACAGGTGCGATTCCTCGTATTCCTTCGCTACGTCCATGATGGCCTGGAAAACCTTGCGGACGGACTCCTCGTAGTCCTTGTTCTGCACACGGGCGGACACCTTGTCCAAAACCGCCTGCTCACGGGCCTCGTCGTAGACCGGCAGGCCGTGCTCGCGCTTGTAGCGCGTGACCTCAACCACGGCATCCATGCGCTGCTCGATGAGCGGAACGAGTTCCATGTTGACGCTGTCGATAATCTGGCGGGCCTCTTCGAGCTGCATGGATGCCTCCTGGTTGTTTGTTCCCTTTGGTTCGAGTGTACTCAATAATGGGAAGAAGAACCGCGGCAGCATACGGCGTAGTGTGAGGAGGGTACATGGGCGACGCACAGACCAAGCAGGCGATGCGGGCGAGCGCCATCGCAGCGCGCGACAGCCTTTCCGCGGCAGAGCGAGCGCGTCGATCCGTCGCGATATGCGACGAGCTGTTTGCAAGTGTGGCCTCTGCGTACGAGGCTTCCGGGCGGCTCTCCCCCACCGTTACCGTGTATGCCGCGATGCGCTCCGAGGTCGACCTGGATGCGTTCATTCGTGCGGCTTACGACCGTGGCTGGCGCGTGGCGTTCCCCTGTATGCAGCGCGCAGCCGCTGGTCAAAGCATGTGCATGCGCGCCGTGAGCTTCGCCGATTACCGCGACGGCTCGGTTCCGTTCATCAAGCGGCCGGTTGCCCCGTTTGTACCCGCGCCCGAAGACGAAGCGCGCTTTCCCTTAGTTGATCCGCGCGAAATCGATGTCATGGCTGTACCGCTCGTCGCCTTTGACGACACCGGCGCTCGCTTGGGCTATGGCGGGGGCAACTATGACCGCTACCTGCCGCTTTTGCGCCCCGACTGCCTGGTTGCCGGCGTCGCTTTCGCCGAGCAGCACGTCAACCGCGTGCCCATCGAGCCGCACGACCGCCCGCTTCCCCGCATCATCTGGGCCTAAGTCGGCGTTTCGCCAGCATCAGGCAGGGGGTCGTTCGTTCCTACTTGCCGTTTCGTTCACTAACTCGGTCGATTTGCCCAAGTTAGTGAACGAAACGGCAAGTAGGAACGAACGACCCCCTGTTCTCTACAGCAGTCGCGCCAGGCTCGCCTTACTGCCCACCGGCCTGACGGATATCGTACGGCGTGGTCTGGTACACGTAGTAGTTCAGCCAGTTGGTGTAGATTAGCTGCGCCTGCGCGCGCCACGTGTTGAGCGGCTCGCGCGTGGGGTCGTCGTCCGGGAAGTAGTTCACCGGGATCTCCGGGTCGATGCCACGCTTCACGTCGCGCTCGTACTCGAGCTTGAGCGTGTCGGCATCGTACTCGGGGTGGCCGAACACGAAGAACCGGCGGCTGTCGGTGGACTTCACGATGTAGAGCCCCACCTCGTCCGATACCGCGATGACCTCGAGCTCCGGCACGGCCTCCACGTCCTCGCGGCGCACGTCGGTGTTGCGCGAATGCACGGCGAAGAAGCGGTCGTCCAAGCCGCGCACGAGCGGGCTCGACGGCTTGACGAGTCGGTGCTCGAACACGCCGGACGCCTTCGCGGGCAGATCGTGCTTGTCGATGCCGTAGTGGTAGTACAAACCCGCCTGCGCGCCCCAGCAGATGTGCAGCGTGGAGTGCACATGCGTGGTGGACCACTCCATGATGTCGCAGAGCTCCGGCCAGTAGTCGACCTCTTCGAACGGCATCTGCTCCACCGGCGCGCCTGTGATGATGAGGCCGTCGTAGTGGCGTTCGCGCACCTCGTCGAACGTGCGATAGAACGTCTCCAGGTGGCTCGCCGCCACGTGCGTGGCCTCGTGGCTCTTCGTGCGCATGAGCTCGACCTCGATCTGCAGCGGGGTGTTGGAGAGCTTGCGCATGATCTGCGTCTCGGTGGCGATCTTGGTGGGCATGAGGTTCAAGATGAGCACGTGCAGCGGGCGAATATCCTGGTGGATGGCCCGATACTCGGTCATGACGAAGATGTTCTCGCCCTCGAGTGTCTCGGTTGCGGGCAGCGCGTCGGGAATGCGGATGGGCATGGGCGAGTCTCCTTATGTACACGGACAAGACGGCCTTGTTTTCGCACACATTGTACCGCGCCGGCGCTACTTTGCCGTGAAGGTGGACATGCACTCCGCGATGTCGGCCATGTCCTCTTCCGTAAGATCGTTGCTGCGAATCGCACTGAGGCCAAGGCCGCTACTGGTCGTGCCCAAGGAGGTAACCCCGCCTTCAAGAGTTGGATCGTAGGGCAGGTCCTCGATGGAACCGCCGACGTCGATCATGAACGGACTGCGAATGCCGCGCATGACTTTATACGTGATGGTGCCGGGCGTCAGGCCGTCCATAACTTGTACCGTGAAGTTACCCACCCAAGATTCAGGCACTTTGAACGAAAAGTACTCGCAATCGAACGTGCGCGCAGCTTCTGCCTGGCGCGCAGCCTCCTCGGCAGCTTTTCGCTCTTCCTCTGCGCGCGCGGCCTCCTCCCGAGCTGCCACCACGCTATCGCGCGCCTCGGTCGCCGCATCCGGGTCATCGTATCCGCCGCCGGACGCCTGGTCATAGGCTGCCTGAAGTTGCTCATCCGTGATAGCGGAAACCTCAAGCGGCTCGAGCGCGATGGTGCCCGCCTCGGTCGCATCGACGGGAGCCTCTGCCTCGACATCGTCCGAAATCTCGATATCGATGCCCGCGCCTTCGGGAATTGCGTACAGTTCGCAATTCGACCCAAAGGGAGAAGAGATCGGCTCGATGCGGTATGTGCCCTGCATAAGGCTGATGCCCGTGCCGGCAGAGTCCACAAAGGCAGTGTCGTCCACCTCGTTGCCGTCAAGGTCGGTCCCCTTCACGCTCACCGGAAGGCGGCTCGCGCCGTTGGTGGTATCCCAGCCGGATGCGGACACAGAAATGGTCACGGCGTGCAGCGAATGCGCGGCATCATACGCTTCCTGCGCGATGCGATCCTGTTCGGCACGCCACCACAGGAAGGCACCTCCACCCGCGAGCGCCGCCGTGACCAGAATGACAACGGCAACGATTGCTGAACGGGGAATACCCTGCTTGCGAGGCTTGTTTTGGTCTTGTTCCTCAGTTGTGTCGGGATTATCCTGCGCCGGAATTTGCGCCGGAACTTCCGGTGCTGCGACCTGCTCCGCAGCGCCTTCCGTATTCACAACCGGCGCTCCGCACGCAGGACAAAACTTAACGTCGTCGGCAAGTTCTCGGCCGCATGAACGACAAAACATGTGGGCCCCTTTCGAATCGGCTGACATTAGTATCGCGCCGATGTTGAAAGATTCGTTGCGCAACATGCACAACGGAAAAGTGGCCGATCGGGCGCAGATGGCGCATCGGTATGGCTGGAAAACTGTGTTTATCGTTTTAGGAAGCAGTTGTGTATGGGTTTTTGCCGTCTGCCTGAGTAGAGCTTCAAAGCACATAGGCTTTCACCTGCGGGTTTTCTGGCGAAAATCTGCCGTCTACTTGGAAGGCGCGCGAAAACCCATACACAACTGCTTCGTAAAACATTGTTCCAGCCAAAACAGACAGTCGTACATCCGAAAACGGGCCTCGCTCTACTCCTGCAGGGCCTCGAACGCGGCGATTTCCTTGATGAACGCGTCGCCGAAGTCGTCGGCCTTCTTCTCGCCGATGCCGGGAACTTCCAGCAGCTCATCGCGCGTGGCAGGACGCAGGCGGCACATGCCGCGCAGCGCCTTGTCCGAGCAGACCATGTAGGGTGCCCACGAGCGCTCGGCGGCGAAATCGCGACGCAGCTCGCGTAGGCGCTCGAAAAGCTCGGCATCATCGCCCAGGTGAGGACGGGAAACGGCCGGCGCCACCGCGGACACATCTTCGGCCAGCGCAGACGCGCCGTGCGGGCGCGCGAGCGGCGTCGGTTCCACGCCGGCAGCCTCGTCGCGCAGCAGATCGACGGCGCGCTTCACGCGGGCGCGGCTCTTCGCCTTGGACGCCCGCCGCTTCATCGTGAACGAGAACGGGTGCTCGGGGCTGTCCGCGAGTACTTCCGTCGCATACGGGCCCAGACCGATCACCGGATACTGCCCCTGCGATTGCACCAGGTAGCCGCGGCCGACCAGCTGCCCGATCACGTCCTTGATGCGCCCGACTGACTCGGCCGCGAGCGACCCGTACCCGGGCGCTTCGTTCAGATGATACGAGCGAATGCGCTCCGTGTTGGCGCCGTGCAGGGCGTCCGCCACAAGCGCGCGGCCAAAGCGGCCATTCACCGCGCGGACGAACAGCACCGCTTCGCGCGCGAGGTCCGTGACGTCCTCCGTCTCGTAGGGCGTGGTGCAGTTGGAACAGTTGCCACAACCGGCCCCATTGTCGCCCGCTGCCGTATGCTCCACGCCTAACGCGCCCTCGTCGCCGAAATAGCGCAAGATGTATTCGCGCAGGCAACCGGTGGTTTGGCAGTAACCTTCCATAGCATTGAGCAGCCGGTAGCGGTTCTGGCGTGCCAGCTCGCGCGCATCCGGATCCAAGCGTTCGTCTTCCGGCTCACGATCGATCAGGTAGCGCCGCAGGCGGAAGTCGTTGCCGTTCCACAGCAGATAGCAGCCTGCCGGATCGCCATCGCGGCCGGCGCGGCCCGCCTCCTGGTAGTAGGCCTCGATGCTCTCGGGCACGTTGTTGTGGATGACATAGCGCACGTTCGGCTTGTCGATGCCCATGCCGAAGGCGTTCGTGGCCACGATAACCGGTGCGGTGTCGTTGATGAAGGCAACTTGGTTCTCGGTGCGGTCGTCGGTGCCCATGCCGGCGTGATAGCGCGCCACGTGCACGCCGCGCGGCTCGAGCGCGTGCGCGAGCTTGAGGTAAAGGTCGTCGACAGCCTTGCGCGTGGAGCAGTAAACGATGCCGCTTTCATGCTCGTGCTCGAGCGCGAAGTCGCGAATCCAGGCAACCTTGGCCTTGTCGCCCATCTCTTCCACACCGAAGAACAAGTTTGTGCGATCAAAACCGGTCACAACGGACTCGGGGCGCTGCAGGCCCAGCATGCGCACAATGTCGGCGCGCACGCGCTCGGTCGCCGTCGCCGTGAAGGCGGCAACGACCGGCCGGATGGGTAGCGCCGCAATGAAGCTCACAATATCGAGGTAGCTGGGGCGAAAATCCTGGCCCCACTGAGACACGCAGTGCGCCTCATCCACCGCCACAAGCGGCACGCCAATGCCATCTTCTGCTGCCGCTGCCTGGGAAAACGCCAAGAAGCGCGGCTCGAGCAGGCGCTCGGGCGCCACGTACATGATTTGGTACCAGCCCTCGCGGGCGCGCTTGAGCACGGTGTTTTGCTGCGCGGGCGTAAGGGAGGAGTTAAGGTAACTGGGGCGGGCACCCGCCGCCTTGAGAGCGCGCACCTGATCGCCCATGAGGGAGACGAGCGGACTCACCACGAAGGTGATGCCCGGCAGCATGAGGGCGGGCACCTGATAGCAGATGGATTTGCCCGCGCCGGTGGGCATGACGCCGAGCGCATCGCGACCCTCGAGGATCGCCTGGACCAGACGATCCTGGCCGGCCCGGAACGACTCGTAGCCAAAGTACGTGCGCAGCGCATCGTGCGCCGCATCCATGCCAAAGCGCTCCTCGGCCATCGTCCGTCACCCCTTCCACCGCCGTTCGTAGCGAGGATTATACCCCGCTCCGCAAGCGCCGATTGGCCTCTCTGGGGACGGGGGTGCTGCGCGCCACTTTGGCCTCTCCCGACCCCGTCCCCGGAGAGGCCAAAGTGGCGCGCAGCACCCCCGTCCCCAGAGAGGACATCCGGAAAGGACACTGCGATCAGTGATTGTCAGCAATAGAACTTGAGGTCGTCGACCAGGAAGAATTCCTTCCATTTCGCACAGATAAGCGAGAATTGGGCGGAGATAATCTCCAGAAGCTCTTTGAGATCGTGCTGAGGGATCTTTCCATCGTTATGGGCAACTATGCAGCCGCCGCCTCGCGTAAGCCATATCTTAGTCGCATGGGGATTCGGACTCCCTTTGCACACATGGACGTGAACAGGCTCTCCCTGCTCGTTCGACCAGAAGAACACGCGGTAGCCACCGACGAGGAAAAGACTAGGCAACCTTAAGCCCTCCACTTGCCGCATAGCGATACAACAGGTGGGCATTGCTGCGCAGAAACTCTTCGAACTCCAGACGCTCAGCGTCTGAAAAGCCACCTTCCCACGTGGTCCATGTGTAGGTTGGAAGTTCACAGCGAGCGGAATCGAATCCGTGCTCCGTCGGGCGCTCAAAATGGACGAACACCTTGTCCAGGCCGTCTTCATGAATTACCTGAGAATGGACGATCTCCGTCCCATCCCCCAGCGTTATGTACGGATACATCATGCAAACCACCCCGCTACCGCACGCGTCGTTACCCCCAGTGTACCCGGACGATCGACCAGCTCGGCGTGAAATCGGGACAGAGGTTTTTCGCCGAGCTGGTCCCCAGAGAGGACGCTGCGGTTGGCGCTAGAGGACAAAACGGTAGCGGCTGCCCACGTAGTACTGGCGGCCGATGCAGACCGGCTCGTCGTTTTCGTCAGCAAAACACACGTTCAAAAACAGCAGCGGATCGTTCGCCGTTATGGCCAAGCGGCTCGCCTGCTCAGACGTCGCGCGCACCGCCTCCACCGTGCGCCGAGGTGTATGCACCGGGCGACGCCCGCCGATCTCGGTGATGGCATCAAAGAGCGATGCGTCCTCGAGCGAACGCGTGAGCAGCTGCTGGTACCCTTCGTACGGCAAGAACACGTTCTCTTCGAAAATCGGCTGACCGTCCGCCGTGCGAATACGCTGGATATACAGAAGCAAAGCATGCTCATCCAGTTTGAGAAACTCCGCCTCGTCAGGTCGCACCGGGACGATCTGGCGGTCGATAACATGGGCGCCCGGCGTCATGCCGTTGTCTTCGCACACCTGCGTAAAACTCCGCGCCACCTCGTATTGCAGCAGCCGGCGGTTGATGCGCGGCGTGCTCACGAACGTCCCGCGCCCTTGCTTCTTGACCAGGTACCCTTCGGCGCACAGCTCCTCGATGGCGCGGCGAACGGTGATGCGGCTCACATCGTATTTTTGCGACAGCTCGGGCTCCGAAGGAATCTTCTCGAGCGGCTTATACTCGCCCCGATCGATCTCGGCCTTGATCTCTTCGAAGATCTGCTGATACAAAGGAGTCGATGCACCTGGCTTCATGACACTCGTCCCTATCGGATAAGAAGCATAGAGCGTATATAACGTCTTTTATGATACCGCATATCTCGCACGTGAACCCCCTACGCCGGCACAAGCTCGTCCAGAATATCCGCCAGCGAATCGATTATCCGGTCGGCACCGGATTGGTCGAGCACCACGCCCTCGTGCGGCCGCAGCGCCAACACGCGCGCACCCGAGCGCCTACCTGCCTCGATACCCAGCGGGGAATCCTCGATCACCAGTGCCTCATCGGGGCCCACGCCAAGGGCTCCCATCGCACGTTCATAGATCTCCGGATCGGGCTTGAAGGCCGAACACTCGTGTCCACTGATGGTGAAGTCCAGCACGTTCGCGATATCGGCAACCTCCACAAGCTCGTCGATCAGGTCGCGGTACGACGAGCTCGCGATGGCGCACTTCACGCCACGACGATGCAGCTCGCGCATGACGGGCGCCGCATCGCGGTTGAGCAGCTCGCCATACGGAACCGGGTGCAACACCTGATAGGCGGCATAGCCCTGCCTCAGCTCCTCGCGCCGCACCTCGTCGTCAGGCACGAAATACTCCCAGATGGCCTTCTCGTTCGAGCCGGAAAGGTCCGGAATCTCATCGAACGTGAACCCTTTGGTTTCCAGATACGCCACGCGCCGGCGATTGTAGAACCACTCGGTGTCCACCAGCACGCCGTCCATATCGAACAGAACTGCCTTGATCATCATTCCCCTTGTACTACGCGAGAAGGGGGCGGCCCGACCGAGCCGTCCCCTCCCCTATGCACATGCCGCAACAGGTTGCAACCGTCGGCATCCCCTGCATGCAAGCTGCCTTTGCGGCGAGCGCGGGCCCGCCGTCCGCCCCCTAGAACGGAGCGCGGCAAGAACCCGCACTCGCCTGCGAGCTGACTAGTAGGTGAGCTTCCACATGTAGCGACGCTTGGTCAGCGGGTGCTGACGCGCGTCGGCCAGGTGCTCGGCGAACACGCGCATGACCGCGGTGTGCACGATCGGGTTGAAGTAGGTGGCAACGCTCGCGGGCACGCAGCCGGACAGACCGAAGTCCTTGGCGTCGATGACCAGATAGCGGGCATCGAAGCGCTGCAGGAAGGTGAGGGCACGGGCATCCATGGCGCGGGTGGCGCCGTCGGCCATGAACAGCACGAAGTTATGCTTGTCGTCAGTGAGCTCGAACGGGCCGTGGAAGTACTCGCCGGAGTTGAAGTTGCCGGAGTTGATCCACTGCATCTCCATCATGAGGAACAACGAGGTGGAATAGGCGACCTTCTCGCTCGCACCAGAGGCCATGAAATGGATGCACTCGTCGTCCTTGTGCTCCTGCGCCCAGGCCTCGGCGGTCTTGCCCACGGACTGAGCGGCGCGCTCGGCGCACTCGAAGACGTTGGAGAAGCCGGCGAGCATCTCATCGTAGTGCTCATAGCCCTCGGTCTGCTGCAGGATTTCGAGCGCGACGGCGATGGCATAGCCCATCTTCTCGGTCTTGGCAGCATAGTTGGCCTCGAAGCCGTGAACGATCACATGGTCGACGCCCTTGGTGAGCGCGGAGCCGGCGGCATGCGTGATGGCGACCACGGGAGCGCCGGCGTTCTTGGCGGTCTTGTTGGCCTCGACGGTCTCGGGGGTGCCGCCGCCGAGCGAGCAGGTGATCACGAAGGTGTTGGAGCCGAGCCACGCCGGGGTGTCGTAGTTGAACTCATTGGCCGTGAAGATCTGCACGTTGAGCTTGTGGGTGTTGTTGGCCAGGAAGTACTTCGCAGGATACAGCTCGGACATGGAAGCACCGCAACCCACGAAGGCAACGCTGTCGATCTCGTGCTTGGAGAGGACGTCGGCGACGATCTCTTTGGGCAGGTTCATGTCGATCTCGTACATGGAAAAACATTCCTTTCTGTATACGCGCTCGCCACATTGCCGGACGGGCGCATGGATACCGAAGAAGATGCGCGGCGGCGAGGAGGCGCATCTCAGGCCGCCGCGCGCATGGGAAGAGAGCTTCCGCTAGGCAAGAACGCCCAGAGCGGAGAGGACGATGCCGCCAACGATGGCGATGACGAGCAGCCAGCCGGTCTTCACGCCGCGCTTGATGAGCCAGTACATGATGCCGGTGAGCGCCAGCGGGATCATCTGGGGCATGATGGAGTCGAGAATGTCCTGGATGACCAGGGTGCCCTCGGAGAACGTGGCGGGCGTGGTGGCGCCGATGAGGGTGGCGATCATGCCACCGACCGCCATGAGGCCCACGATGCCGCAGACGTACATGACCTTGTCCATCATGTTGCCGCTCTGCAGCTTCTGCAGGTACTGATGGCCGCCCTGGTAACCGAGCTTGGCCGCGAACCAGGTGATGAGCACCGACGGAATAATCGAGATCACCATGGCCAGGATGGGGCCGAGAATCGAGCCCTGCTGCGCAAGCTGAACGCCCAAACCAAAGGCGATAACGCGGATCGTGCCCTGGAAGAAGGAGTCGCCGATACCGGAGAGCGGGCCCATGAGGGAGGTCTTGACCGCGTTGATGGAATCGGGATCGAGGCTTGCGGGGTCCTTGGCGTAGCTCTCCTCCATCGAGGCGGAAAGGCCGAGAACGAAGGCACTCGTCTGCGGGGTGCAGTTGTAGAACGCCATGTGGCGGCGGTAGGCCTCTTTCTTGCGCTCGAGCTGATGGGGATCGGACTCATCCGGATAGCAGCGGTCGAGCGTGGGCACCATGCCGTAGAGGAAGCCCATGTTCATCTGACGTTCGTAGTTCCAGGAATCCTGAATGGCCCAGGAACGCCAGAAGAACTGCCAGATCTTTTTGCGAAGCGAAACGTCTTTCGTGGTTGCCACAGGTATCTCCTCCTTACTCATCGTCGTCTTCGAGCGGATCGTAATCAGGGTCGGCAGCGCCGGCAGTGGCAAGCTGGCCGCCCGCGAACTTGAAGCCCATGAGGATCAGGGCCAGGATGCCGCCGAAGATGGACACGGCGATGACGGAGAGACCCAGGTAGGACGCGAGCATGAAGCCGAGGATGAGGAAGACCGTCATGCCCTTGTTGATCATCATGGAGAGCAGCAGGGCCAAGCCGTAGGCGGTGAGGATCTTGGAGGCGACATTCAGGCCGTTGGTGAGCCAATCGGGAATCATGTTGACCACAGCCTGGACCACGTCGGTGCCCGCGTAGACGGCGACGAAGATCGGCAGGAAGTACATGAGCGAGTACAGGACGGTGCCCCACACGATGTGCATGCGGTAGGCGCGCTTGAAATGGCCCTCCTCGATCGCGCCATCGGCGATGTGGCCGAGGAACACGATGATGGAGCGGAAGACGACGCCGAGCAGCTGGCCGAGCACGGCGACCGGGATGGCGATAGTCATGGCGGTCTCGGCCGAGGCGCCGGTCAAACAGGCGAACGCAGAGGCCACGATGCCGCCCAGCACCATGTCGGGCGGCACGGCGGCGCCGACGCTCACCAGACCCATGCTGATGAGCTCGACGGCAGCGCCGACCGCGAGGCCGGTGGGCACATCGCCCAAGACCACGCCGACGAGCGTGGCGCCGATCAGCGGCTGCTCGAAGTTCAAACGACCGAGCAGGCGCGAATCGAGCATGCAGAAGACGCCGACAAGGCCGACGAGGAACGCGCTAACGAGCGTATCCATACCCTTCTCCTTTCAAGTAGTTGTATTGCCGTCCCCTTGGGGGATGAAGCCGAAGGTGCTAGAACGAGGTGATGTCCGTACGGGCCTGCGTGGGGGTCTGCTGTTCGTAGATCGTGATACCGAGGTCGAGCAGCTTCTTAGCGTCGGCGATTTCGGCATCGTCCAGGAAGACCGAGGTGTCCTTGCCGCCCACCGGACGCGCGCCGTCGTGGTTGGCAGCGGCACCGAAGTTCACGGTCGGGAACTTGTAGGACTGGCAGAACTCAAGCAGTTCGTGCACGTTGCCGAACACGAACATGACGTTCTCGCCCAGGGTGTTGAGCTTGGCCATCTTGGAAAGGGCGCGCTCGACGGTAAAAACGTTCAGGCGCACGCCCGCAGGCTTGGCGAGCTTGAGTGCGCCCTTTTTGACCTCGTCGGTCGCGGCAGCGTTGTCGACCACGATGATGCGCTGGGCGCCCACTGTGTTGACCCACGAGAACACGACCTGCCCATGCAGCAGGCGATAGTCGAGACGCACGAGAACGATGTTTGCCGGACCGTTGTTGACGGCGGGCGCGGCGGCCTTCTTCTTGGCGGGCGCGACGAGTTTCTGTTCGTCCTCCTCGGTAAGGGCGCAGTTGCGCAGGCCGCTGCGTGCCTCGACGATAAGGTCCTGCAGCGCCTTGCCCACGACGGGCTCCGGGCTGATAGCGAGCGAGAGCACAAGCGGCATGTTCATACCGCTGATCACGATGATGCGGCCGCTCTTGTTCATGAGCTCGACCATCGAGTTGTTGACGCTGCTGCCCAGCATGTCGGTGCACACGTACACCGTGTCGTCCGGGCCGAACCCAGCGATGAGCTTCTCCACGTCGTTGGTGATGGGCTCCTTGTCGTCGCGGGCCAAGGAAACCACGTGAACGTTCGACACGTTGCCGAGGATCATCTCGAGCGTGTCGCGGGCCCCCGCAGCCAGCCCGCCGTGCGATGCCAGAATAATCTGATTCATCACGCCTCCTTCAAGTCGTTATGGTCATTATAGATGATTTAGACGGGCTGTCTATCATTATGCGTAAGTGCAGCTGAAATATGAGTTGAGATACCGCTTGTCGCTTGCCACGCGCCGTTCGCCGGCTATTTCTCTCGTTCTCGCGCTAGATGCACACCGAACGCAAGGGAGTTCGTCATAACGAAAGCGGGTGCTGGAAAGGCCGTTAGCGCAGGGCGATCCAGGTCTGCCAATCGGTCTCATTCAGCAGGCGATCGTATTCAGACGCTTTTTCGACGCGCCACGCCTGGCTGTTGAAGCTCATGGCCTCGGCAAGGTGTCCGAACACCGCGGACCCACGTAGGTCGGCAAGATTGATGTTCATTGTCACGATGGAGAGCAGCACCAGGCACACGCCGAGCACTTTGACGGGGCCGGCAGCTTCTGCATACACCCCTATGCCCACGAGCACCGTTGCCACCGTTTCGAAAGAGGCAACCACAGGCACCTTCGATGCCTCGAGTCCTCGTGAAAGGCCGTCCATGTACAGGATGTAGGCAAGAGCGGTCGGTATAAGACCGAACCCCGGGAGCACAAGCAATGTGTGCGGATTGAACGCTTGCCTTATATCGACCCAGGGAAACGATGCCGCACCCATAACGAGGCCACCGAACACGAAACCGTAGAACGTCACGGCAAGTGAGTCGACCCGGTCGGTCGCCATCTTGCTGAACACGGCAAGCAGCGCTCCTGTGAACCCACCGAGCACTCCAAGGGCGATACCGTACACATTGAAGGCAAGTGAGCCTACATCGCCATCAGTCGCTGTCAGTACGCAACCGGCGATGTTGAACGCTACCGCCGCGATCTTATTTGCCGCGATGCGTTCGCTATAGAAGATACGTCCCAACACACACCCAAACACCGGGGACGTATAGAGCAGCACCGATGCCGTTGACATGCCCACGTGCTTGATCGATTCGTAGTAGGCGCAGTTGGAACAGGCAAGTCCGATCACGCCCACGAGCGCACAGGGAATCAGGGCACGCAGCGGGACTCTCAACAGGCGCATTGGATTGCCGTTCGGCTGCGCCATTCCACGCCAGATGAGCACAGGGACCATGATGATTGCACCCGCAAGCAGACGCAGCGCTGCAATGCTCACCGACGTCATGCCTGCAGCCGAAAGCTCGTTCACGAAGATGCCGATGGAGCCCCACATGAGCGCCGCCATCAGCACCATCAGGTATCCCCTATTCCCCTGCATGGTCACCCCTTTGCAATTCATAATAACGTCATAGTCGTTATATAGTTTTTAGCTCAATGGAACAACCCCGGTTGTTGACGCACGTATTTGCCATACCATGACGCCGCAGCTCTCAGGCACCGAAGATAGACCCGCGCCCGCCAGCGCAGGCGCGATGGCGGGCGCGGGACACCTTGCTAGTACTCGACCTTCCACATGTATCGGCGGGTCATATAGTCCTTATGCGTCACCTTGGACAGCGCGCGCATGTACACGTTGTTCAAAATCGGCGAGAAGATCAGATGGTTGAAGTACTCCGAGACGGTATCGGGCATGTCGTTCAGGCCGAGCTCCTTGCCGTCGAGTACGTACACGCCCTCGCCACCGTACTGATTGAGGAACGTCAGCGCGCGCTCGTCGGCCGGGCGGCAGCGGCCAACGCTCATGAGGATGAACACCGACGTGCGCTTGTCGAGCACCTCGAAGGGTCCGTGGAAGAAATCGCAGCTGTTGGTGGTCACAGCATCGATCTGGAGCATCTCTTGGATGTTGCAGATCGAGAACACGTAGGCGGCACCGAACGCGGGACCGCTCGCCATGACATTGACGGTCGGACGGTCGGCATTGCGCTCCGCCCAGGCGGCAGCCAGCGGCTGGCAGTAGTCGAAGGCACGGCGGTAGATGGGGTCGATCAAATCGAAGGCCGCCATAGCCTCGTCGTAATGCTCATAACCCTCGACCTGCTGGACGAGCTCCATGGCGATCATCGTCACCACCGCGGAGTTCGTACGGCTCATATCGCTCTCGTCGATGGCCAGGCTGTCGTAGCTCACGCGATAGTCGCACACCTCGGTGAGATCGGACTCGTCCACATAGACCGCAACCGTCACTGCGCCGCGCTCCTTGGCGACGCGCGCCGCCTCGATGGTCTCGGCGGTGCCGCGCATGGAGACCGCCACGACGAGCGTGTTGGCATCCACGTAGGAGGGCGTTGCGAAGACGAACTCGTTGCTCGTATAGGCCGCCGATGCGATGGTGCGCGCCTCGTGCTCCATGAAGTACTGGGCGGGATAGTTGCCGCCGTTGGATCCGCCGGCGCCGATCCACACGACGCGCGTGATACCGCCGGTATCCTTCTTGTCTGCAAGAATCGTGGTGATGAGTGCGCTAACCTGTTCCTTAGTTGTCATTGTTGAGCCCTTTCTTTTGTGGCTTCCGATGGTATTAAAATACATGTTGAATACCAGTTAAGCAATGACAAAATAGTTCCGTTTCAGGATGATCATGGGATCCCGGCGTTTTATATCCTTCTTCACCTGTTGTTTGCGTGCTAGACATTGCAGATTGTCGATGCGATAATCGTTGTAGACAGGTTTGATATAAGTTAGGTACAGCACGCTATGAACGTACGCGAAACCACAGCCAATCCGCTCTACGACGAGCTCGCTACAACCCTGCGCGAGAACATCCTCACGGGCGTCTATCCCCCTGGGTCGAAAATCCCATCGGAATCGGAGCTCATGGAGGACACCGGCCTTTCGCGCAGCACCGTTCGTCGCGCGCTCGAAGTGCTGGTCGAGGAGGGCCTGCTCACCAAGGAGCGTGGACGGGGAGCCTTCGTGACAGGCGATCCCGTCGTCGATGCCAAGCGCGCCGCGTTCACGAGCTTTGCCGCCGAGATGGCCAAGCAGGGCCACGAGGTCGCGACGCGCACGGTCGATGCCGGACTCTCCGCTGCAACCGACGGCGTCACCGCGTTCTTTGGGATTCCTGCCGATGGGCAGCTCGTCAAGATCATGCGCCTGCGCTATGTCGACGGCGAGCCGTTTTGCCTTGAGACCTCGTACTTCGGCACCGACCTTGCCGGGCTTATCGACACCGATCTCACCGGTTCGCTACACAGGGTGCTCCGCGAGGTCTTCCACCGCGAGCCGGCCCGCGGCCATAAGACGTTCGAGGTCTGCTTCGCCACGCAGAACGAGGCGTTTCTTCTCGACGTGCCAAAGGCGACGCCACTTATGCTCGTCACAGACTACGTCTGCGATGCGGATGGTGCCCCGCTGTACGCATCCAAGCGCGTCATGCGCACCGACCGCGCGAAGTACCGCGAGCCCATAGGCTGACAGCTGGCCTCTCTGGGGACGTAGCCGGGAGGCGCCAAAAGTGGCGCCTCCCGGCTACGTCCCCAGAGAGGCCAGGCCACCCGGGGCGACCGGGGCATCTCCGTCCCGAAAGTGGACGCCCGGCGCCGCGCGCGGGGTTATACTGCACGGTCGGATATCCGCCCAACGGAAGGGATCGCCCTATGAGCGCGCCGCTCGAAGAATCCGGACTTGACCAGCTGAAGCGCTTGGGACGCTACGTATTCGTCCGACGGATCGTCACGCTGTGCGCCGTCATCATGTCGGCGCTGCTGCAGGCGTTCGTCATCAAGGTCTTCGTCAACCCGGCCAACCTGCTGTCGGGCGGTTTCACCGGCCTGGCCATCCTCATCGACCGCATCACCCAGCTGTTCGGCGTGAGCTTCTCCACCTCGCTCGGCATGATCGCGCTGAACGTCCCCGTGGCGCTGCTCGTATGGCGCAGCATCAGCAGGCGCTTCGTCATCTTCTCGATGCTGCAGGTCTTTCTTGCCAGTGCCTTCCTGCAGTTCTGCCCCTTTGAGCCGCTGCTCGACAACACCATCCTGTGCGTGCTGTTCGGCGGCGTGCTCAACGGCATCGCCATCTCGCTTGCGCTCAAAAGCGGCGCCTCGACCGCCGGCACCGACTTCATCGCCCTCATGGTGTCCAACAAGACGGGCCGCACCATCTGGCAATACGTGTTCGTGGGTAACTGCGTGATCCTGTGCATCTTCGGCGTGATCTTCGGCTGGGAGCATGCCGCCTACTCGATCATCTTCCAGTTTCTGTCCACCAAGACCATCGACTCGTTCTACCGCCGCTACGAGCGCGTGACCCTGCAGATCGTCACCGCGCGCCCGCAGGAGGTGCTCTCCGCGTACAGCAGCGAGTTCCACCACGGCTCCACCTGCTTCGAGGCGTATGGCGGCTATAGCGGCAAGCCGGTGACCTACATCGTGAGCGTCATTTCGTCCTACGAATCGGATGACGTCATCCACCTGATTCGCCGCATCGACCCGCAGGCCGTGATCAACGTCTGCAAGTCGGAGAACTTCGTGGGCAACTTCCACCGCGCACCGGCCGACGAGCCGCTGCCCGCCGAGGTCGACGGCACGCCTGCAGCCGATCCCCTGCTGGGGCTTGCCGATAACCTGGCCGACGCCATCCGCTCCGGATCGGAGTACTCCGCCAGCAAGGCCAAGCGCGCCCAGCGCGGCATGCTCGGATCGTCGGAGGAGTTCCGTCACGCCGCCGAAACCGCCATCGAGCACCTCGACCACCGCGGCACGAAGGAATAGCCAACAAGTTTGTACCTGGCACCAACTTGTCGCCGCTGGCACCTCCCGGCTACGTCCCCAAAGGTGCCAGCGGGGCCAGGGGGCTAGAGGTCGTCGTCGCCGGAGGGGGCGAGCTGAATCAGGATCGCGAGCGCCGCGGCAACCACGCCGGAACCGTTCTCGCCCGTATCGACGCCGCGGCCCAGGCCCGAGCCCGTGCCCGCGCCGGCGCGGGCCGGCACCGTGAACTTGCGGCTCTTGGGGTAGTTGATGGCACCGAGCTTGTTCTTGAGCTCGAAGGCGACGGTCTTCGCCACATCGATCCCCTGGTACACGAGGCGGCCCTGCGTGAGCGAGACGCTCTCGAGCCCCAGGCGCTCCGCGCGGATGCGAATGCGCGCACGGTCGAACAGGTTCGCCGCCGCCAGCGGCAGTTCGCCGAAGGTTTCCTCGGTCTCGTGCTGCACCTCGTCCACCTCGGAGAGCAGCTCGGCTGCCGCAAGTTTGCGGTACACGAGCACGCGTTGGTCGACCGCCGGCAGGTATTCCTCCGACAAATAGAAATCAGCCGGCAGGTTGATGGCCACGCCCGCCTGCTCCAGGTCGGCTCCGTCCTCGCCACGCGCCTCGGCCACGGCCTGCCCCAGCATCTGCGTGAACAGGTCGAAGCCCACGCTCGACAGGTTGCCGTGCTGCTCGGCGCCCACCAGCGAGCCGGCGCCGCGAATCTCCAGGTCGCGCATGGCGATGCGCATGCCGCTGCCCAGGTCCTGGAACTCGGACAGCGCGGTCAGGCGCTCGGTCGCCTCCTCGGTGAGCGGCATCTCGCCCGGAAACATGAAGTACGCGTACGCCTGCGTGGCGGAGCGGCCAACACGGCCCTTGAGCTGGTAGAGCTGCGCCAGGCCGAGGCGCTGCGAGTCCTCGATGATCAGCGTGTTCGTGCGCGGGTTGTCGATGCCGCTCTCGATGATCGTCGTGGCCACGAGCACGTCGACCTTGCCCGTGGCGAACTGAACCATGACGTCTTCAACCTCGCGCGGGCTCATCTTGCCGTGCGCCACGGCCACGCGGGCCTCGGGCACGACCTCATGCACACGGTCCACGGCGTCGTCGATGGTCTTCACGCGGTTGGACACGTAGTACACCTGCCCGCCGCGGTCGAGCTCCAGGCGAATCGCCGCGCTCACCGTGTCGGGGTCGTACTCGCCCACGTGCACGATGACGGGACGACGGCCGGTCGGCGGCGTGGTGATGAGACTCATGTCGCGCACGCCGGAGATCGCCATCTGCATGGTGCGCGGAATGGGCGTGGCCGACAGCGTGAGCACGTCGATCTGCTCGCGCAGGTTCTTGAGCTGCTCCTTGTGCTGCACGCCGAAACGCTGCTCCTCGTCGATGATCACGAGGCCCAGATCGTGCGGGTTCACGTCGGCCGACAGCAGGCGGTGCGTACCCACGAGCACGTCGACCTTGCCTTCGGCGAACGCCGCGAGCGCGCGCTTTTGCTGCGCCGGCGTGCGGAAGCGCGAGAGCACCTCGACCTCCACGCCGAAGGGGGCGAAGCGGTCGAAGAACGTCTCGTAGTGCTGCTGTGCCAGAATGGTCGTGGGGCACAGCACCATCACCTGGCGACCGCCGTCCACGCACTTGAAGGCCGCGCGCAGGGCGACCTCCGTCTTGCCGAAACCCACGTCGCCGCACAGCAGGCGGTCCATGGGCTTGGCGCTTTCCATATCGGCCTTGATGTCGGCGATGGCCTCGAGCTGGTCGCGCGTGGGCTCGTAGGGGAAGCTCTCCTCCATCTCAATCTGCTCGGGCGTATCCGGGCCGAAGGCGAAACCCGTGATGGAGCTGCGGCGCGTGTACAGGTCGACAAGATCGAATGCGAGCTTCTTGGCGCTTTTGCGCGCCTTGTTCGTCGCGCGCGACCAGTCCGCCGTGTTGAGGCGCGTGAGGCGCGGGTTGGCGCCGTCGGGGCCCACGTAGCGCGTGATGCGGTCGACCTGCTCGAGCGGCACGTAGAGCTTGTCGCCGCCGGCGTATTCCAGCAGGAAGTAATCGCGCTCCCGCCCGGCGACCTCCTGGCGCACAATCTCGGAGAACAGGGCGATACCGTGCGTGGCGTGGACCACGTAGTCGCCCGGCTTGAAGGGGAACGTGACCTCGGTGATGTCCACGCGGCGGCGCGCGCGACGGCCGCGCTTGGCGTCCATGCGCGCGTTGAGGTCGGCCAGGCTGAACACGGCCAGGTGGGCATCGGGCACCACCACGCCCGAGGGGATGGGCGCGTCCACGAAGGTCACGCGGCCGCGCGTGAGCGTGGGCACGGTGACGGCGGGCGCGTGCGCGAGGTCCGCCGCGTTGAGCTTGTCCGCGTCGCGCTTGAGCAGCGTGACGTTGACCTGCGTATCGCCCGCAACGGCCCCGGAGTTTTCCGGCGCCGCCTGCAGCGATTCCTCAAAGGGAATGGATTCGTCGGTGAAGGAGAGCTCCATCGACTCGCGCGCGCCGCGGTCGGGAATGGCAAAGGTCACCGCGTAATGATTGTTCACGACCTCTTGGATGCGCGAGATGAAACGGTTGTCGGAACCCGCGAGCGCCGGCTGCTCGATCTTGAGCTCGGCGGTCACGGCGCCGCCCGCGCGGATAATGGATACGTACTGCAGGCGCTGCTGGCGGCCGAAGTCGAGCTGTTGCGGGCGTACGTACAGGCCGTCGAGGTGGCTCACCTTGGCCTCGCCGGCGCGGCGCTCCAGGTCCTCGTAGGCGCGCGTGCAGTCGTCGAAGAGGCTGCGCGGCTCGGAGAGCACCACGAGCGTGTCATCGCTCACGTGCGCAAGCGGGCTTGCGGTGGACTCGTACATGAGCGGCATGAAGCGGTCGAGCTCGGGCGTGACGATGCGCGCTTTGATCATCTCGAGCATCGCGGCGAGCTCGGTGTCGTTTTTGGCCGGCGCGTACAGGGCGGCCGAGATGCGGCGGACGGCATCGTCGGTGAGGGCGAGCTCGCGCACGGGGAAGATCTCGACCTGCTGCTCGTCGCCGATGGTCTGGCCCGTGGAGCTCACCATGCGGCGGATGCGGTCGATTTCGTCACCGAAGAACTCGATGCGCACCGGCGAGGTCGCCTGCGCGGGAAAAACGTCCACCGTGTCGCCGTGCACGCGGAAAAGACCCGGCGCGTCAGCGGCATCGGCGCTGGTATAGCCCATCCCCACCAGCCGTGCGGGCACCTCGTCGTAGGGTAGCTCCTCCCCCACCGTGAAGGTGGTCGATGCCCAGTAGCGGCTCTCGCGCGGGGGGACGCAGCGCAACAGGGCGCGGGCGGAAGCGACCATGATGCACGGCTCGCCTTGGGCGATGCGCCCGAGCGCGGCGCAGCGAGCGGCGACCACGGCGTCGTCGGGCTGGGTGGCCTTCCACGGGTAGTCGGTGCGCTCCGGGAAGCGCGCGACATGCTCCAGGCCCAGGTAGGCAGCGAGCGAACGCGCCGCACGGTCGGCCGCGTCCTCGCCCGACACGATGTAGACCATGGGGCGCGGGGTGCGTGCGAACTGCGCAGCCAGCATGAGCGTGCGGCCGGACTGCGACACCGCGAGCGTGGCGTCCTGACCTTCCGCCAGCGCCTGCTCGATGGTCTGCAGCGCCTCCGCCGTGAAGAGCTGCGCGGCTATACGGTGTATGAGCATGCATGCCTCCCGTCCGTGGGAAAATAGGGACAGGCACTTTTTTCCCACGCCGAAAACCCGCCCGGGAGAGCCCGGGCGGGTGGTACGAATCGTTTGTCGCTCGCTATCGTACCGCATTGAGTTCCGACGGGCGCAAGCTGCTGACCATCACGTTTCTTCCACAAAATCGAACATATGTCCGTACCAGGTTGTAACGTGTTTATACGGTACAGCCTATGGACGAAGGGCAGGTCAGACATGGCAACCAGAAAGGATGGCAACCAGAAGACCCATATAGAGAGCGACGCGACACCCCAACTTGATGGGGTCGGCATTGCGTATCACCAGTCGCCGGATATCGTCGCCGACGCGCGGACGATCATCGATAGCGCTCAGGCCGCTGCGCGCTGCGCCGTCAACGTCACGCTGGTGGTGCGCAACTGGCTGCTGGGCAGACGCATTGCAGAGGAGGAGCTACATGGCAAAGGACGCGCCGGCTACGGCAAGCAGGTAGTCGACAACCTTTCGAAAAAACTCGTACAGGCCTATGGCACGGGCTTTTCCAGAAGGGCCCTGTACCAGCATCTTCAGTTCTATAAGGCCTTCCCCGAGATTGTGCACTCACTGCATGCACAATCTCATCTGGCTCTGAGTTGGAGCCATTATCGCGAGCTCCTTCGCGTGACCGAAGCCGATGCGCGCACCTGGTACGCCTGCGAAGAGGCAGAGCAGGCGTGGAGCACCCGCACCCTCAAACGCAACATCGACACACAGTACTACCAGCGACTCCTTCTGTCCGGCGACAAGCCGCCAGTCGTTGAGGAGATGAAGCAGAACACCGCACCCTACCAGACACGCGAGTTCAAGCAGGCGGAGTTCATCAAGGATCCCTATATGATTGAGTTTCTTGGCCTGCCGGAAGACGAACGCATGCGCGAGTCGACCCTCGAGGCCGCATTGCTCGCCAACCTCCAGTCGTTTCTGCTCGAGCTCGGGAAAGGCTATGCCTTCATGGGTAGGCAATTCCACCTGCGCGGAATAAGCGGCAACTATTACATCGACCTCGTGTTCTACAATGTCGTCCTCAAGTGCTACGTGCTTATCGATCTCAAGGTCGGCAAGGTAACGCACCAGGACGTTGGCCAAATGGACATGTACGTGCGCATGTTCGACGATTTCTACCGTCGAGATGATGACAGCCCCACGCTGGGCATTGTCCTGTGTTCGGATACCGACGCTGACATCGCGCGTTATTCGATACTCGCCGGTAGCGAGCAGCTTTTTGCAAGCAAGTACAAACTGTATCTGCCGACCAACGAAGAACTGCGGGCAGAAATTGAAAGCCAGAAGGCACTGTTCGAGCAGCGAATTACGGGCGAAAGGGGAACGCCGGACCCCCGTCGCACGCCCGATGCCGCTGAACCGTCTGAATAGCATCCCGCAAAACGAACCAACCCCTGCAAGCGCCGCGGCCCCGAACGCCAGCACCGGCATCTGGGGCCGCGGCGCCAGCTTGAAATGTCTTGTTTCAGCGATGTATAACACGTTGTTGTTTTCGCAGGTCGCAAAAGATGCAGATGTATAGATTTGGTGCCGTGGGACGTACGCAGCAGCACGAAATCGATTAACCGAATGCGTTCGGGACGAAATTTCGGTGTCATTCGCCCATAAGCCGGATACCCGTCAGAAAAAGCCCAGTTGAATCCTGCGGCGTTCGCGAGGCATACAGCGCCTATGGGCGGAGGACACCCGAATTTCGTCCCGAACTTTGATACATGCCATTTCGAGACGCCCGGCGCACGGCCACGGGCGCCGGGCATGGCGCGAAGCGCTAGGCGCGGCCGGTTGCCTTGAGGTGGTACTGGCGCTCGTAGCGCCTTGCGAACGCAAGCAGCAGCGCTACCGCCACGATGGAAAACGGCACGCCCGCGAGGCCGATCCAATTGTAGGTCGCTCCGGTGTTGAGCACCATCTGGCCTACCTGCGCGCCGATGGCGTTGCCGCCATTGAACGCGGTCTGCACGCAAGCGCCGCCCAGCAGTTCGCCACCGCCCTGGCCGACCTCGACCATGAGAATCTGCTGCGGGCTCGACACGAAGAACAGGCCGACCGACACCAGGAACATCAGGGCCGCGCACAGCACCGAACCGCGTCCGACCAGGAAGATGAGCAGCAGGGCCACGCCCGCCAGCGTTTGGCCAGCCGCTGCGGCAATACCAGGGCTTTTGCGATCTGCCGCACGTCCGCCCAGGGTGGAGCCCACAACCATACCCGCACCGGCGAGCACGAGCAGCATGGGCACCATGGCCTCGGCGAAACCGCCCATGTGCTGCAGCCACGGCGAAACGTAGCTCCACCAGCAGAAGATGCCCGTGTTGCCCAGCAGCACCGCAGCCAAAATCAACCAGGGACCGGGCGCCTTCAGGAACGCGAACTGACCGGCGAGTCCCGCATCGGGAATTGCCTCGAGCACAGGTACGAAGTGCCAGATGAGCACAGCCGCAAGCACCGCCCAGCCCGTGGCGAACACAAACGGCGCGTGCCACGAGAACGCGCTTGCCATGAGCGTGCCGGCGGGCACGCCGATCATGTTGGCAACCGTTTGGCCAAGAACCATGGTGGCCACGGCCTGACCTTCACGGCCCGGGTCGGCAAGCATCTTGGACGCCAGCGTCGCCGTGCCAAAGAACGCGCCATGCGGCAGGCCGGCAATGAAACGGCCAACCAACAGCATGGTCGGATCGGTGGACAGCGCAGAGATGGCATTGCCCGCAGCGCAGATGGCCATAAACGCAATGATCAGGCGGCGCGGCGGTACGCAGCGTCCCACCACGAGCATGATGGTGCCCACGCATACGCCCACGGCGTATGCGGTGATGAAGTTGCCCGCCCAGGCAACGGTCACGTCAACGCCCGCCGCCACAACAGGCAGGATGCCCATCATCACGAACTCAGCGAATCCCAGCACAAACGCGCCCATAGCAAGCGCGATGAGACTCTTTTTCACAGGTGGCAGCCCTTCCCTCGCACAAGCCGGACACGCCGCCCGGCCCGCGTTGCCAAATTTGCCAAGCGGATAGTAGCACCCCGCGCGCGCGTTAACCTCGACAATTCAATTGTTCTTGAAAACTTGTACGAACAAATTGTTCAACATGCAACGAATCGCACTGCCCGTGGATCGCGCTACTCCGGCAGCGGATGGAACACGGGCTGCCAGCGGTCGAATGTGCAGAACTCCGTGAAGCCAAGCTCGCCCAAGCAACGCATAACGTAGCGGATGTAGGACCCCAGGTGCGCCGGTTCGTGCGAATCGCTGCCCAGCGTGACGATGTGTCCGCCCAGGTCGCGGTACAGGCGCAAGATGTCGCGGCACGGCTGCAGGTCGGAAAGCCCGTATCGGAAGTTCGACGTGTTGACCTCGATACCCTTGCCGTCGGCGATCACGCGCTCTAAAATGGCAGCAATCACATCACGGCTGCGTTCAAACGGGTACGGGCCACACGGATCATAGCGTTTGATGAGGTCCATGTGGCCCAGCACGCTATAGCCCGAGAAGCGCTCAACAACCCGCAGCATCTCGGCATAGTAGGCGTCGTTGTATTCCCGCTGCGTGCGACCACGCTGGAAGTCGCCGCCCCAAAACTCCTGGTCGTCGACCTGGTGAATGGAGAGGATGGCGAAGTCCATGCGCTGCCCGTACTGCTCGAGCACGCGCGTGAACTGCGGAATCGTGTGCACCTGCACGCCGAACTCAAGCCCCGCCTTCACGACAAGGTCGCCCGCATGGCGCTCGCGCGCCAGCTCGATAGCGGGAAAATAGCGCGCGTAGTCGACGTTGACCGCGGGCTTGCCGTCGCCGGGCCGCGCAAGCTCGGGATGGTCGGCATCGGGCTTGACGCCATAATCTACGTGGTCGGTGAAGCGGATCTCGTCCAAGTTCAAGCGCACAGCATCGCAGCACACGTCATCGACGGTATACCACGAGTCGTCGCTGAACTCGGAATGCACGTGATAGTCCGCAAGCACGGCCGCTCCCCGCCTAGCTCCAAATGCCCACGCGCCACGACGCGAACGCGCAGATGGCCGCCAGCACGAACACCACGAGCGCGCCGGAGATATCGACCAGCATGCCGCCCAGGTTGCGGCGCGCCTTCCACTCGGCAAGTGCGCCGTCGGCGGAGCGCCACACGCGCCAGAGCAGCACCAGGCACCCGGCGATGCCCAGCGGATTTTGCAGGCACAGCTCGGCGCAGGTAAGGCCGATGAGATTGCCCAGCGTATAACCGTCGTCACCGTCGGCGTGATGCTTGTAGGAAAAGTGGATGATCCACGCTACGAACGGCTGCACCATGGCCATGAGGAACGTCACCGCAAACACCGGGTCGCCCTTCATCATGGTCTGGATGTCGCCGCCGCCCATGATGCCGTTGAAGCCCAGCAGCGCGAACGGGATGAGCACCAACACGACCTGGACGCCGGTGAAGATACGCCGCGTGAGCTGCTCGGACTTGGTGCCCATGCGGCGCTCGCGCGCGGCGGCCGCGCGCTGCTCGGTGCGCTCGACTTCGCGCTTCTGGGCAAGCTCCCGCTGCTCGGGCGTGACCTCGCGGCGAGCGGCTGCCTTCTGGGCGGGCGTCATCTTCTTCTTGCTCATGGCGTTCCCTTCGTGCTGGCCTTCTGACTGGTTGTTAGGCCGGAAGCAACTTGTTCGTACATGTTTAGTATAGCAGGTCAACCCCTGTTCGAACAATTATTCCGTAGACGGCACAACCGGTCCGTGGCAGGTTGGAATGGGGCGCGTGAAATAAGGACAGAGGTTTTTCACGCGTGCGCGTGAAAAACCTCTGTCCTTATTTCACGGCCTGTCCTCAATTCACGGCTGGGTAGGCAATCGTGGTCGATATGCATTATTCAGGCGGAACTGCAGCTGGCAAATGCCCGCCGCAATCCCGCCTGACAGCCGAACGTCGCGCGTCCCCTGCTGCGCTTCCTGGGATTTTCTTGCCCTGCATGCGAAGCGGCGTTCCCAGGCGCGCCCGCGCACGCCGGCAAAAATGCATATCGACCACGATTGCCTACCCAGCAGGCGTAAGGCCACACGCAACCCTCACACCAACACGCGACAAAGGGCGGGTCCCGTAGGACCCGCCCACCCCCTGCAGGGGAAACACAATTGCAAGCTTGCGCAACCTTAGTGCAGCTCGGGCCAGTAACCCTTGTTGGCCTCGATGAGGTCGTCGAGGATGAGCTTGGCCACCTTGGCGGAAGGCACGGTCGCGGACAACGACAGCGCCTGCCACAGCTTCTGGTAGCTGTGCTCGACCCAGGCCTGGACGACGAGCTTCTCGACGGAGACCTGCTGCTCGAGCATGCCCTTCTGCCACTGCGGCACCTGGCCCTGGCAAATCTTCTCGTAGCCGTTCTTGCCGACGATGCAGGGCACCTCGACCATGGCGGTCGGGTCGAAGTTCGACACCGCACCGTCGTTGGGCACGATGAGCAGGAAGCGCTCGAGCGTGTTCTCGGCGAGCGCGCAGGCCAGGTCGACGATGTAGGTGGCGTGCGCGTCGGCCTCGAAGCCGCAGCCCTCGGCGGTGCCCTTCTCAATCACCTCGCGGCAGGCGCCGAACACGTGCTTCTCGCGGCCGTCCATGACCTCGTTGGCGCGTGTGTAGTTGGGATCGGAGGTCTCCACCACATAATCCGGGAAGATGTAGTACTTCAGGTAGGTGTTGGGGATGGTCTCCGGGTCGAGCGCGTAGACGTCCTTGGCCTTTCCGAACGTATGGATCCAGGACTCGTCGATGTGCTGCTCCTGGCCCTCCTCGTGGCTGATGCCGTCGAGGTAGCCGTTCTTGGCCATGTGCTTCTTGATCTCGGGCATAAGGTCGTTGCCGTCCTTATCGTAGATCTTGGTGAACCAGCCGTAGTGGTTCAGGCCGTAGTAGCTGTACTGCAGCTCGCGACGGTCCTTGATGCCGCACATGACGGCCATCTTGTCCATGAGGTCGATCGGCATGTCGCAGATGTTGATGATCTTGCTGTTCGGGCGCAGCACGCGGCAGGCCTCGGCCACGATGGCGGCCGGGTTGGAGTAGTTGAGCATCCAT
Organism: uncultured Collinsella sp.; assembly: GCA_944321445.1. Classification (GTDB taxonomy): domain Bacteria; phylum Actinomycetota; class Coriobacteriia; order Coriobacteriales; family Coriobacteriaceae; genus Collinsella. Next base: position 28,500 of record CALULJ010000019.1, read on the forward strand.
GCGTCGGGGCTCCACTTCTCCATGTAGTCGAGGATCTCGATGACGCCGCCGATGGAGCGCATGCCGTAGGCGATGCCGCCAGGCCCGCAGGTCTCCTGGCCGAGCACGCCGTACTTCAGCGGGATCTTCTCGTCCTTCTCGCGCATGGCGTACTTGCCGACGCGGATGTGGGCGAGCACGAAGTCGATGCCGGTGAAGGCGGTCTCGGGGTCGGTCGTGTAGTTGAACTCGATCTCGGGCGCGTTCTCGCGGAAGTAGATCTCGCAGGCCTTGGCCACGATCTCCTGGCGCTCGGCGTCGTTGTCATAGAAGGTGATCTTGTTCACCGGGAAGCGGTCGTGCTCCTTCAGCAGCATGAGCGCGATGCCTGGCGTGAAGGTGGAACCGCCGCCGGCGATAGTGACTGCATACGACTTCTTGGACATGGGAGCCATCCTTTCTGGTTCTCGATCGCACAGGGTTTACGTTGCGGGGCCTGCGGTGCGACCGGGTGCAGGACCCCTCGAAAACAGTGGAGGGCGAGCGGGCGGTGCGGATAGGAGGGGGTGGGGACACCGCCCGCTCTGAAAGAGGTTTGACGCGGCTAGGATTGATACGCGTCGGCTACATCAGCTTCTCGAACTCGTCGCGGACCTTGGGCACCTTGAGGCCGATGATGATCTGGACGGACTTGCCCTTCTTCATGCAGCCGCTGGTGCCGATGCTCTTGAAGTCGGCGTCGTCGGCCACGAGGGTCTCGTCCTTCACGTTCAGGCGCAGACGGGTCACGCAGTTGGTGACGTCCACGATGTTCTCGGGGCCACCGACGAGCTCCATGCAGGCAGCGGCGGTCACGGCGTAGGGATTCTCCTCGGCCGCGGCGGTGCCATCGGGCAGGGTGCCGCCCTGCTTGGCCGCGCGGTACTCGGCCTTGCTGCGGAACTTGATCTCCTCTTCATCATCCTCGCGACCCGGGGTCTTGAAGTCGAACTTGAGGATGAGGGTGCGGAAGACAACGAACCAGATGCCGGTGAAGATCAGGCCGACGACGAGACCGATGAGGTAGGTCATCCAATGGTTGGCCCACAGCGGGATGAGGTTCAGCGAGCTGATCTCGATGAGGCCGCCGGCGAACACGCCCACGACGCCGACCGCGTTCATGGCGGTGGCCAGGCAGGCGGCCAGCACGCAGTGAACGATGAACAGGCCGGGCGCGATGAACAGGAACGTAAACTCGATGGGCTCGGTGACGCCGCAGAAGATGGCCGTCAGGGTGATGGGGATCAAAAGACCCAGGAGCTCCTGGCGCTTCTCAGGCTTGGCGGTGGCGTAGAAGGCCAGCGCGATGCCCGGGCAGCCGAACATCTTCGACCAGGTGGAGCAGGTGAAGGCCGCATAGGGGGCGAGCTCGGTGAGCGGCGCGGAGGACGCGGCGATCTCGGGGAGCTGCTTGGCGAACGCGGCGTAGATGCCGCCGTTCACCACGGCGTTGTCATAGTAGAACGGGCTGTACAGCAGGTGATGCAGGCCGAAGGGGATGAGCGCGCGCTCGAGGAACGCGAAGATCCACACGCCCGGCAGACCGACCGTGGCAACGAAACCCTGGAAGGCGCGGATTCCGTCCTGCACGTGCGGCCACACGAGGCACGCGAGAAGCGCGGTGGGCAGCATCACGAAGAACGCAATCATGTAGACGAACGTGGAGCCGGAGAAGACGCCGAGCCACTCGGGGAGCTCGAAATCGAAGAACTTGTTGTGCAGCGCGATGACGATGCCGGAGATGGCAAGGGCACCAATCATGCCCATGTCGAGGGTCTTGATGCTGGCGACCATGGCCAGACCCGAGGAACCGCCGGTTTCGGCGCTGAAATCAACGCCGAAGAAGCCGCCCCACTGGGAGAGCATCGTGGACACGAAGTAGTTGAAGGTGAGGTAGGCAACGAGCACTTCCATGCAGCAACGTGCGTTTTGCTTGTTGGCCAGACCGATGGGAAGCGACACCGCGAACAGCAGCGGAAGCTGGTTGAAGACCGTCCAGCCGCCCTGCAAGATGACGTTCCACACGCCATACCACAGCGTATCGGGAGCTGCCAGGGCGCCGAAGATGACCTCGGTGGTGAACAGCGTACCGAGACCGATGACCACGCCTGCAAACGCGAAGAGAAGCACCGGGGTGAACATGGCACCGCCGAACTTCTGGATCTTTTGCATCATGGTAGCCCTCCTCCTTTCTTGCTTGTGCATCCGGACAGGCGAACGTCCGAAGCATGCGATTATATATAACCTGCATGTCCCCCTGCTCAGACGCGCTGCCGGCCGCGCTGCCAAACATGTACGTACAAGTTATGGCTGTATCATGCGCTTCCTGTGTCCTGAAGTCAATCAGACTTGTTCGTACAACTGTGAGCGGTCGAGATTTTCCGGTAAGCGTTAACTTGTTCGTACAGGTTGACGAATAGACGCATGTGTGCTCTTGCCTCTGCTGGATGTCGATTGGACTGCATAGGGGGTTGGCAGTTTCTACTTGCCGTTTCGTTCGGTAACTTGGGCATTTCAGGCCAGTTAGTGAACGAAACGGCAAGTAGAAATGATTGCCCCCCTATCAAGCACGCTGCCAGACCGCCGCGCACCGGTTGACTTTGCTGGGTTTTTGCTCAACACTTCAATGAGTTGTACGAATAAGATGGAGTAGCCATGCCGAAGTCTGTGTTTTGGGATATATACCGCGATATCAAAGCGAACATCGAGGACGGGACGTACGCCTACCAGTCGTTTTTGCCGTCCGAGGCGGAACTGACCGCCTGCTTCGCATGTTCGCGCAGCTCGGTGCGGCGCGCGCTGGCGCAGCTTGCGGCCGACGGCTATGTGCAGTCGCAGCAGGGCAAGGGCGTGCGCGTGATTCGCGACCCGCAGATGGAGACGCCGCATGGCTACGACGGGCTCGAAACGTTCCGCGAGATGGCGGTGCGCCGCGGGTTCAAGCCGCGTACCGAGACGCTGCTCGTTGAGCAGGTGACCGCATCGGAAGAGATTGCGCAGCTCACGGGCTTTCCCGAGGGAAGCACGCTCACGCACATCATCCGCAAGCGCTTTGCCGACGAGCGCGCCGTGGGAACCGACGAGAGCTATTACCTCACCGAGCGCGTCCCCGGCCTCACCGCCGAAGTGGTGAGCAATTCGGTCTACGAATACCTCGAGAACGTGCTGGGGATGAAGATCATCACGAGCAAGCGCACCGTCACCGTCGAGGGCGTCAACGATTCCGACATCGCGAATCTCGATTTGGATGGCTTCAACGCGATTGCCGTGATTCGCGGCAACGCATTCGATGTCGAGGGCATCATGGTCGAATACACCGAGACCCGCCAGGTGCCTGGCTTCTTCTCGATGTACGAAACCGCGATTCGCCCGCAGCGATAGCGCAGCGCAGGCGTCATCTGGCGGAATTGTCGTGTCGGCACCGCCCTGGCTGCTAGCAGGGCGCATGTGCTACCCTATGAGATGGACGGCACCCGCTGCATCGGGTTAGGCCGACTCCGAAACCTTTATAGGGTGGAGAGTGGCCGTTTCCGCTTAGGCGGGAACGGCTATTTTCTTCGACCTATTTCTAAGCCGAGGGCAATAGCCGAAAGTACAAGGACTAACAATGCGTATACATCGGTAGTGCTCATAGGCGTCGTCCTTTCTAACAAGGAGTCGGCCCCGTCCATCTCATAGAGCGCGCACGCGCCCTGTCTGCTAGCTGATCTTCGCGCTGGGGCAAATGTCTGCCAGCGGGCACTCACCGCACAGGGGCTTGCGCGCGTCGCAGATTTCGCGGCCCAGCATGATCCACTGGTGGTTGACGTCGTTCCAGTACTCGCGCGGCAAGATCTTGAGCAGGTCCTGCTCGGTTTTGAGCGGCTCTTTCGCGTGCGTTTTGGGCGACAGCATCAGGCGATGCGCGATGCGGTTCACATGCGTGTCGACCGCGATGCCCTCCACGATGCCAAAGCCCACGTTCAACACGATATTCGCTGTCTTGCGGCCCACGCCGGGCAGCTTGACGAGCTCCTTCATGTCGGCCGGGACCTCGCCGCCATAGTCGGCCACGATCATCTGCGCGCACTCCACGCAGTGCTTCGCCTTCATCTTGTAGAAGCCGAGCGACTTAATGACCTCGGCGATCTCGGCCGGGGTGGCGCCCGCCATGGCCTCGGGCGTGGGCCAGCGGCGGAAGAGCTCCGGGGTGACCTTGTTCACCTGCGCGTCGGTTGTCTGCGCGGAAAGCAGCACCGAGATCACGAGCCGGAAGGGATTCGCGTGGTCCAAGAAGCACTCGACCGGACCGTAGCGCTCGTTCAGACGCCGGCACACCTCGATAGCCCGTTCCCGCTTCGCTGCATTCGTCTCGCGCGGCATCACGCATCGCCTTCTTCCTGGGTCGTGTCGTATGGTACTGCGGGCTCCTCGTCCGCATCGTCTTGGGGCACCGCGGCAGCACCCAAAACGAGTTCGACCTCGCGCGCATCGTCGAGCGCCGTGACGTCGCGCAGCTTGCGCTCGATGGCGCGCGTGCGCGTGGTCATGAGGGTCTCGACCGTGGAGCCCGCGCGGTTGATCTGGTCGTAGGCACGGCGGAGGGCGGCCTGATAGCGCGGCAGTTCGGCCTTCACGGCGGAGAGCACGCGCAGGATTTCGTCGGCCTGACGCTGGAAGGCAAAGCTCTGATAGCTCATCTGGAGGCTGTTCAGAATCGCCGCCATGGTGGAGGGGCCGGCGACGCTCACCTGGTAGTCGCGCTGCAGGCTCTCGAGCATACCGGGCATGTCGACGACCTCGGCATACAGGCCCTCGAACGGCAGGAACATGATGGCGAAATTCGTGGTCTCTGGTACCGAGATGTATTTGCTGGAGATGTCTTTCGCTTCGAGTCGGATGCGCTGCTCGAGCTGGCGGCGCGCGGTGGTGATGCCCTCGGCGTCGCCCACCGCCACGGCTTCGCGCAGGTGCTCGTAGGTGTCCCCCGGAAACTTGGCATCGATGGGTAGCAGCACGGGCTCTGCTCCCTCGACGGGAATGCGCACCGCGAACTCGACGCGCTCGGCGCTGCCCGACTTGGTGGCGACGTTTTGCACGTATTGCTCGGGCGAGAGAATCTCGGCCAGGATGGCTCCGAGCTGCACCTCGCCCAGCATGCCGCGCGTCTTGACGTTACCCAGCACGCGCTTGAGGTCGCCCACGCCCTGGGCGATGCCCTGCATATCGCCCAGGCCCTTGTACACCGCTTCGAGCTGGTCACTCACCTGCTTGAAGGAGCGAGCGAGCCGCGTTTCAAGCGTGGTCTGCAGCTTCTCGTCGACCGTTTGGCGCATGCGCTCCAGCTGGCGTTCGTTGTCCTGACGGATGGTGGCGAGCTGCCGGTCGACCGAGACGCGCATCTCGCGCAGGCGCGTGTCCACGGTATCGCGGTTCTGGCCCAGCTGTTCCTGCATCTCGCGACGCACGTCGTCCATCTTGGCATTCGCGCGGGCGAACTCGCGGGTCAGGGCATCGAAGCGCTCCTGATCGACTGCTGCGGTGCTGGCCGCATGCTGAGACAGGCCCGCAAGCACGGCGTTTACCTGCGCTAGCGTTGAGCTTGCGGCGTCCATGGCGACGGCGGCGCGCTGCGCGGACTCGGCGGCGCGACGGGCAAGTTCGAGCTCGCTCGCGTGGGCGCGCTGGGAGCGCAGGGCAAGCGCCACCGCGACGCCCCCCAGCACGGCTGCTGCCACGGCAGCGAATACCGCGATGATAAGTAGAACCGTCTGCATGTGCGCCATCTCCCGATGCGTCTTCGATTTCCCGCTCCATCTGCCCGTCATTATACGGTTGCCCTCGCACAAACGGGGTCGCCGGATGCCATTTGGCTTGGACTCCCCCGCTTGCTGGAGCTGCCCCGAAGGGATCCGTGCCCTAGAGATGCAGCCAGCCCTGTACACGCGCCCACAGGTCACCCAGCAGCAGGGCGATATCGTCGGGCGATGCGCCATTCAGGATGCAGGTGAGCACGTAGGAAACCACGAACGCAACGATAAGCATGAGCGGTACGGCGATGACAAACGCAAGTGCGCGCAGGATGCCGCGCCGCTTACGGGCGCTCGCTCGCTTTCGGTTGAACGCCATCTCGTCGCGATAGGTTTCCTGTTCAAGCGAATAGCGCTCCCAATCTGCCTGGGGTTGTCCAGGATAGGCGGCAGGCTGTGCTGAATAGGGCGCCGATTGCGGCATAGGTTGCGGTGCTGGCTGCGGCGCAGGCTGAGCAGGTGAAGCGTACGGAGCGGCTCCTCCCCACGGCGACGGCGGGGCAGAAGCTACGGCTCCCGGACCAGACGGGGTCGAAGCGCCATACGGTTGCCGCTGCTGTTCGCGCAGCAGCCGCTCGGCCTCCTGCTGGGGAGATTCGAGAAACAAGTTCATGTGCCGACCTCCAAAGGTAGGAGGCGTGCACGGAAGAGGGTTCGTTCATTGTCGTGCCAAGCAGATGCCACGTCAAGAAGAATCACGCAAGCGGCGTGGGGCGCAGCAACCTGCCTGTTGTGTCCCTCGCTCCGCGTAATAGGGGGTCGGTCATTTCTACTTGCCGCTTCATTCGGTAATTCGCGCATTTCAGGCGAGTTAGTGAACGAAACGGCAAGTAGAAACTACTGACCCCCTGCGATGCCGACGACGCGCACGCCATGAGAAAGCCCCGCCGGAAAACCGACGGGGCTGTGCGTAGAGCGACTAAGTGCGAGCCCGGCCAGGGCTGCGGCGAACCTTAGTAGTTGACGACATGCTCCTCGAAGTAGCTCTTCGGGTGAGCGCACACGGGGCAGAGCTCCGGAGCGGTGGGGCCGACATGCAGGTGACCGCAGTTGCCGCACTTCCACACCTTGACGCCCTCGCGGGTGAAGACCTCGCCCTTCTCGACGCGCTCGGCCAGCTTGAGGTAGCGCTCCTCGTGAGCCTTCTCGACAGCGCCGACGCCGCGGAACTTGGCGGCGATCTCCTTGAAGCCCTCCTCGTCGGCGGTCTTGGCGAACTCGTCGTACATGGTGGTCCACTCGTAGTTCTCGCCCGCGGCGGCGTCCTTCAGATTGGTCAGGGTGTCGGGCACAGCGCCGTCGTGCAGGTACTTGAACCAGAGCTTGGCATGCTCGGACTCGTTCAGAGCGGTCTCCATGAAGATGTTGGAGATCTGAACGTAACCGTCCTTCTTGGCCTTGGAGGCGTAGTAACGATACTTGGTATGGGCCTGGGATTCACCGGCAAACGCGGTCTCGAGGTTCTTCTTGGTCTGGGAGTTTGCGAAGTCCATGGGTGTTTCCTCCTCTTGATAGCGGGGTACCCGAAGCAGGTGACCTTCGGTGCCCTTATTGTAAATGATTCCTAATAAGGAATCATCCACCCTATTGGGCGTATACCCCAACTCCATGGGCGCTACACAGGAATCGACTCGCGCGAATCGCAGGCGGCAGCGCACGCAAGGTAGCCGGGCTGCCAGTTGAACCGCACGGTTTACGCGATGGTCCAGCGATCATCCACAGTGCGCGCGAACCCCTCGCGCACTAGGTCGTCCAGTATCGAGGCTACATCGGCCTCCGGTACGGCATCGCGACCCGCGGCACGCTCGAACACGTTCACGCCGGCCACGACATCGTCCAGCGCAAGGCCCGGCTCCCCCGCCGCATGCGCGTCCAGCAACATCCGCACGATGTGTGCGCGCTTCTGCCGGCGCGACCCCTCGAAGCGCGACTGCTTGGAATACGCCTTCGAGCGCCTCGACGGGTTGGGAATCGTCTTCTTCAAATATGCACCGTAGTCGAGCAGCGCGTAGTACCACGACCGCGGCGTGTCATCCGCATCCTGGGGCGCGGCAAACGACATGCTCCCCTCGTCCGGCCGCGCATCCGGTGCGCCCGGGCAGGTCGCCTCCACAAGGGGCACGAGCTCGCGATCGGGCACCGCCGGCACGTCGGGGAAGAAGTGGTGCAGCACGACGGTACGCACGTTAGTTTCCAGATAGACCCCGGGCAGGTCGAACGCAAACGCGCGAATGCCCTGCGCCGTGGCCGGACCGATTCCCGGCAGCGCCTTGAGCTGCGCCGCGTCGTGCGGGAACAGGCCGTCGTGATCGCGCGTCACGACTTCTGCCGCCGCTTTGAGCGCCAGCGCGCGCCGGTTGTAGCCCATGCCTTGCCACGCTGCGAGCACCTCGCTGGTAGGTGCGCAGGCGAGGGCCTCCACGGTCGGGAATCGCTCGAGCCACTCCTCCCAACGCGTCATCACGCGCGCGACCTGCGTTTGCTGCAACATGACCTCAGACAGCCAGATGGCATACGGGTCGCGCGTGCGACGCCACGGAAGATCCCGATACAGACGGGCCCCTTCCGCTCGAACCAACGTGCGAAAGGGGCCGATGTTATCCACGGATGCTCCTTTGGAACCGGGCAGGAGCGGGCCCGGGCGCGCTACTTGGCGTGCGGGCAGCACTCGCTGCAAGAAACGTACGTGCAAAACGCGCTGCGATCTGCGAACTTGGGGTCGACGGCGGGGGCTTTCGTGCCGTGCACGACATCGTCGAGCGTCACGGAATCGAGGTAGCTGTACACGAGCGCCTGCGTTCCGACCCAGAGAGGATGATAGCAGCAGTCGCCCTGGCGGTCGCACGAGGCGCCCTCCGCCGTGCAATCGTTCATGATGAGCGGACCTTGGACCGCCTCGACGATTTGGCGGATGGTCACCTGGGCGGGGTCGACCTTGAGCCGCATGCCACCGTGCACACCACGCAGGCTCTCGACGATGCCCGCCCGGACCAGGCCGTGCTGAATGGAGCGCGCAAACGAGTACGGCACGCCGACCTCGTCGGCGGCGGTCCGTACGGACAGAAGGCTGCCCTCGTCCTTCACCAGCATGGAAAGCATGCGGAGGGCGTAGTCGGTCTTCCTCGAGATGTCCATCGCTTCTCCTCGGACGTTCATGCACGTCGGCCGCGATGGGCAGACGCATCAAGAAACGGACACGATGCGGCTCGCTGCTTTGTACCGGCAGCCCTCCGCAAACGGTGCCCACTACTATACACCCACTATGCAGGCACTTTGTTCGCTATTTATGATTTGACAGAGCACAATGGGCGCCGAAGGCAGTCTGGCGGCCTAGAAGGCGCTGGGAAGCGTGTGTCTGTGCAAGCGGAAGAAAAGAATTTCCGCGGCGCTTTGTGCGCCCAAACGGGGTACAATGCAACTGAGCGGCAGAGCCCGTAAGGCACTACGGGCGGCGCTTAGATTTTGTAGGGGCCAGTCGTCACCTGGCCCCTATTTTTTTGAATTGTTCTACCTGCGACTTTGTTAATCGCGTGCAAGGGATACGTGCCGAAATTGCATCACTTGCTGGACCTTGTGGCTCGTAATGCGCGCAGGGCGCGGCCTGCCGCCAAGCTGACGCAGCCAAGCGCGCCGAGCACGATGACGTACGTCATGCTCGCATCGCCCGTCTGGGCGAGATGGCCATCGGAGCTGCCCGGCTTACCCGGACCTTCAGGATTGCCAGGGCCCGCCGCATCACCGGTATCTCCCGGGTCCTTGCCCTCGCCCGCACCCTCCGGCTCCTCGGCGTCTTCCGGCTCATCCGGTTCGTCTTCGCCGCCCTGCTCCCACAGGTCGTCCACCGGCGTCGCCGCGAACACGCGGTACGGCTCGCTCGTGGTTGCCGCCAGCACGTACAGCATACCGTCGTGCACGGTTGCGACAGGGTTCAGCAATGCAAGATGGCTCACGTTGAGACCGGTCGCCCGAGGCACGGCACCCGCTTCCGCTTCCAACGTATAGGTGTCCGTCTGCCCGCTATCGCTGCGCGGGCCCACCAGCATAAAGCCGCTACCGCACGCCGCCACGGCATAGGCGGTCTTGCCGGTCTCGGTCACCACCTGCGTGGCGTCTACCGTCGCACCCTCAAGCCAGCCCGCCGGGTAGGGCACGATAACTCCCGGGAAATCCGAAGGCCGCTCCTCATCGCGAGCCAAGGGCGTCACGCAATCCACGCCCGCGGCGCTGCCGCCCTGGGCGCCGTCGTTTTGACCGCCCGACACCAAAAAGACGCCGTCGCGATACGCCGCATGCGCATTGGCGCGGCGTGTGGGCGACAAGCCGGCTATGGTCGCGGTGCCTGCGTCGATATCGATCTTCACAATCGAACCCAACGTCCCCTGGACGATCGACAGACTGGGCAGCGGCGCCTCGTCGAAGTAGCCCCAGCCGCCGAACGCGTAGAGATGCTCGCCATCCGTTGCCATGGCCGAAAGCATCAGGCTCTGCCCCTCCGGCGACTCGATAGGCAGATAATCCCATGTGCCGTCCGCGTTGTAGCGCCAGTAGCTGCCGAACGGCTCGCCCTTTTCGCCCGGCTCGACATCGGTTCCGGTCACCTGCATCACCAGGGCGCCCCGGTACACCGTCCCCGACACGCTCGTGACCGTACGGATGCCCTGCTCCGCCATTTGGTCGAGCGGGAACGCCACGCGGCTCCATGTGCGCGAATCCGTATCGTATTTCATAAAGAAGGTGTATGACGCGTCCTGATGGTTGACGGAGCCCTCGCGCGGCAGCACGTAGAGTGCGCCATCGAACGACACCAGGTCCCAGTCGCCCCACGCCACCCTGCGCCAGCGCGGGCGCCACCCCGCACGCCAACACCGCGCCGAGCACCCACGCGACAACCCGATGCAATCGCTTCATGAATAACGGACCCTTCTTCCGGACCATGGATTTTCCCAGTATACCGGGCATCTTGGTACCGTTCGAACCGCATGGACGACCACTCGGTACAACGTGCGTCGCCTGCAGCTGCGAAGCGAAGGGATGGATGGGGCGCGAGGCGCATATGCTACATGAAGTCGAGATAGCAAAAAGCCCTGCTCGAAAGCAGGGCTTTAATTGCAATGGCGGGAAGTACGGGGCTCGAACCCGCGACCTCCGACGTGACAGGCCGGCGCTCTAACCAAACTGAGCTAACTCCCCAGGCAGTTCGCGGTTCCCCGCGCTGCTGCGGTAGCTAGTATACACAGACATCGTTGGAGCGCGCAAGAACTTTTTTAAAAAAATTTTCTCGGGTCGCGAAGTCGTGGCTGTAGCCGCTTGCTACCTGCGGTTTTATCCTTCTCAGCAAGCGCCTGGCAAAGCGAGCCCTTCCCTCTGCCGCGCACCGAACCGCGGGTGGAAAAAAGTGCCTGTCCCCATTTTCCCGCGGGAAAATGGGGACAGGCACTTTTTTCCCATTACAGGTTGATGATGTCTAGGGAGAGGATCTCGCCGTTGCGCACGAGCATGCGGGCGATGGTCGGGCCCTGCATGGTGCGAGGATAGGTGGGCGAGCCGGGGTTCACCAGAATACGGCGGCCCATGTTCACAATCTTGGGACGGTGCGTGTGCCCGCACACCGCCACGTCGACGCCGTCGAGCGGCACGTCCTCGCGGTAGTGCGCCACCCCGAAGGTAAGCCCCTCGTACGTGAAGCGCGCGGTCTTTTTCACCTCGGGGCCGTAGTCGTAGTACCAGTCGTTGTTGCCCAAAACGGCACGCATGGGCGCGATGGCGCGCAGCTCGAAGTAGTCCGACTCGGACGTGAGGTCGCCGGCGTGCACGATGAGGTCCGCGCCCTCGAGCGCGGCGAGCAGCTGGTCGGACAGATGGCCGTGCGTATCGGAAATGATGTCGATTCGCTTCGTCATCGCTGTCGTCATGCTGCCTCTACTCCCCTACGACAAGATTGCGACAAGATTGAACCTGGCCCCGTCTTGCCATTACCGTCTTACCATTACAGGTTGAGCGCCTTCTTGAGCGGCACCACGCGGCGACGGGACACGGGAATGCGGTCGTCCACACCCGTGACGCCCAGCTGGATGGCGCCGGAGGCAGCCGTCTCCACGTCCTCCACGCAGGCGAGGTTCACGATGTAGCGGCGATGCACGCGGAAGAAGCCGAAATCGCCCAGCTTGGACTCGAACTGCGCGAGCGACGTGGTGGACAGGTAGCGATCGTCCTCCGTGAAGATGCAGGAGTAGTCGTCCTTGGCCATGATGTAGCGAATCTGGTCGACGGGAATGAGGACCTTGCGGCCGCCCTTTTCAACCGGAATGCGCTCGATGGGAGACTTGTTCTCCACCACGGGCTTCACGCGGGCCAGCACCTTGTTGATGGCCTGGTCCAGACGCGCTTCCTCGACCGGCTTAAGCAGATAGTCGACGGCGTCCACGTCGAACGCCTCGACCGCATGATCGCTGTAGGCGGTCACGAACACCACGGCAGGCGGGTTCTTGAGCTTATGGAGCGCCTCAGCCAGCTGGATGCCCGACGCACCCGGCATGGAGATGTCCAGGAAGACCACGTCGACGCGACTCCCCATGAGCATCTCGATGGCCGTGCGAACGCTTGCGGCCTCGGTGATGGATCCCATCTTGCCGGTTTGCTCCAGCAAGAAGCGCAGCTCGGAGCGAGCCGGAGCCTCATCATCGACGATCATCGCACGTAGCATAGGCGTGTAAACCTTTCCCCTGAATTCTGCTCGGCACGTCGCGGCCGTTACGGCCAGGACGGACGCGCCGCATTCGCTATTTTACCTCTCCCGGCGCAAGATTGCTGTCGCGTAAGTCCAGCTTGAGCGAAACTGTTGTGCCGGACCCTTGCTGGGACTCCACCGAGGCCACCGAACGCGGCCCGTAGAAGCGCTCGATGCGCTTTAGGATGTTGTGCATGGCCACGCCGGTGCCGCCTCCCTGCGGGGCGGAGCGCTCCGTGGCGCTCGAGCTCCCGTGGGTGTCGAGCAGGCGCGCCTTTGCCGCATCGTCCATGCCCACGCCGTCGTCGATGACCTCGATGTCCACGATGTCATCCTCGGGCGCGGCGGCGCGCACCGTGATGTTGAGCGGACCCTCGTCGCGCATACCGTGGCGCACCGCGTTCTCAACGAGCGGTTGGATGATGAACGCCGGCACGAGCACGCTTTGCGCCTCGGGCTCGATCTCCACGTGCTCCAGGATGCGGTCCTCGCCAAAGCGCGCCTTCTCGAACAGCAGATAGCGGCTTGTTTGGGCCACCTCGCGCGAAAGTGGGATGAACGAGCCGGAGTTCTCGAGCGTCGCGCGGTAGAACGACGAGAACTCGCGCAGAAGCCCGCGGGCACGCAGCGGTTCGGTGCGCGTAAGCGCGGCGATGGTGTTCAGGGTGTTGAACAGGAAGTGCGGGTTGATCTGCGCCTGCAGGGCGCGCAGCTCGGCGCGGGCGGTGAGCTCGTCTTGCAGCTCGAGCTCGTGGATGGCGAGCTGCGTGGAGATGAGGTCCGCGAAACCTGTGGCCAGCGCGTACTGCGTGCGATTCACGTCGCGGCTGTGGCGGTAGTAGAACTTGAGCGTACC
>CALULJ010000020.1 GCA_944321445.1 uncultured Collinsella sp.
CCTCTCTGGGGACGGGGGTGAGAGGAGACATTTTGTCCTCTCTGGGGACGGGGGTGAGAGGAGACATTTTGTCCTCTCTGGGGACGGGGGTGAGAGGAGACATTTTGTCCTCTTTTGGGACAGGCTTGCTGGCTTTATCGCAAAAAGCTGCCCGGCGTGGGGGAGCGCCGGGCAGCTTGGGGGAGAGGGGCGAGTTCGGATCGGGTGATTAACGCCCGAGTTTGAGGACGACGTCGATTCCGGGCTTCACCTGCGCGGCAAAGGTCTCTCCATCCTCAGGGGTGCCGGCTACCGTGCCGTAGTGCGTGGGAATCGCGACGCGCGGCGAAATGGTGTTGATAAACTCAGCCGCCTGCATTGCGTCCATGGTGTACGTACCGCCCGCGGGAACGAGCGCGATATCGCACGAGACCTGCAGGGTATCGGGGTTTTGATCCGTGTCACCTGCAATGTAGATACGGTTGCCGTCAACGGTCACGATGTAGCCCACCCAGCCGTTCTCGCGCGGGTGACAATGCAGGCGCTCCGGCTCGACGTTATAGGCAGGCACGGCGTTGATGACGCAGTCGGCGAGCTCGATATGCTCGCCCGCGTTCATATAATGCACTTTAGAAATGCCGGCCTGTGGAGCCTCATCCTCCATCGAGGCGGGAACTACAAGCTCCGTCGTGTCCTTTGCCACACGTGCGATGTCCTCGGGCGAGAAATGATCGAAGTGCGCATGCGTGACCAGCACGAAATCCGCGTCGTGCGGCGCGTCGGTCAAATCATACGGGTCCACGTACACAACGGTTCCAGCATTGCTTTGGATACGAATGGCGCTATGCGTGAGCACGCGGATGTTGTCGAGATCGAACGTGTTTGCCATGGCTGTCCCTTCGTTACGGATACGGGATCGGGGCGGCAACGTGCCCTCGCCCCCTTTGTACCCGCCGGCAATCGCATGTATCGAGGGACACGCAACCATCATGCGATGCTTGCACAGGGGAAACGGTTTCGCAACGACACGCGGGACGCAGTGGCCTGTCTGCTATGTCCCGCCTGATAGGCAACCTTTACGCTGCTAGCTTGCGCCACTGCAGGTAGGAATACACGCCGGCGAACGCCGTCGCACCAAGTACCGAGATGAGCATCACGGCGAAGGTAACCGTTGGCATCGACGTTGCAACCAGGGCGGCGATCAACGTCGCGATACCTGCTACTACGAACACCGGCCCCGATGCGCGGTGCGTGCTCCGCCATACTTCTTCGCTCGCAAGCGTCCACGGCGTGCGGATGCCAAACGTGAAGTTCGGCCGAATACGTGGCATGTAGTTGCCCAAGCCAATAAATAGCAGGCCGAAGAATCCAAAAAGAAGCGTACTCACGATGCCGCTATCGGGGGAGAGATATCCCCAGGCAGTGAGCGGCCCCATCCATGTGACGGCCATCAGCAGCAGGCAAACCGCCACGGTAAACGAGCGGTAAATTCCCGAAAAGCTTGCGAAGTTGCGCCGCTTGGGATCGATGCGCGGCACGATGAACAGCAGAGCCACGAACACAAGCGGCATTGCCGCAAGGACGATTGTGACCTCTTTGTCGCTCCAGCCATCGACGGCGCCCGAGATTCCCCAGTGGCTGGGCAGCTGGTCGGGCATGGTGGGGAGCAGGAGCACGAACACGATGACGTTGATAAGGGCGAGCGCCGCAAGAACGCTCCAAAACACGAGTTCGCCTCGGGAAAGACGCTGCTTCATGGCTACTATTCCTTATCCGTGATGTTGTAGAACCATGCGATGATGCCCTGCAAGACGGTGGTCTCTAGGCTATAAACGACGTTGCGTCCGTGACGCTCGGAGCTGACGAGCCCCGCTTCGCGCAGCACGTCGAGGTGATGGGAGAGGGTCGCCTTGGTCATATGGAAGTGCGCGCCGATCTCGCCCGCGGTGAGATCGCCCTCGCCCAGCAGCTCAAGAATCTGCCTCCGCGTGGGATCGGATAGCGCCTTGAATCCATCACCAGCCATGGTCCCTCCCTTCGCCGTACAGTATACCCCAATAGTTAGAAGAATATCTAACTATCAATGTCCCCTCTGGGGACGGGGTTCCAGGCGCCACTTTGGCGTCCCTGGGGACGGGTTTGTATCCTTAGGGTTGCGAGACGGTGAATTGGACAAAAAGGGCGGCCTACACGATAGTGCGGGCCGCCCTTGGCTGCTTCATCTACTTGAAATGCTATTCAAGTATTCCAGATTCTATGGCACTGACCATCATGGCGGCCATTTGCGCACGGGTCATGGTTTCGGTCGCGCGGAGTTCACGGGTCCCATCACGGAGCTCGACTCCGTTTACGATGCCATTTTCAATTGCCCATGCCATTGCGGTTTTTGCCCAGCTTGAGATTCGGTCTCCATCTGGATAGCGGTTGAGAACCTTCAGATTGGCGGTACTTGTATCAGCTTTTGCTGCATTGGCGATAATGATTGCAAATTGCTCTCGAGTCAGGGCGTCTCCAATGCCAAATGACCCTCCCTCGTAGCCGTTCATGATGCCGGTTTCGACCGCCCAATTGACCGCCACGGAGTACCACTCGTCCTGTTTGACATCCGTTTGCGGTGCAGCCGGGGCGGAGTCGTTTTTGTCGCCAAGGTAGTTGTAGAGAACCGCTGCAGCTTGTTCGCGGGTAAGCTTGTTGTTGGGTCCAAAGAGGCCTGTTCCCGTATAGCCATTCATGAGGCCAAGATCGCTCGCCTTGCATACTGCATCGTAATACCACGAGTCCGTTGCAACATCAGGGAACGGTTTATCAAGAGCGGGGTAGTCGGGCCCGGCGGGATCGTTCGGGTTCGAAGGGCCGTCGGGGTTGGTCTCGCCGCCTTCAGGTGAGGAATCACCTGCACTTCCCTCGACAATCTGGAAGGTCAAGGTATAGGTGCCGACGCAACGTCCAATACCGGTAATGGTGACGGTTGCGGTCCCGATCGCGTTGTTGTTTTTGTAACTGAGCGTGTAGTCAGTCCCTTCTTGGAGCGTAAAGGTTCCAATGGCAACTGTGGGTTTTGGTGTAACGCCACCCGACGTGAGCGGATAGCTTTGCGCTATTCCAGAGATGGTCGCATCATCAAGATAATATGTTCCATCTTCGGTAACGATAACATCGCAGCGGTACATAAGCGTGTCGCCAACGTAGCAACAAACGGTGGTCTCTCCGGCCTTCAGTGGCTTTACGGTTACGGAGGCATTCCTATACGTTTCGTGGTCGACACTGGACGTTGCGGTAATTTGCATAACGGAGGGGTCGTCCACCACCCAGCGTTCGCCCGCGCCCACGTCCAATTGGGTTGAGCAAACAATGGGGTTGTCATGCAGCTTTATCGAACGACGGTCCAGGTCTGCAACCTGAACCTTGCAGATTGCGGTCAGGTCGCCGATGGTGGCGGTAATCGTTGCAATTCCAGGGGTTTGCCCGCCATATACCTCGCACGTGAGATTGTCACCGTCGACGTATGCTATTTCAGCATCAGAGGAAGTCCAAACCACGTCATCGACGTTGTAGACCGCTTCCGACGGGAATACGCTCAGACTAAGCGTGGCGCTTGCAGAGGGACGTTCCGTCCAACGATTCTTTTCGAGATTGATCAGGGCGGAGCTTCTATCCATCGATATGGACTCGACCTCAATGGGGTATCCCTCGACATATGCAATTTGGGGATAGCTGCCATACTGCCATTTGTCATCGAGGAGGCTCTCGTATACCGGCCTGGTCTTAACATAAACCGTGCAGGTACTGGGGAGGGCGGCAATGTCGCCGGATGAGACATTTGCTGTCATTGGGAAGACAACCGATTCAAGTGCCGTGCAGCCGGTGAAGGGTTCGGTTCCGAGGGACCTGAAGCCTTCTGGAAATTCGAGATGGGTGAGCGAGGAGTCTCCTTCAAACGTGCGGGTGGTCAAGCTCTCCAGTGTGCTGGGGAATCTAACTTTTTTAAGATTCGGACATCCGGCGAGCGCACCGTATCCAAGGGATGTGGTTCCATCTTCGAAATAGATGCTTTCGAGTCCCGCACAATATGAGAAGGCATTTATGTAGGTAATTCCGCCGGGTATGGTTGCGCTTTTGATCGAGTCGCAATAAGAAAAAGCAAAGCCCCCGATAAGTTCAAGCGAATTCGGGAGGTCAACCGAGTTGATGTTGCTGCATCCGGAAAACGCACGGTCACCGATTGTGATCAGCGTGTTGGGGAGAGAAAGCTCGATAATCGATTCGTTATCGAAAAAAGCCGACTGCGCAATTGACGTGACAGTCGCTCCGTCAATCGTCTCAGGGATAGTTACTTTGGTTGCACTCTGGTCGACGAGGCCAAGAATCATGACGTTGCCATCGTCGTCGATTCTATATTTAAGGTTATTCCAGGTTAGGGGGTCGCCAGCGTTCGTGGCAGCGGTGCCGTTTTGTTGTTCCGCTTGATAATCAGCTGGTGCTGCGTAAATAACGGGGGGGGGTATGCTCCCAGCGCTAGTGCAAGGCCTAGTGCCGCAATTGCAGCGCTGTGGGCGGATAATCCATTTAGTTTCATTTTGCCTCCAAATCGTCAACCGATTGGCTGAAGAATAACGTGGATATTTTCGATTATATGGTAAGGCCGTGCAGGCCGGTGCTCATTTATCGCGCGCCCTTTGTTCGGCTCTGTTGCAGTGGGGCGGAGGTCACGCAGCGAGTGTGGTCTGCTACGCTAGTGACAGCGCACATTCGGACTGGGGAGGACGCATGCAGTATCGCGAAATCGGTCACACGGGGCTCAAGGTGAGCGAAATCGGCTTCGGTGGCGAGTGGATGGACGGCACACCGGAGCTTACGCGCAGTGTGGTGGAGCGGGCACATGCTGCCGGTATCAACATCCTCGACGTCTGGATGCCCGATCCCACGCGTCGCTCCAACCTGGGCGATGCCTTGCGCGATTTGGATCTGCGCAGCTCATGGGTCATTCAAGGTCACCTGGGATCCACGTGGCAAAACGAACAGTACGAGCGCACGCGGGACCTCGACAAAGTGAAGCCAGCATTCGAAGACCTGCTCGAGCGCTTCCACACCGACTATATGGACCTCGGCATGATTCATTATGTGGACCAAACGTCCGAGTTCGAGCAGATTATGGCAGGTCCCTTCATCGACTACGTGCGTGAGTTGCGTGCGTCGGGTACCGTGCGCCATGTTGGTCTGTCGACCCATAACCCGCAGGTGGCGAAGCTTGCTGCTGCCGACCCCGAGATCGAGATGATTTTGTTTTCCGTGAACCCGGCGTTCGACATGATGCCGGCAACCGAGAACTTGGACGACCTGTTCGGTGAGGCGGGTGAGCAAAGCGCCCTCGACGGCATGACGCCCGAGCGCGCCGAGCTCTATGGCCTGTGCGAGCAGACCGGAACGGGCATCACCGTCATGAAAGGTTACATGGGCGGGCGCCTGTTCGATGCCAAGACTTCGCCATTTGGCGTTGCTCTCACGCCGGTGCAGTGTCTGCACTACGCGCTTACGCGCCCCGCCGTGGCAAGTGTGATGGTGGGCTTTACCACGCCTGATCATGTGGATGCGGCCGTTGCCTACGAGACCGCGTCGGCCGACGAGCGCGACTACGCGTCTGTCCTCGCAGGTGCTCCGCGCCATGCTTATGTGGGCCAATGCACCTACTGTGGTCATTGCGCGCCGTGCCCGCACGGCATCGACATCGCGACGGTCAACAAGTTCTACGATTTGGCAACGATGTACGACACCGTTCCCGATTCCCTGTGCGAGCATTACCGTGCACTGGGCGCGACGGCGTCTGCATGCGTTGCCTGTCGTGCCTGCGAGTCTCGTTGTCCCTTCGGCGTGAAAATCGCCGACAAGATGGCACAGGCTGCCAGCCTTTTCGGCTGCTAGCCGCCCCCGACTGTCCTCTCTGGGGACGGGGTGCCAGGCGCCACTTTGGCGTCCCTGGGGACAGGTCTCGTTATCGACTCACGATATCCTTGCCCAGACGAGCGGGGTTCCGCGATGGTGGAAGATGCAGTCGGCGAAGCGGTGGAGGAGCTCCGTCCCATGCTTCTGCGTGACGACGGCTGGTACGTCGACTACGTGCGCATTCGCCTTCGTGCGCACCGTCTCTAGCTTGCCAGCAAAAAGCCCGGAGCCCCCACGCGGGGAGTCCCGGGCAACATGGATAGAGCATGCGCAAAATGGCTACGCGATGCGGAAGATGTAATCCTCTTTGCGCGGCTTCGCCTCGGGCTCTGCGCCTTCGGCATAGCCAACGATGCAGTTGCCGATGCCCTCGTACTCATCTGCATCGATTCCCAAACCGGTAAGAATTGCGCGACCTTCGTCCGTCTCAAACTCCTCTTTGGCGCGGTGAATCCAGCAGCTCGCGAGCCCCAGTTCGTGCGCGGCGTTGAGCAGGTTGCCCATCACCAGGCTGCCGTCGTACACATGCGTGGGCACATCCTTGCGGGCAAGCACCACCAACACGGCGGGCGCGCCGTAGAACGGGTCGTCATCGCTGCCCATAACGCCTGCGTTGAGCTTCGACAGCTGGTCGCGCACCTCTTTGTTCGTGATAGCGACGATGATGGGGGACTGGCGACCCATGCCCGTGGGGGCAAACGTCCCCGCCTCGAGCATCTTGTCGATGAGTTCCGTGGGCACGGCATCGGGCTTGTAGGCGCGGACGCTGCGGCGGGTCTTCAGGCATTCCAACGTATCCATATATGCCTCCTCGTACTTGGGATTGACATCTTCTGTTGTACCCAATTCGATCAAAACAAAAGGCTTACCTCGCCGAAGGCGGAACAGGGTGTCAGCCTGGGACGGAACAGCGTGTTGCTGCGTCCCACGGTGGAGACCTGTCCCAAAAGAGGCCAAAGTGGCGCGTGGCACCCCGTCCCCGGAGAGGCCAAAGTGGCGCCTCCTGCCCCCGTTCCCAGAGAGGACAGCCGTTACTGCTCGTCTTGCGAGGCCAGCTCCACCACGTGGGCGCCGGCGCGCTCGAGCTCCTCGGTGGCGGCGATGAGCGCCTGGATGTCCGCGTCGGTCATCTTGCCGGGCTTCTTGCGCAGGCCACGCGCCACGTTGGCGCATGCGGCCTTCACGCGCTTCTTCTCGTCGCGGTCGATGCGCTTGCCTGCGCGCGCCAGCGCGTTCTCGACGGTCGCCAGCTGACGGCGCGCGGCGTCCACAGCTCCCGCGTTCTTCGCGCGCACCGCATCCTCCTCCGCATAGCGCTCGGCATCGCGGATGGCGGCATCGATCTCGTCGTCGGACATGCGTCCCGAATCGGTGATGGTGATGGACTGCTCGTTGCCGGTCTTCAGATCCTTGGCCGACACGGTCAAAATGCCGTTGGCGTCGATGTCGAACGTCACCTCGATTTGGGGCACGCCCGCCATGGCACGCTTGATGCCGCCCAGCTTGAACTTGCCGAGCGACTTGTTATCTTTCGCCATGGGGCGCTCACCTTGCAGCACGTTGATTTCAACGCTGGTCTGGAAGGCTGCCGCGGTGGTGAATACCTGCGAATAGTGCGTGGGCAGGGTCGTGTTGCGGTCGATGACGCGCGTTGCCACACCGCCGACGGTCTCGATGGCAAGCGAAAGCGGTGTCACGTCGAGCAACAGGATGTCGGTGTAGGGTACCAGGCCCTCGCTGGCGGTTTCGAGCGTGTTCGCCTGAATGGCGGCGCCGAGTGCCTCGCATTCGTCGGGGTTGATGGAATTGGACGGTGCGTGCCCGGTCAACGAGCGCACGTGTTCCACCACGGCAGGCATGCGGGTCGAGCCGCCCACCAGCAGCACGCAGCCCAGCTCGGAGGCGGCGATACCGGCGTCGTCAAGCGCGCGCATGACCGGGCCAGAGGTGCGCTCCACCAAATCGTGCGTCATCCGCTCGAACTCGGAGCGCATGACGGTGACGTTCATATGCAGGGGCATGCCGCCGTGCTGCATCAAAAACGGCAGGTTGACCACGGTACTCTGCGCGCTGGAAAGCTCGCACTTTGCCTGACG
This sequence comes from uncultured Collinsella sp., assembly GCA_944321445.1. Lineage (GTDB taxonomy): Bacteria > Actinomycetota > Coriobacteriia > Coriobacteriales > Coriobacteriaceae > Collinsella. The sequence goes on from CALULJ010000020.1 coordinate 8,016, forward strand.
CGCCGCCTCGCGCACGCGCTGCACGGCCGATGCATCGCGGCGCAGGTCCACGTGGTTTTCGTGCTCAAACGCATCTGCCAGGTGGTCGAACAGCCGCTCATCGAAGTCGTCGCCGCCCAGATGGTTGTCGCCCGAGGTCGCGAGCACCTCGATCACGCCGTCGCCGATCTCGATAATCGACACGTCGAAGGTGCCGCCGCCCAGGTCGTACACCATGACTTTTTGCGGCGTGCCGTTGTCCAGCCCGTAGGCGAGTGCGGCACTCGTGGGTTCGTTAATGATGCGCAGCACCTCGAGCCCGGCGATGCGCCCGGCGTCCTTGGTGGCCTGACGCTGGGTGTCGTTGAAGTACGCGGGCACGGTGATGACAGCCTTGTCGACCGGCTGGCCCAGGTAGGCTTCGGCATCCTTCTTGAGCTGCCGTAAGATCATCGCCGAGAGCTCCTGCGGGGTGAAGTTCCGGTCGTCGGCCTGAGCGCGCCAGTCGGTGCCCATGTGCCGCTTCACCGAGGAGAACGTCTGCTCCGGATTGACGGCCGCACGGCGCAGTGCCGGCGTTCCCACCAGGCGCTCGCCGTCGCTGGTGAACGAGATGACGCTCGGCGTGGTGCGTTCACCCAGCGTGTTGGGAATGACGGTCGGACGGCCGCCTTCCACGGTGGCGACGCAGCTGTTGGTGGTTCCCAGGTCGATTCCGATGGTAGCGGCCATGTGATTCCTTTCTCGTTCGCAGCGTCAAGGCGAGTCCTTGGCGCGCGGTATGGGTTTACCAATACCCAAACGGCATGCAGAACATACGGCACATCGTGGGGCCGCACAGCCACATACTGCAGCACAGCAGCTGGGCGTTCGCGCCGGACATGGTGAATCCGCGCGCCTCGCCCGCCTGCTGGTAGGTGCGCCCCGCTTGGGTGAGTGTGGAAAGAACGCGCTGGTACGTGGCGTTATTGGGGTCGAGTTCGCACGCGCGCTTGATGCTCTCCAACGCTGCGACGCGCTCGCCGCACCCCACCTGGGCGCAGGCGCATACGTAGTGCCAACGGGCGTCGCGGTCGGCGCTCACCGTTTGGTGCAGCGTATTGAGGGCGTCCTGCGAGCGTCCGGAGCGAATCTCGTCGATAGCCTGGCGGACGGTTGCCGTGTCGCGCGGGTCGGCCACCGGGGCCTCGACCGTTTGGCCGCCCGGCTGCGCGCCTCCGTAGAAATCATTGAAATCAAAGCCGCCCCAGCCCCAGCCAAACGGATCGTACTGGTCAGGGCCGCCGGCGCCCTGTCCGGACCCGTAGGGGTTCCACGCGCCGCCCGCGCCGCCATACGGCTGGCCCGCCCCGGCGTTGCGCGCGGCCTCCGCGGCATCGCGACGCGCGTACTTCTCCGGATTCATGATGCGGTCGTACGCCTCATTCACCTCGTTCATGCGGCGTGCGGCATCCGGATCGTCGGGATTGAGGTCCGGGTGGTTCTCGCGCGCTTTCTTGCGGTAGGCGCGCTTGATCTCATCGGGGCTCGCGTCTTTGCTGACGCCGAGTATGTCGTAAGGGTCGCGTGACAAAGGGTTTCCTTCTTGGCTGGGGTCGGTACGTATGCGGGCGCGTCGGGGCTACTCGTCCTGCCGTCCGTCGGGTGCTCGGTCGGAGCCATCCGCGTTGCCATACGCCTTGTTGTATGGCTGCCAGATGCCTGCGTACACGACGCTGCGCATAAGGTGCAGGTCGCGCTCGAGTGGAAGCCTCTCGAATGCGTCGGCGGCAGCACCGGCGACGTTGGCGAGGGCGTCGTGCGCGCGGACGGGGTCAATTCCCGTTGCAATGAGCGGATTATAGCTGTTGCGGCGCCGGTCGCGCTCGACATCGCACGCGGCGTCCATGAGGTACACAAGCGTTCCCAAGTGCATGCCGAAGGCGCGAAGCTGATCGGCCCAGAAATCATCGCGCCAGGCGAAGATCTCGCCCAGTGCCCGCCCAAAGCACGCGGCTACTTTGTCAACGTTCTGACTGCGCTCGTGCTCCAGTTGCCCCAGCGCCGTCAGCTCGCGTTCGATGGTCTCGCAGACGCGCGGCGCCCGGATGCGCGCGGTCTCGTACGAGCGCTTGAGCGCGGCAGCCGCTGCGCGCGACGGGATGCTGCGGTCGTCGATCCAGTTGTCGAGCAGCTTGTGATAGGAGAGCGCGACCGAGATGTCTGCCGCGTAATCGGTGCACACCGAGCACGCGTACGCATGGGGCTTGATGGGGTGAACGGGACAGCGTTCCTGCTCGCAATCCTCCGCGGGCTCGTACAGCGAGCCCAGCAGCATCACGAGGAAGACCATGTCGTACGAGAGCCCAAGCTTGCTGGGCAGGTCGTAGCGTTTGCCCAGCGTGCGGCACAGGCCACAATACAGCGCCTGATAGCGTTCCTTTTCTGCGCTGTCGAGCGTCGACTCATCGGCGAGCAGGTATCCGTACACAGTGCCCCCTTCGGTGTCGAGCTGCTTACGGGGTAATACCATTTTGTACGGTACCTTATGGCATCGACAGCCTTTTCACAGGAATATAAGTAATTCTTCCAACTTAGCAGGTTATGAGCGATGTGTGGCGTTCGTCCCCGGGCGGGCGTTACTCCTGCGCCTGCTGGGCAACGAGGGCGTCGGTGCGCTCAAGCAGGTCCGCGAGCGTCGTCTGCGCCAAGCGGTCCTCCAGCGCGCGCTGCGCCGCATCGAGCTCATCGTCGAGCACGGCGTGGATGTTGCGGCCCACAGGGCATTCGGGGTTGGGGCCTTCGTGGAAGTGGAAGAGATGCTCCTCGGTGCTTTCCACCGCGCGGTACACATCGAGCAGCGTGATCGCGCTGGCAGAGCGTGCCAGCGTGGCGCCGCCCAGGCCCATCTCGACGGTAATCAGCCCGGCTTCCTTCAGCTGACCCATAATGCGGCGGATGACCACCGGGTTTGCGTTGACGCTTTTGGCCAAAAACGTCGACGTGGCGCGCTGGCCCTCGAAGTGACCGATGGCAACCAGCACGTGCACGGCCATGGTGAAGCGAGTCGAGATCTGCATGCAAGCTCCTTCGCGATAGTTCAGCTGGAATCGAGTATAGCGAAGTGCTGCGGGGCGGACGATGAGCGCAGGCACCACGCTCGCACGAGGGGTCAATCATTTCTACTTGCCGTTTCGTTCGGTAACTGGGGCAATTTGAGCCAGTTAGTGAACGAAACGGCAAGTAGAAACTACCAACCCCCTATGATGCCCTGTCTTTCCTGCGTCAGCGCAGATTCACCGAACGGACTCTACGTTCCCGCTCGATAAAGGTGCTGCTTGCCGTATTATCGAAAGCCTATGGGGAAGGGGAAGAACCTATGGCTCAGTTCGCAAGCGACACCTCGGGCCGCAGCGCCGCTGATTGGGCGAAAGCCCTCGTCGTCCTGCTGATCGGCCTTACCGTGGCGCACCTGGGCGTCACGCTGTTTTTGCAGTCCGCACTCGGAACCGACACGTTCACCGTCTTCATCCAGGGCCTTTCCCGCGTATTCGGCCTCACGGTCGGTACGGTGCACGTCATCGTGCTGTGCATCCTCATGGTGCTGATGCTCGCCACCACGAAAGGCTACGTCAAGCCGGGCACCGTGGTCTGCGCGTTTTGCGGCGGACCCATCATCGACCTGTTTACCTGGATGCTGCAGGGCGTCATCAACGAGGCGTCTCCCATGGTGCTGCGCATCGTGAGCATGCTCGTGGGATGCGTGGTGCTGGCGCTCGGCATGTCCATTGTCATCAACAGCAACGCCGGCACCGGCCCTAACGACCTGGTAGCTATCATCTTGTCCGATAAGCTCGAAAAGATCGAGTTCCGCTGGGTCCGCGTGGGCTGCGACTTGTTCTTCGTTGCCGCGGGCTTCCTCCTGGGCGGCACGGTGGGCGTGGGTACCGTCGTTGCCGCATTCTGCACCGGCCCGCTCGTGCAGTTCTGGCTGCCTAAGACCGCAGCCCCCATCCGAGCGCTGGGAATATAGGGACAGGCACTAATTTCCCACGTTGGGCGGCAGGAACCGACCGTTTGCCGCCGCGCCGCGCCCTCTCTTGCGCCCAGCGCGCAAAGCGCTACCATGGCGGCAAAAGTGCAGGGTCCGACGATGCGCGGAGGTGCATTATGGATTCTCAGACCGCTGGATTCGTCACCTGTCTTCTGTGCGGGTTGTTAGTGGCAGCAACAGGTGTCTACATGCTGGTGACGGGCAACCCGCGCATCATGCACGGCTATCATTTCGCATCGACCCCCATAGAGAAGTGGCCGGCACTCGCGCGTTGGTCGGGAGCAGGGCTCGCCGCGTGCGGCGTCGGTTGCGCGCTGCTTGTGCCGATGTCACCGCTGCCGGACTGGCTGTCCATCGTGGGAATCGTGCTCATGGTCGCCGGACTTGCGTTGACGCTCGGTGCGGTCGTCCACTTCAACGGCTCGCTGTTTTCGTTTGGAGCGCCGGGATCAGGCGCCAGCGATTCGTCTGCGCCGCGTGCGCTGACCACCGGCCTCGGTATCGTGATCGCACTGATTGTCTGCGGGGTAACGGTGATTCCGGGAGCCATGATGATTGCATCGGGCGACCCGTCCATGCTGCACGGATATCATCTGGTGAATGTCGCCGCTGATGATTTACCCGCGCTCGCCGGCTGGGTTGGCGGCGGAACCATCACCTTGGGCATCGGTTTGGCGCTCTCCATTCTCGTCGGGTTCCTCATGTCCGGCCGTCGACCGGCCCTGCTGTGGATGAAGGCGCTCATGGGAGCGGGCTTGGCGCTCTTCGGTATCGGACTCGCAGTGACGCTCGGTGCAATTATCCATTTCAACGGCTCGCTGATGGGATAGAGCAAGGAAACATCAAGCAGAGCGGATTTCTGCGCCCACGTTGTTGCAAAGCGCAAGGTGGGCGCGGGTGTTTGATGTTTGTCGGGAGCGCGCTTGAAGTGCGTCCCAGCATCGCGGCCTCCTTCGTATTCCCGAGCGGAATGACCGTGCTTCATATGCGCGGTGACACGTCATTCAAGGCGGAATGCGTTTAGGAGAGCATGAGTTTCGGTAGCGTATCCGCAGCTCACATGCACCGGCAGCTCAAAATGAGCGCCTGCTCCCGGTCCTCGGCCGCGCTCAAGATTCAAAAGCTATGATCAATTCTTGTTGCGTTGAGTGGGGAGGGGGGTGTTACTCTCAGCTAAACGTGCGATTCGCGTCGCGCGCGGTTTGCGTTGTTGGAATTGTGTCGGGAAACATGCCAACAGTGCAGGCATACAACTAAAGAGAGGTCGGGACATGAAACGCAGCTTAACCGTACTACTAGCCTTCGTCATGGCGCTATGCGCCAGCTTTGCCCTATGCGCCCCCGCATGGGCGGGTGACAACAACTTAAACGGAGGGTCTTCGAGATCCGGTAGCGTCAAAGCAGGCATTACGAGCTTTGATATTTCTTCTGAGGTATACCAGGGGAGCAACTACGGTATGCGTGTTAGCTTTTCTCTGGAAACCAAAGCGGGTGACCCTTTTGCTGAAGGTGATACGGTTTCTGTTGAGACGAATCTCGGTGACTTGTTTGATGCCGACTGGGGCAGTCTCGGGCCTGTTTGCCTGTATGATGCCAATAAAAACGAGCTTGCTCGGCTAACATTTGATGCTGCAGGCAAAAATATTATTTTTACTGTTGGAAAAGTCGACAGTGGGACCGCGGCTATCAGCGGTACGGTTACTATTCCAAGCAAACTAGTCGCTAAGAATATGGGGGCGACTCCTGAGAATAGCGTCGAGAAAGAGCTCGAACTGGGTGGCATAACCCAGCAAATCATTTTCAAGCAGGCGAATTCCTCTTCTGGTGAACAGGACATGGGGTCTGTCGATATCGATGTGTTTTGGAAGAACGGTTGGTCGAATGCGGAGCAAACCGGAGCCGTCATCTGCCTAGAGGTAAATCCCATCGGATCGATGGACCTCTACGGCTACACCACCAATTCCAGCTCGACAAAGCGAACCCCGGTCATTCATGATGACTTGTTTATTAAAGACGTAATTCCTGAAAAGGGATTTATCGACACGAAGAGTATGGAGATTTACGCAGCGGTTCCTTCTGTCGCGATGACTGATAAAGAGACGACATTTAACACGTGGTACACGATACCCGCGGGAACGTATTATGCCCGCCGTGTGGGCACCATGCGTTATGACATCCGTAACAGGATGAAGCAGCTGGAGCAGGCCAAAGGAGAGACGGTCGAAGAATTCGAAGAGCGCATCAAAGGTGCTGATTTGTCTTGGGGTATATATCGTGCGGACGATGGAACCCAAACGTTCATGTGCAATTTTGGTCGCGTTGGTGATGCTGAAAACAACAATGGCATCATGTACGGCGACTATGATCCCAATATCGTGACCCGCTATCCGGATATCTTCGGTGATGATGCCTATACCGGAGGCAACATCGTAAGCTATTATATAGAATTTGATACATATTATCCAGAAATCATTGGTGAAAAGAAGGTCACGAACTACGCCAGCAGGACATCGTACGAAAACAACAGCACTGTTCCTTCAACATCTGGAAACAGCTCTGTCTATACGATTAACAACGGCGGTGGCACTGGAGTTGTGCAACCTGGCACATTGGCCATTCGGCTTGTTGATGAAGAGACTAAAGCTGCTATAGCCGGCGCCACGTTCTGCGTTCAGGAGTGGGATTCGGATTCGGAGTCATGGGTTAATAACGAGAAGCTTGTCGGAACTACCGATGCGGATGGCCGATTGAGCTTTGAGCCGTTTCCTGCTGGAAAGTACCGCATTGTCCAAAAGACCTGGGCCGATGGGTACGTCGAAGGTGTGACGGTGTTCGGGGAAAGTGGCAATGCGAGTGTTGGAAACGTGAGCGCAAACGGCGAGTTTACCGTAACGGGAAACGAGCGCTTCGGCTTCGGAACGGTGATCACCAATCGCAAGGTTTCCGAGATCACGCTGAACCCGGTGAGCGTGACGGCTTACACCGGCGGCGATTCTCAGAACGGAACCTCGTTCCCTGCGATTCGTTACAGCATTTCGGGTATCGATAACGATTCCATTGCGGATCTGACGTTTGAGTTTGCTTCCGATGATCCCAATGGCGCGAATTCCGAGTTCAAAGCTCAGAAAGTTGGCGACAACCTGTGGATTCTTCCGCGCCTGAAGAACACCTTCACGCTTGCGGGCACCGATGGGAAGGCCGCGGAAGACGATGCTGTTCCGGGTATCTACGAAATCGGGATCGAGCCCGGCAAGCTGACGGCAACGCTGACAACGGAGGGCGAAGACGGTACGGCTAAGACCACGACGTATGACGTTGTGCTTGCTTCTGGTCATTCCGCAACCGTGACGGTGCGCAACGTTTCCGATCCCGATGACGTACTGGACAACGAGGTCGATATCGCCCAGCCCGTGGTGAGCGACGCCAAAGATGTCGACACATCCGACGGTGTTGGCATCGCAATGATTTCCGAAGACGCCACGTATCACACGAACGGTAGCGACTCCGGTCTTGGCCTGCTGGGCGACACCGCAAGCGGTAAGCCCGAAATCTCCCTGCTGTTCGATGACCTCATTCCGGGTGAAGAGGGCGAAGACACTGCGCAGTTGCTCATCGATCGCGCAAATAAAGAGGAGGGCGCGAGCCTCTCCAAGGAAACGAGTCAGCTCAAGTATCTCGACCTTATCAACGAGCATGACGGTAACGTTTGGGTGAGTTCGGATAAGGACGTCACGATTTACTGGCCCATTCCTGAAAACGCTCCCAAGGATGAGGCAGCCAACTTCAAGGTCTACCACTTTGAGGGCTTACATCGCGAGTATCGTGACAACCTTTCGGACCAGGTGAATAGCTGCGAGGTCACGCCGATTGATTGCAAAGTCGAAGGCAATAACGTCGTCTTTACGCTCAAAGCAGATGCCGCAAACGGTTGCTTCTCTCCCTTTGCGCTTGCATGGGATGCGCCCTACACGGTTGAGTATTACTACGAGAACGAGGGCGAGTATCCCGCCGTTGCCGACGCGAGCGCCACGCGTTACGCCAAAGCCGGTGCAGAGGTGAGCGCAACCGAGGCGGACGAGACGCCAGATTCTTCCAAGGGCAATTACGTTCTGGACGAAGAGGCGTCAACGCTCGAGGGCACCGTTGCCGCCGATGGCTCCCTGGTGCTGAAGGTCTACTTCAAGCAACAGTTCACCGTTACCTACACCGATGGCGTGGAAGGCGAGGAAGTCTTCGCCGATCAGGTTACATCGGGTATCGGCTATGGTGACCAGACCCCCGCATTCGAGGGTGGTACGCCTTCGCGTGCTGGCTATACCTTCGCTGGCTGGGCCCCCGAAGTTGCGGACACCGTGACTGCCGATGCGACGTATGTCGCGCAGTGGGCGCCCATTTGGAATCCCGGACCTGGTCCCGATGATCCCGATCCGGATACGCCGGAGCCGGATGATCCGGAACCTGACAATCCCGAGCCAGAAGATCCGGACACTCCCGACAATCCTGACCCGGACGATCCCGATAACCCGAATACCCCGGACGATCCCGATGACCCGGACCAGCCCGACCCGGATCAGCCCAGCGATCCCGAGGATCCTGGCGAGCCCTCCGACCCGGATCAGCCCACGGGCGACACGCCGGACCCCGACACCCCCGCGTCCACCCCGGGCGATTCCAACCTGCCTCAAACGGGCGACGCATCGCTTCTCATCGCAGGTGCAGCCGCCAGCGCGAGCGTGACCGCTTTCGCGGCTGCTGCCGTGGTGCGCAAGCGCAAGTAGCACGCGCCAAACAGCGCATTCCCTCCTAGAGGCCCGCCAGCCGAAGATGCCCCTTCGGCTGGCGGGCTTTCTGCTATCGCACCATTGTTGCCGCAAGCACCTAACCGTTCACCGCTTGCAGGTATAGCCCACAGCCTCGGCAGGTATACTGGCGTCGGTTTATTCGATGGCAACGGGGAGGCAGCCATGTGGGCATATGAAAGCACGTTCTATCAGATCTATCCCATCGGCTTTTGCGGCGCGCCGCTGCACAATGACGGCGTGCAGGCGCATCGCATTTTGCGCGTGGCGGAATGGGCCCCGTACCTGCAGAAGCTCGGGGTCAAAGCCGTGCTGCTCAACCCGGTGTTCGAGTCATCCGCGCACGGCTACGATACGCGCGACCTCACCCGTATCGACTGTCGCCTGGGCACCAACGAAGACTTCGCCCAGGTGGTACGCACATTGCACGAGCACGGCATCCATGTGGTGCTCGACGCCGTGTTCAACCACGTTGGCCGCGAGTTCTGGGCGTTCCAGGACGTGCGCGAGAAGCGCTGGGACTCGCCCTACCGCGACTGGTTCTTCACCAACTTCGACGGCAATTCGGCCTTTGACGACGGCTTTTGGTATGAGGGCTGGGAAGGCTGCTTCGATCTTGTCAAGCTCAACCTGCGCAACCCCCAGGTCGTGGAGTACCTGCTGGACTGCGTGCGCAAATGGCGCTCCGAGTTCATGATCGACGGCCTGCGCCTAGACGTCGCGTACTCGCTCGACCACGACTTCATCCGCCGTCTGCGCGGCGTGGCGAACGAGCTCACTTCCGCCGGCACGCAGGGGCAGGAGTTCGTGCTCATCGGCGAGACGCTGCACGGCGACTACAGCCAGCTCGTGAACGACCAGATGCTGCATTCCTGCACTAACTATGAGTGTTACAAGGGCCTGTATTCGAGCTTCAACTCGCAGAACCTCTTCGAGATCGCCCATTCGCTGCACCGCCAGTTCGGCGGCGATCCTTGGTGCATCTATCGCGGCCTGCACCTGCTGAGTTTTGCGGACAACCATGACGTCACGCGCCTGGCGAGCATCCTTACCGAGCCGCGCTGCATCCGTCCCGCCTACGGCCTCATGTTCGGTATGCCGGGCATCCCGTGCCTGTACTACGGCAGCGAATGGGGGCAAACCGGCAACAAGGGCGCGCACGACGACTACGACCTGCGCCCGGAGTTTACCGAGCCGGCGCCCAACGAGCTCACGGACTACATCCACACGCTCATCGAGGCCCGAGCCGGCAGTCGCGCGCTCAACTACGGCGCGTACCGCAACGTCGTCATCTTCAATAAGCAGCTGCTGTTCGAGCGTGCGGTCGATGCGGACGGTAACGCCCCGGCGGAGCGCGTACTCGTGGCGGTCAATGCGGTGGACGAGCCGTTCACACTGCAGGCAGGCGAGCTCAACGGAACCTTCATCGACCTGCTTGACGAGGATGCCGAGCCTATTGAGCTGACGGGCGCGCTCGAGCTCAAGCCCTTCGAGGTGCGCTACCTCCGCCAGGCATAACGGAATCCCTATAGGGCGACAACGAGCTTGCCCCTCTCTGTGCGCCGCCGTTTTATCATGATAAAACGGCGGCGTTTGTTGCGTTTGCGCAGGAAGCGTGCTGCAGCCCGTGCGTTTTATCATGATAAACCGCACCCGAGCAGGCGCAGGCGAAGCGTCGCGAAGGCCGTTACCCGTTCTGCTGCCGCCCGACACTCACCGCTCCAGAACGCGCCCATCGCGCACGTCCCAGGTGCGCGTGGTGCACGCCTGCAAGAAGGCGCGGTCGTGGCTTACCAGCAGCAACGCTCCCGGATACGCCGCAAGTGCGCGCTCGAGCGCCTCGGTAGAGTGCAGATCCAAATGGTTGGTCGGCTCATCCATGATGATGAGGACGGGACGGCACAGCATGCCCGACGCGAGCATGAGTTTGCGCAGTTCGCCGGGGCTCGTGCGCCCGCCTTCCAGGATGCGGTCCGGGTCGGAGTTGAGCTGTGCCACAGTCGAGAGCACGCGCCCGCGCTCGGCATCAGACAGCGCCGCCACGCCGGCCACGGTGTGCTCGCGTTCCTCCGCATCAAGCTCCTGCGGAATATCCAACACGGCAAGATCGGGGGAGAGCAGGCCGCGCACGTGCGCCAACAGCGTTGACTTGCCCGCCCCGTTGGGTCCCACGATGCCAATGTGGTCGGTGTTGCCCACGTAGAGCTCGGGAATTTCCAAAACGCCCTCGCCGCAGGCAATGGTCGCTGCGGGAACGTGCAGCACGGTTTTGCGCGGGCTGGGGCTTGCATCGACCCACAGGTCGCCGTCGTAGCGCTTGTGCACAAACGCCGCCTCGACGCGTTTGCGCGCGGCATCGACCTGCGCGTTCATCTGCACGGTCTTCTTGCCCGCCGCGCCGTCCTGCCCGGTGTAGATGGCGAGGTCGATCTTTGCCTTGGCCGATTTGTCCTTGGGGTCGATATGCCGTTTGCTGCGCCGCGCCGCCGCGCGCGCCGCCTCGTGAGCACGTCGGTCTTGTTCGGCGGATAGGCGAGCGAGCTGCTCTTTTGCCGCAGCTCGCTCGCGCGCGGTCGACGTACGCTCAAGCTCGGCCTGACCGTGCGCCGCCGTATAGCCTCCAGGCCGCACCACGAGCTTTCCGCCGGGCTCGAACGACACACAGCGGTCGACGAGCGCGTCGAGCAGCTCGCGGTCGTGCGACACGAGGATGCCGATGCCGCGAAAGCGTGCCAGGGCGGCTGCGAGCTGGGCTCGCGCGTCGGCATCCAGGTGGTTGGTGGGCTCGTCCGCCACGAGCACATCGGGTCGCTGCCACAGCGCGACGGCAATCTGCAGTTTCTTTCGCTCGCCGAAAGAGAGCTCATCGAAGCGCCAGGGCATGTCGTCCTCGATGCGAAAGATACGGCGAAGCTCCCGCGCCTCGCGTCCGTAATCGGCGGCGAAGTCGTAAAGCCCCTCGGGGGCAACATCGGCCTCTTGCGGGCACATCGTGCATACGAGTCCGCGCGTGACCGAGCCCGCATCCGGCTCGATGAGGCCGCACGCGATGCGTGCAAGCGTCGATTTGCCGCACCCGTTATCGCCCAAAAGGCCGGTCCAGCCAGGGGGAAACGCAATGGTCACGTCGGTCAGAATCGGTTGTACAGAAGAAGGGTAGGCGTAGGATACGCCGGACAGGGAAAGCTGCATAGACAAACTCCTCGCAAGACGGCGGGCGCCGTTGCCGAGCACCCGCGACGCGGGTGGTACGTATCAAGGGGTGTTATCTAGCGAATCCGCACCTTGTCCAGCCTTTCCGCCGATCCGATGGCGCCGCCACACGCACTGCGAGGTCCCATCCTCACTCGGTCGACAGCACAAGTATAGCCGACAAGTTGGCGTTGGGTGTAAACGTGTTGGCTAGAGATACTGCCGGGCGGTGTCGAGGGTTTCGGGCACATACCCGCTGCCGAACAGCACGCAATGCAGCAGCAGGGGTGCCAGCTGATGGAGCCCCACGCGCTCGCGCCAACCGCTGGCCAGGGGCGAGGCCTCATCGTAGCCCGCGAGCACATCTTCCAGATACGGATAGCCAAACAGCTGTAGCATTGCCAGGTCGGTTTCCGCATGCCCTCCGTATGCCATGGGGTCAATGAGCGCACCGCCCGTAGGGGCGGAGGAATCTGCCAGGTAGAGCACGTTGCCTGCCCATAGGTCGCCGTGCAGTCGCGCGCACGCCGCGCCCGATTCTCGTACAAGTACCGGCTGCTCCGCATCGAATGTACCCGCCGCCACGCGCGAGGCCACGCGTTCCAGCAACGCGGCTTCGCACGGTCCGAATGTGCCGCTGTCGCGCAGCAGCCGCACGTAGTACATCATGCGGTACTCGGCGAAAAACGCGCCCCAGGTCGAGGCTGCGCCGCGCGGTGCCCAGGGCGTGAGCGCCCGGCCGATGCCGCGGGCCCCCTCAGGGCAGCCGGCAGGCGGGCATCCCCACCACGGGGCGCCTGCTGCATGCATGCGCGCGAGGGCGGCGCCGATGTGCCGGGCGGCGCTGCGCGTAGGCGCTCCGGTGGCAACGCGCTCCTCCACGAGCCGCTCGCGCGAAACCTCGTATACCTGGGCAATCCGTATCCCGCCATCGCTTTCCGCCTCCGCAAGCCAACGGAGCCCGGCGGACTCGCACAGCAGCTCGTCGCTGGCGGGCGATCCGGATTTCACAACGGTGTCATGCGTGAATTGCGGCATGCTGGCCCTCCCTGGGATCGTGCACCTTGCGAAAATGATACGCCGCGATTCGGGAAGGCGCCTCGGCATCATGCACGTAGGCGACCGGCGGTCCGCCGAATACGTTCAACAAATGGTTGATTGACGAACGAACATGCTGGTAGCAGCATACATAAGAGGCGTGCACATTCCAAAGGGTAAGGGGAATACACATAGCTGCACCGGGGAAGGGCCGTACCGTCGCAATCGTTTTGCTGGTTATCTTTTTGGCTATCGGCGTCTTTTTCTTCAATTCGCTCGGCAAGAGCACACCCGAGGGCGTTGATGCGGATGCCATCACGCTGCGCAGCGTGACGCTTTCCGGCGACGACTACGAGGTCGTGACTATTGAGGAAGAGCTGTACGAGCTGCCCATCGACAGCACGCCCGCGCACGAGATCACCGAGGGAAGCCGCGACTTCCTGTCGCGCAACCGCGACGAGCTGTGGCTCACGAGCGATACGGTCGAGCGCTTGGGCGTCGAGGGCCTCGACGTGATCGGCGGCGAGGCGGAGTAGCCCTGCCGTTCAATCGAATAGACCGAAGTATGCCCCGCTTTGCGGGGCATACTTGTATCGCGGCAGTGCACTGTGCAACATGCAGCGGCAGTTGTTGCGGGTTACTCGGGTTGGGTTGCACGTGATTGTGCGCTCACTTGGAGACCGGCCTGTCGGTAATCCCATCCGCTGCGCAAGCTCGAGTTGCGCCAAGCCCTAGTACTCGACAGGCGGAGGACACAGGTTGGGGTCGATGTACAGGGAGGTGTACGGGGCTCCGCAACAGCGGCAGGGGTTCGTGACGATCTGCTTGACCTGCTCGTCATTGTAGCAGCAAAATGCGCTGCGGCACTCCCTGCAGAACACGTAGTAGACCGGCCGCGTAGTGTTCCAGCCGCCTGTCGCTTCTTCAAGCTGCTCATCGGACATCTCGGGGTTCTCGGGGGGGGGTCTCGGGGATTTCGGGCTCGAGGCTGTTGTTGTCCAGCTGCTTATCGGTTATGATTTCCTCCTCCTTTGGGGGCGGTCGCTTGATTGCGCCTCTTCTTGATTATAGGAGCGGAGGTTCGGGCATTGTGGGGTTTGGCGCCAGCTGCCGACTTTCGGCGTGAGCATGTGAAAAAACCTCAGGCCTTTTTCACATCACTGCTGGGCGTGGTTTTTGCGGCCCAAGGGATCGCTGAAATCCTCGCGCGGGTTCCAGGGGCGCTGGTATAGCAGCCGCCACGCGAAGATGCGATTCGCGCAGAAAACGCACAGCAAGCTCAGGAGCGAGCAGATGGCCATTGCTGTCGGTGTGGCGCCGAGCGCAAGGGGTACCACCAACCCCAATAGCACGAGCGCAAGCTCAAGGACCGCCAACACCTTGGAGCCGCCGCGCTGGCGATACTCCACGGTGTACGAGAACAACTTGACGCCGCACAGCAGCGCGATGCCGCAAAACACCAGCATAATCGGCGGGGACGTCATGGGGTCGAACGCCTCGTGCAGGGCGTTGACGAGCCCCAATTCAAGGCCAAGAACACCGCCGGAAAGCAGTGCGTGCTTCCACACCAGCGATCGGTCGCGCATAATGCGCGCGCCTTCAGACGGCGTGGGGACGGCACGGGCTGCATCGCTCGCGGCGGGCATGCCAAGCAGCTCGTCAACGCTGCAGCCATAGAGCCCGGACAGCTGCCGAAGGTTATCAAGGTCGGGCGTGGACTGGCCGTTTTCCCACTTCGATATCGCCTGTCTCGTCAGTCCCAGGCGAATAGCGAGCTGTCCTTGCGTATAGCCGTGTGCGCGTCGCAGCTCGCGCAGCTGCGTGCTCAGGGGGATGCGATCGGCGTTGCGGGCATCCATCGTCGGCCTCCTCATTGATTTCTCGCCTCTGCTGTGATTGTACCGGGCGCTTCGCCGGGTTATGCCCTGCCTGTCCCAACAAGTGTCAACTGATGGTTGCCCTGCAGGTCAGGATGGATACGGTTATTCCTCGGCAGTATGGTAGGAGCGCTTGACATGCAGGCGGATGGCGATGCGCGCGAGAGAGCAGGCGACGGCGAGTGTGGCCACCCCGATCATCGCCTCGCGGCTCAAGGCGCCGGCGACGACGATGCAGATGACGAAGATCGGCAGCTGCGCGCGGGCGAGCAGACGGCTGACTTCTGCTTCCTGATGGCGTGCGAGCTCGTCATTCTCCTTGGCATGAAGGCGTCGCAGTTCGATATCGGAGGTCAGCGCTCGGCGCAGCTCGACAATCTTGGCAAGGGTGACGACCGCCGCCGTGGCGAGCAGCCCGCACAGGGCGCCGCCCAGAAAGCTCGAGACGAACGGGTCGCCGTGTGCCGCGGGGAGTGCGTTGTCCAGCGTGAGCAGTAAGATGGCGATGAAGACGGCGATGAGCAGCACGAGGCTGACCGTCTCTCCGCGAAGTCGTTTGGTGGTCTGTTCGTGCAGGGTATAGAGGCTCTTGTTCATGATGGCTCCTGTCTGTGGGGGTCGCCCGGCACGTTGGATGCCTACAGCTCTCCGTCGATTTCCGAAAAATCGAAAACCTCTTCGATGGCGAGTCCGAAATAGCGGGAAATCTTGTAGGCAAGCGGGAGGGATGCCGTGTACTTTCCTATTTCGATTGAGGTGATGGTTTGTCTTGTGGTTCCGACGGCGTCTGCCAATTCTGCCTGAGAGAGCTTGTTGGCACGCCTGAGCTCTTTAATTCTCGTGCGCATACCCCTCCTTCCGCCTATGCTTGCAACGGAAATGACAAGCTAGCTTTGCAATAAAAGCATAGCAAGCTTTGCAAAAAAAGACAAGTATGCTTTGCAAAGATACGGTAAAGGATATGCGTGCCTGTACGAGAAATGCTCAGCCGAGCGGGAGCAGTTTTCCCTTGACGTTACAGAACGTGTAACGTACTATAGCGTGTAACAAAGGAAGGGAGTCCCATGCCGCAAGCCAGCCTCGACATCACCACGCGTGAACAGCTCGACATCTATATGAATCCGCAACGGCAGCGCCTGCTGCACGAGATGCAGGTGATGGCGCGCCCGGCCACCTGCAAGCAGCTGGCCGATGCCATGGGCATCTCCGCCTCGTCGGTCACGCACCACATGAAAAAGCTCGAGAAGCTCGGGCTGGTCGAGCTCGACCACACCGAGCTCATTCGCGGCATCACGGCCAAGTACTGGCGTTTCATCCCTACGTCGGTGAACGTCCGCGCTGGTGCGCGCGATGACCTGCAGGAGGAAAAGGCATTCCTGATCGATTACCTCCATCAGCGCACCTACGACGCGCTGCGCTCCTATATCGCATCGTCTGAAATTAATCGCGAGCAGGAGCTCGGCCGGGCTCACGGCGACCTGCGCGACGGCTTCGTGTACCTCACCGAGGAGGAGGCGCACGAGCTCCAGCGTCGTATCGCCGCGTTTCTGGAGGCGCACGAATCGCCACGGGAAGGTACGGTGCCCTGGGAGTTCAGCCTGATGTTCTTCCCGCATCGCCAGCCCGAGGAGTAAGCGCGAGGGATAGCGCTATCTCTACAACCGAACACGTCGTGTCGCATTGCGCCTCGCGCACCGCGCGGGGTGGGGAGGAGTCTGCTATGAAAACGAGAAGTATGCGGACGAAGTCGGACACACGCCGACCGGCTGGCGTGCTCCCGCTCTCACATGCGATGGTGTTCTTACTGCTCAATGCGAGCATTGGCCTGGAGACGCCGGTGCTTTCGCTCATGCTGCTCGCCCGCGGCGCGACCTTCGCAACACTGCCGCTCGTGATGGGCGTCACGCTGGTGGTCACCGCCGTCTGCGAGGTGCCGAGCGGTGTCGCCGCCGATATGCTCGGTCGCCGCAGGCTCTTTTGCTGGGCGATGGCGCTGCAGGTCGTGGCGCATCTCGTGCTGTTGCTGCCGCCGGGTATCGCCGTCGTGGCGGTGTCGAGCGCGCTTCGCGGTCTTGCGCTGGCAGCACGCACGGGAACGCTCGAGGCGATCGAGCTTGACCGTGTGGTGGCCGATCACGGTGATGCGAGGGAGCGCTGCGCCGCGCTGGATGTCCTGAACGGTAGGCTCGCCCTGCTTGAGTCTGGCGGTGTGGGCATCGGGGCGCTTGCAGGCGGCCTGCTCGCTTCGCTCGATGCGAGCTATGCGCTGCTCATCTGCGCCGTTGTGGGCGCGACGGCCTGCGTGCTCGTCGGGGCGGCTATCCTGTTCCCGCGCGACGCGCGGCATGCTGGCGCCAAGCGCTCCAGCTTGGCCGCGGCGCTTGCCGATATGCGTGCGACCCTCGCTGCCCCGGGCGACGTGCGCCTGGTGCTCGTCAACTCCGCATCTGCCGGCATCGTCATGCTCGCAGTCGAAACCTACTGGCAGCTCGCGTTCCAGCAGCTCGCCGGTGTGGGTTGCGAGTGGATGCTCGGTCCCCTCAACTGCGCGGGCATGCTCGCCGCGGCGCTGGGAAGCAGCGCCGCCATGCGCTGGGGCGCTTCGCTTTCGCAGGCGCTGGGCCGCCAAGGACGCCGCATGCTGTACGGTCTTGTGCACGCGGCTGCCGCGATTTGCCTGCTGCTTTTCGCTTTCGCGACGAACGTCTGGCTCTTCTCGGCTGTCTATCTGCTCTATTACGTGTGCATCGCCGCGCGAAGCGTCATCGATCAAACGGTGCTGCACAACGCCGTGCCCTCCGAAGAGCGCGCCGGAATGGCGTCCGTGCAGTCGCTCGCTCTGCGCGGCGGGGGCGCTCTCGCGTCGGCCACGGGCGGCTGGGTGGTCGCAGCGTTCGGCGTCGCAGGCGTGTGGTCTCTGTACGCTGCGGCGTCGCTCGCGCTCGAACTCGTTGCCTTCGCAAGCGATGCCCGCGCAGCTCGGACGGGGTGATGTGCCGGCGGACATGCCGTTTGCCCGTAAAAATCGACCACTCGCCGCCGGCATTCTTCCGCACCCATACGCGTCCACGGCAGAATGACCATGAATCGCATAGCAAGGCGTGTAACTGGTAGGCAGGCACTAACCTTCGGCTTTCGAGGCGGCGCGTGGTCGTCGCGGGTGTTGTCGTTGGTCGGTGCTTTTTTCATGCCGGCAGAAAGCGCTCACCAGCACGCCCCGCCATCATGCGCCCCCTTGAGCAAGCACGCGATGCTCGGCCCGGGTCTGCCCGGGATCAGCCGCGTCCATACGGACGCACAGACGCTAGGAGGCGTACATGAAGGACAAGATCTTTGGCATCCTTCAGCGCGTGGGGCGCTCGTTCATGCTCCCCATCGCGGTCCTACCCGTTGCCGGCCTGCTTATGGGCCTCGGCAGCTCGTTCACCAACGAGACGACGCTTGCGACCTACAACCTGCTGGGCATCATGGGCCCGGGCACCATCGCATGGGATGTCTTCACGGTGTTGTCGGCCTGCGGCGGCGTCATCTTCGACAACCTGCCGCTCATCTTCGCCGTGGGCGTGGCCATCGGCATGGCCCGCGCCGAGAAGGAGGTCGCCGCGCTCTCGGCTGCCGTGGCGTTCCTCGTCATGCATTCGGCCATTTCGGCCATGATCGACCTCACCGGCGGGGTCGAGCAGTTCATCGACGGTGCCACCGCGAGCGTGCTCGGCATCACCTCGCTGCAGATGGGCGCCTTCGGCGGCATCATCGTGGGCCTGGGAACCTCTGCGCTGCACAACAAGTTCTATAAGATCCAGCTTCCCCAGGCGCTGTCGTTCTTCGGCGGCTCGCGCTTCGTGCCCATCATCTCCACCGTCGTGTTCACGTTCGTGGGCATCGCCATGTTCTTCATCTGGCAGCCCGTCCAGGACGGTATCAACGCGCTGGGCTACGCCGTGGCGAGCGCCGGTCCTGTGGGCGTGTTCCTGTTCGGCATGATCAAGCGCCTGCTCATTCCCTTCGGTCTGCATCACGTGTTCTACCTGCCCTTCTGGCAGACGGCCGTCGGCGGTTCCATGGAGGTTGCCGGCCAGATGGTCTATGGCGCCCAGAACATCTTCTTCGCGCAGCTGGCCGACCCCACCGTCACGCACTTCTCCACGGCGGGCACCTGGTGCTTCACCGGCGAGTTCGTCCTGTACATCTTCGCGTTCCCGGGTGCCGCGCTCGCCATGTACCAGGCTGCCAAGCCCGAGCGCAAACAGGCTGTGGGTGGCCTTTTGCTCTCCGCGGCGCTGACCTCCATGCTCACCGGCATCACCGAGCCGCTCGAGTTCAGCTTCCTGTTCGTGGCGCCGGTGCTCTTCGGCATCTCCACCGTGTTCGCCGGCTTGGCCTATATGCTCTGCTACCTGCTTAACATCACCGTGGGCCTCACGTTCTCCGGCGGTTTCCTCGACCTGTTCATGTTCGGCATCCTGCAGGGCAACGACAAGACGAGCTGGCTGCTCATCATCCCGCTGGGCATCGCGTTCTTCGTCGTGTACTACCTGCTGTTCACCTTCCTCATCAAGAAGTTCAACTTCGCGACGCCCGGTCGCGAGGAGGGCGACGCCGAGACCAAGCTCTACACCAAGGCCGACTATAACGCCCGCAAGGAGGGCGAGAAGGCCGGCGCCGCATCCGGTTCTGCGGGTGACGACGAGCGCTCGGCGCAGATTGCAGCAGGTCTGGGCGGCGCCGCGAACATCCGTGACGTCGACTGCTGCGCCACCCGCCTGCGCGTGACGGTGCACGATGGCTCGCTGGTAAACGAAGGCCAGCTCAAGGCAACCGGCGCCGCCGGCGTCATCAAGCGCGGCGAAGGCGTGCAGGTGGTGTACGGACCGCAGGTGAACGTCATCAAGACCGACCTCGAGGCGTATTTGGCGGCGCTGCCGGCGGCTGCCCATGCCGACAGCGCCCCCGTGGCGCAAGCTGAGCCCGAGCAGCCCGCAGAGCCGCAGGCCCCGCGTGAGCCCGTGGCCACCATCACCCTGGGCAGCCCGCTTGCCGGCGAGGCGCTCTCCATCACGGCGTGCCCCGATGCCGTCTTTGCCCAGAAGATGATGGGCGACGGTGCCTGCGTGGTGCCCGCGACCGGCGAGCTCGTTGCCCCGTGCGATGCCAAGGTCGCCTTCGTGTTCGACACCAAGCACGCGGTCGGCCTGGAGCTTCCGGACGGAACGGGAATCCTGTGCCACGTGGGCATCGACACCGTCAAGCTGGGCGGCAAGGGCTTCACCGCTTGCGTCGCGCAGGGCGACGAGGTCAAGCGCGGTGATACACTGTTGACGTTCGACCTCGATTACATCCGCGCCAACGCGCCGAGCGTTTCCACGCCCGTGTTGGTTACCGCCACCGACGGCAAGCACGAGGTGCGCCAGCTGGCGTTTGGCCAGGTGAATCAGGGCGACGATCTGCTCGCTGTCGACATTTTCGAGGCATAGCGCGGGCTTTTGCTCGCTTGAGCGCGCCCGTCCTGCCACGGGGCGGGCGCGCTTTATCCGGCGCCCTCGCGCGCATCGCTGCAACCAGAGAGGTCGTTCATGTATCGCGTCACCAAACCGCTCAACCACAACGCGCTTTTGGCATTTCGGGTTGAAGACGGCCAGGAATACCTGGTCGTGGGGCGCGGCATCGGCTTTGGGCGCAAGCCGGGCGAGCGCGTCGAGAGCTTCGGGGATGCAGATGCGGTCCAGCTCTATCTGCTCTCACAGGCAACCGACGGCCGTGGCACGACGCGTGAGGTGCTCGAGGGCATGGACCCAGCGGTTTTGGATGTGGCAGAGGATATCTTCGAGGACGTTCGCGCAACGTTTGGCAAGGCGGATCCCAAGATGCTGCTTCCGCTTGCCGACCATCTGGCTTTCGCCGTGGCGCGCGTGCGTGACGGCAATGCGCTCAGCAATCCGCTCACCGAGGATATCCGCGCGCTGTTTCCCCAGGAATTCGAGGTTGCCAAGTGCGGTGTCGACGACTTGGGCGAGCGTCTGGGCATAGGGCTCGGAGATGACGAGGTGGGGCTCATCGCGCTGCATGTGCATTCGTCGCTCGATGCCGTGCACGTGAGTCAGGCCATGCAGGTGGCGCAGCTCACGCGCGCTTGCATCGACGCGGTCGAGCGCATCACGGGCGCGGCGATCGACGTGTCGTCATTCGACTACAACCGGCTCATGACGCACGTGAAGTACATGGCGACGCGCATCATTCGCGGAGAGTGCCTGGGCATCGACGTGAACGCAACCATTCGCCAAAGCGCACCGAACAGCTATGCGGCAGCCGCCGCCGTGTGCGCCGAGATGGAAAAGCTCATGGACAAGCCGGTGAGCGAGCTCGAGGTGGGCTATCTCGCCATGCACATCGCGCGTGTCGCCGGCGAGGCGTAAATCGTTCGCGCGCCGTGCGCCGCACGTTTAATACAGCCAGAACATGTGCTGCACGGCCTCGCTGTAGCTTTCGTCCGTGACGGCCCATGCGTCGCCGACGCGGTTGAACTCCAGCCCTGCGAACAGCTCGTCCGACGTGCGGTCGCGATACTTGTCCAGCAGGTCGTTGAAAATCTCTTGCAAACCCGAGCGCTGCGCGTTGCTGAGCGCGGAGACGCCTGCGCCGTGGAGGTCCTGCTCGCTGAGGTACGTGTACGCCCGCTCGTAGAACTCCTCGGTGAACCCGGCGATGTCGGCCGTGGTGGCCTCGAAGTACACCGTTCCGGGGGCGGTGCCCGGCTCATCGAACACGTAGACGCTTTCGATTCGGTACGAAAGTCCCTCGGTCGCCCATTCCGCATAGGCGTTCGTGTCGATGGAGAATTCTCCGACCGCATAGCCGGTGCGCTGCTGGAACGTTTGCGCAAAGTGCTCGGCAACGCGCGTGCGCGCGTCACCGCCTCCCGACGCGATACTGTCGAGCGTGGCTGCGCACTGCTCTTCGAGCGAGCGTTCATCCGCCGTGAGCTGGTCGGGGTCGAGCGCCTCTTCGTCCTCAAGATCCCAGGTGACCTCGATGTTGTCATCGCCGATGTCCAAGCTCGCACAGCGGGGCATAAACGCCAGCGCGGGGACGAGGACGTTCAGGAGCACCACGACGACGATGACGGTGAGGATACAGCCGCATCCGTTTTTCCTGCTGTTCGCCACGGGAGGCGTGGGGCGGCTGTCGCGGTTGACGCTCTGTCCCCGCTTTTCTTGCAGCCGCTTCGAGCCCTGGGAGGGCGCGTCGTCGCTGGGCGCGTCATAGTTGTCGGGCTGCTTTACCGGGCTCTGATAGCCTTCGGAGTCGGTGGCGGGCTCATTCTCTTCCTCGCCGATGTACGATTCGGGGTCGTCCCACGGCATATCCGGCTCGCCGGCGTTAAAGGGATCGATTTGTGTGTCGTATCGCGCCATGGATGCCACCAATCGGAGCCGTCAATCTTCGTTCCACAGCAGTATACGTTGTGCACGGACGAGGGCCATCTCCAAACTCAGAAGAACGGAATCCCGCTGGCGAGAAGTCGGTCGATGGACGACGCTGCGCGCTTGCGGATTCGAGCTTGCGCAAGGCGGTGTCAGAGGCGTAGGGTCGAAGCACCGCGTTGTCGCCGCGGCGGTGGCGTGAAGGGTCCCGATTCCTGCGATCTGAAGGAGGCCGCCATGCCCCTTGAGCATCTAAGTTTGACCGATCCCGACCTCAATGCCCTGTTGGGGGCAGAGCTCGACCGCCAGCGCGAATCCATCGAGCTCATCGCATCCGAGAATTTCACGAGTCCTTCCGTCATGGAGGCGGTGGGCAGCGTGCTCACGAACAAATATGCGGAAGGGTATCCGGGCAGGCGCTACTACGGCGGATGCGAGCGCGTCGACCGGGTGGAAAACCTTGCCATCGAGCGCGCCTGCAAGCTTTTTAACTGCGCGTTTGCCAACGTGCAGCTCCATTCGGGCGCCAACGCCAACATGGCCGCCTACACGGCGCTCATCAAACCGGGAGACACGGTGCTGGGCATGAGCCTGGACCAGGGCGGGCACTTGACCCACGGAAGTCCCGTCAACTATTCAGGTACCCTGTACCGCTTCGTCCCGTACGGGCTCAGCCTTGAAACCGAGACCATCGATTACGACGAGCTCGAGTGCCTGGCGCGCGCCGAGCGCCCCGCGCTCATCGTGGGCGGCGCTTCGGCATATCCGCGCACCATTGACTTCGCGCGCCTGGCCGATATCGCCCACAGCGTGGGTGCGAAGCTCATGGTGGACATGGCGCACATCGCCGGCCTCGTTGCTACCGGCGCGCATCCTTCTCCGTTGGATTATGCCGATATCGTGACCTCCACAAGCCATAAGACGCTGCGCGGTCCGCGTGGTGGTTTCATCCTCACTAACAACGAGGAGATCGCACGCGCGGTTGACAAGGCGGTCTTCCCCGGGACGCAGGGCGGTCCGCTCATGCATGTGATCGCCGGCAAGGCGGCGGCATTTGGCGAGGCGCTCACGCCCGAGTTCCACGCCTACATCGAGCATGTGGTGGAGAACTCCGCCGCTATGGGGGAGGGGCTTATCGCGGGTGGCCTGCGCTTGGTTTCCGGCGGGACGGACAACCACCTGTGCCTGGTCGACCTGACGCCTGCCGATGTGACCGGCAAGGATGCCGAGCGTCTGTTGGAGCGCGTGGGCCTTACGGTCAACAAGAACGCCATCCCGGGCGAGCCGCGCTCGCCGTTCGTGACGAGCGGCATTCGTGTGGGTTCTGCAGCTGCGACGACGCGCGGGTTTACGCGGGACGAGTTCTACGAGATCGGCGAGCTTATCGCACGCGCGGTGTTTTACGCCCAGGACGAGGCCGTGCTGGACGGAGTCCGGTCGCGCACGTCCGAGATGCTTGCAGCGCACCCGCTGTACCCGGAGCTCGCGTATTAACGGACGGGTTCGTTCACAGAGTTGAAGTTCGGTGCGCGGGAGCACGCGGCGATGCCGCGACTCCCGCGCACCGTATTGCGCTCAGGCAGTCGAAAAGACTCAGTTTTCGCCGAACCTGGATAAAAATGTCGATTATGCATTGCTGAGGTACCGAACGATCGGCAATGAGCGCCTCTGGAGGGGTTGCAATGGAAGCTATCGATGCCTCCGGTCGGAGCGACATCGGGTTTGGCGGGCTCGTTCCTGCGGAAATGCTTCGCACGCGAGGCCGTCATCGGGTTCGAGGACCTCAAGGGCACCCCGTGACGGGCGGACAAAATGCATAATCGACATTTTTATCCAGTCTGCGTAAAAATGTGCGCGAAGATCGACTTGAACGACACCGATCTGCCGGCATGGGCCCTGACAGCCCCGGCCTTGTCGCCCAATCGGGCCGCTGCAGACATGCGTGTGCCCCGAACACGGCTCACGTTTACACGCAAGCGGCGCCCGGGGCACACGGACGTTTGCGTTGCGCTGTTGCCTACGACCAGAAGCCGTCGTCGTCGCTGTCGGCGGGGCCGCGGTCCACATAGAGCTTGTGCGTGCGCTTCTCCAGCACAAAGGCGGCAATGCCAAAAATCACGATGCCGGCCACGAAAAGTATCGCCACGCCTTCACGGGTGTTAAACAGAAAGGAAAAAAACGCGTCCATCTGATGCCTTCTCGCCTTCTTACTCGGGAAAAAACTCTCACAAGTATATACTTGCCTGTGCACAGTCATGCCGCCAACCTGAGCCGCACATCGTGTGAGCGCAGGAGGCGCATTTCCAAGTGGAGGCATCATGCTTGACATCAAATTCGTTCGCGAGAACCCTGACGTCATCGATACCGCAATGGCCAACCGCCAGACGTCGTGGGATCGCGAGAAGTTCTTTGCTCTGGACGATGAGCGTCGCGCCGTGATCACCGAGGTCGAGGAGCTGCAGGCCACGCGCAACGTCGAGTCCAAGAAGATCGGTGCGCTCATGCGCGAGGGCAAGCGCGACGAGGCCGAGGCGGCCAAGGAAGCCGTGCGCGAGGTCAACGAGAAGATCGACGGTCTGGCCGATCGCCGCTCCGAGCTCGAGGCCCAGCTTACCGACTTCATGGCGCATCTGCCCAACCTGCCCTACGAGGCCACGCCTGTGGGCAAGGACGAGACCGAGAACCCCGAGCGCCGTCGCTGGGGCACCCCGCGCGACTTCGCTGCAGAGGGCTTTGAGGCCAAGCCGCACTGGGATCTGGGCACCGATCTGGGCATCCTCGATTTCGAGCGCGGCGCCAAGCTGTCCGGCGGCCGCTTCACGGTGCTGGCGGGTGCCGGCGCGACGCTCGACCGTGCGCTCGAGAGCTTCTTCTTGAACACGCACCTTGCCGCGGGCTTCAAGGAGTTCATCCCGCCCGTGGTCGTGAACCGAGAGATCATGTACGGCACGGGTCAGCTGCCCAAATTCGAGGACGACGCCTATCATGTGGGCGACGACCAGTTCCTGATCCCCACCGCCGAAGTCGTGCTTACCAACCTGCATGCCGGTGAGGTGCTCGACGCCGCCGACCTGCCGCTGCGCTACACCGCGGGCACCCCGTGCTTCCGCGAGGAAGCCGGTTCCGCCGGTCGCGATACGCGCGGCATCATTCGCCAGCATCAGTTCACCAAGGTCGAGATGGTCAAGTTCGCTACGCCGGAAACCTCCGATGACGAGCTCGAGAGCATGGTCGCCGAGGCCGAGCACATCCTGCAGCTGCTCGAGCTTCCCTACCGCGTGATCAGCCTGTGCACCGGCGATCTGGGCTTCTCCGCGCGCCAGACTTACGACATCGAGGTGTGGCTGCCGAGCTACAACAGCTACAAGGAGATTTCCTCCTGCTCCAACTGCGGCGACTTCCAGGCCCGTCGCGCGAACATCAAGTACCGCGACCCGGAGAACTTCAAGGGCACGCGCTTCGTGCACACGCTGAACGGTTCCGGTCTGCCCACCGGCCGCACGATGGCTGCCATCATGGAGAACTACCAGAACGCCGACGGTTCCATCACGGTGCCCGAGGTCTTGCGCCCCTACATGGGCGGTCTGGAGCGCATCGAGCCCCAGGCGTAGGCACGCGCCATTTCAAACATGGAAAGGCCGGCAGCTCGCGGTGAGCTGCCGGCCTTTTTGCATGCATGTGCAGCAACAAACGATACCTAACGTCCCCAGCGCTCGAAGAAGGCGAGCGCGTTGTCGGCGCAGAGCTTGCGCATAATGCTCTCGCCGAAGCGCTTGACGAACACCTCCTGCAGTTCGGGCATCTTGGCGGCCGACGAGATGCACGTTGGCAGATCCGTGCCGTCGAAATCGCTACCGAGCGCCACGATGTCCTCTCCGCCCAGGTCGAGCCAGTGCTCGATGTGACAGCAGAGGTCGTCGGCTGTCGGCTCGGTGACATCGGAATCGTCGCGCAAAAACGCTGGGCAGTAGTTGAGGCCCACAAGGCCGCCGCGGTCGCGAATCTCGGCAAACTGAGCATCGGTGAGGTTGCGCAGGTGTCCGCATACGGCGCGGCTGTTGGAGTGGCTCGCGACAAAGGGACGGGTGGTCAGGCGAACGACATCATCGAAGCAGGTGTCGTTCAGATGCGAGACATCCAGAATCATGCGTGCATCTTCCATGCGACGAATGGCCTCGGCGCCGAGCGGCGTGATGCCCGCGTCTTCCACGTCGTGACCGCTCGCGAGTGGGCCCTGCGCGTTCCAGCTGAGCGAAGCCATAAGAACGCCGGCGTCGGCAAGCTTCTCGACAAGGTTGGGGTCGGCGGCGAACAGGCGGGCGTTTTCGATGGTGCGGATAGCCACACGGCCCGTTGCTTCGAGGGCGGGACGGATGTCGGAGGCATTCTGAGCGGATGCGACGAGGGATGCATTGCGCTTAAGCTCGTCAGCAAGATGCGCCATAACCTGGCGATAGAAGCCGACGGAGTCTTCGGGCGAAAACTCATCGTAGATAAAGCATGCGAAGCACTGTGCCCACGGCACGTCGCCCATGCTGTCGAACGACAGGTGACAGCCGTTGGTTTTGAGCTCGGTATCGGGTTCGCCACCGTTGATGTTGGGGTCGAAGCGGTCGAGGCCGGCAAGCTGGTGGTAGTGCTTGTCGAGCGATGTCCAAGCGATGCGATCGGCGGTGTCGCAGTGCAGGTCGAAGACGGGGAACGGCATGGTCGCATACTCCTTCGTCGCGGTGCGAATGCGTTTGGGTGACGGTTTCATAGCCTAGCACGACCCAAGAGAAAAAGATTCGAAAGAGGCGAACACATGTTCTTCTTTTGGGTATACTCATAGCATTCGAAACCGAGCGGAGGAGGAGCCATGCAGTATGCCGAGGAAGCGAAAGCCCTGTTGTTTGAGAGCGGAGAGGACGAAGAACGCCTGATAGTCGAGTGCTCGGTCGGGAATGACGGGACCATGCACATCGTTCAGATAAGTGAGGGGCCGCTGACGCAGTGGTGCTTCGAGGAAGAGGCGCATACGATAGATGTGGGCGTGGAGCCCGATGGCGTAGCTGCGCTGGTCGATCATTTTGCGTTGGACGACAGGCGGCAGCTGCCCGCGGTGCTGCAGCTGCGATATGCAGGCTACGATGCGTCGCGCCGTGTTCGAGATCTCATGGGCAAGCTCAGCGTGCCCTATAGGGTCGAAGAGCGTCCGATTGTTCGGTAGGGAATGGGCCGCAGGGATTGCGCGAGGATGAGATCCTGTGACGATTGTGATGGTTCATCACAAAAGATTTCCGCAGGTACATGCTCATACTGAAAACTTTTTCGAGAAACTTGAAATTCCTTCTTGACTCCTAAGGCGGCCGAGTGGCATTATTACGTCTGCGTTGCGGCGTTACCTCAGCTGGATAGAGGGTCTGACTACGAATCAGAACGTCACAGGTTCGAATCCTGTACGCCGCACCAGTCGAACTTTAAGGTGCTCCCCGGGGCACCTTTTTTGTTAGGAAGCCCCGCCGGGATTCGAACCCGTTGGGGTCGCGAGACTGAGCAAACGCGCGAGCGTTTGCCAGCGAGCGTGCGAGGGCGCGGAGGCGCCCGAAGCTGCGGACGCCGCAGGCGAACGCGAATCCTGTACGCCGCACCAGTTAAAATCGAAAGGTGCTCCTCGGAGCACCTTTTTTTGTTAGATAACCTTCCATGGATTCGAACCTCGCTGGAGGCGCGAGCGTCAAGCGGACGCGGAGCGTCCGTAGCGAGCGGGCGAGGCGCTGGACGCGCCGAAGCCGGCGCGGACGCCGCAGGCGTGCGCGGAATCCTGTACGCCGCAGGTCGAATTCGAAAGGTGCTCTACGGGATACCTTTTTTGTTAGACGACCTTGCAGGGATTCGAACCCGTTGGGGTCGCGAGCGTCACGGGCAGAATCTCGCGGCGCTCAATGGACCGCTTTCTCATATCTGCCCAGCATAGGCTGCGGCAATCTGCCTCGCGCTGCCATCGTTCCCAGATACGCACCCCCTCCTGTTTAGTGTGAACGGTCTGTTTGCCCGTGCAAACGGATGAAGTGGTATCAAGATGCGGCACATTGTTTCATGATGGCGCATGTGCCATGACCGACTTGTGTCTTATCTGTTTAATAGATGGTGATGGAGGTGAGGCCTATGCCCCACGGGTTGCTGATCAGGCTCAAGGAGCAGAAGCCATTCGCGAGCCCGGCCGAACGAAACATCATCGATTTCATCCAGGGTGATCCGCGCTCTGTTATGTCTCTGAGCAGCAGGGACCTTGCCGAGGCAACGTTCACATCTCCGTCCACGATCGTCCGCTTCTGCCGGAAGCTGGGGTGCAGCGGCTACAAGGAGTTCCAGCGTGAACTGGTCTTCGAGTTTGCGGCATCACAGGAGCGCATGGACATCGCGCTCGACGACGTCGATCAGGATGACGACGCCAACGCGATCATCGAGAAGGTCACCCGCAGCGACATGCTGTCCATCGAGGCGACAAGCCGGCTGCTCGATGCCGCCACGATCGACCGATGCGCGGATCTTATCACGTCGTGCCGCGTGGTCGACCTGTTCGGTATCGGCGCCTCGCTGCTCGTCGCACACGATTTCGAGCAAAAACTCACGCGTGTCGACCGCGAGTGCCACGTGTATGACGACTGGCACAGCCAATGGCTCCGCGCGCGCAATATGCATCCCGACGACCTGGCGATCGTGATCAGCTACTCCGGCATCACGAGCGAGATGGTCGAATGCGCGCGGTGCGCACGGGAGCGCGGGGCCCAGGTGATCGCGATCACCCGGCTGGGCAACGGCAACGGGGTCGCGCGCTATGCGGACTACGTGCTGGGCATCGCGACGAGCGAGCCTTTGGTGCGTAGTGGGGCCATGGGGTCGCGTCTTTCGCAACTGCTGGTCGTCGACGTGCTGTATTCGGCGTTCGTCGCGAAGAATTACGAGCGCTGCGCGGAGCTCATCCGTCGCAACTACACCGTCAAAGAAGGAGAAGGGGCAAGCCGGTTCGCGGCGAGCTGTACGAAGGGAGGGGGTCATGCTTGACCTGTCGAAACTGACCACCGAGGTGCGAAATCCAGAGACCATGCATCTCGACGAGATGACGCCTCTGGAGATCGCGACGGCGATGAACCGGGAGGATGCCCATGTGATCGAAGCGATCAACGCCGAACTCCCGCATATCGCCCAAGCCATCGAGTGGGCAACCGAGAGCCTGCGTGCGGGCGGTCGCATCATCTACATGGGCGCCGGGACGAGCGGTCGCCTGGGTGTGCTGGACGCCGCGGAGTGCCCGCCGACGTTCGGTGTCTCGCCCGATGTGGTCGTGGGACTTATCGCCGGCGGCGAGCAGGCCTTTACCAAGGCGGTCGAGGGTGCCGAGGACAGCACAACGCTCGGTGAAGAGGATCTCAAGCGCATCGACCTGCAGGCTCGCGACATCGTAATCGGTCTCGCGGCGAGTGGGCGCACTCCCTATGTGGCCCACGCCCTGGACTACGCACGGTCGGTCGGCTGCCATACGGTCGCCATCGCCTGCAACAAGGACTCTGTCATTGGAAACCATGCCGAGCTCGCGATCGAGCCGGTGTGCGGCCCCGAGGTGCTTACGGGTTCGACGCGCCTCAAGGCCGGCACAGCGCAGAAGCTCGTGCTCAACATGATTTCGACGGCGTCCATGGTTGGCATGGGCAAGGTGTACCAGAACCTGATGGTCGATGTTCAGCAGACGAACGAGAAGCTCGTCGTGCGCGGTCAGAACATCTGCATGGCGGCGACCGATTGCACGCGCGAGGAGGCCATCCGCGCTCTCGCCGAGGCGGACGGTCACGTCAAAACCGCCATTGTGATGATCTTGAACGGACAGAGCGCACCCGAGGCGCGCGCAGCGCTCGAGGCGGCATCCGGCCACGTTAGAGCAGCTATCGGCGCGTAGGCGCGATGGCGGAAGGAGAGGAGACAGCATGACAAACGAGGAACTTGTCAAAGCGTGTTTTGACAAATTGGGAGGTCGCGCGAACGTTACGGCGGCAACCAACTGCATGACGCGCCTGCGCATCCATGTGCAGGATGACAGCAAGATCGACGGCAACGGTCTCAAGAACATCGAGGGCGTGCTGGGCATCGTGCACGACAATCCCGGGTACATCGAGATTGTTGTCGGCCCGGGCAAGTGCCGCAAGTGTGCCGACATCTGCGCCGCCATGGGCATTCCGGTTTCCGCCGAAGGGGCGACCGAGAACGATTGGAAGGCAAACAAGGAGGCTATCAAGGCGGGCCAGAAGCAGAGTAAGCTGAAGGGAATGCTCAAGACGTTCGGCGAGATCTTCGTCCCGTTGATTCCCGGCGTCATCGCCGCGGGCCTGTGCTCCGGTTTCGCTACGCTGCTCACGCAGCTCGTGCCGGGGTATGCCGAGGACACGTTCTGGGGCGTGGTCTACAACCTGCTCACCCTCATCAATCAGTCGTTCATGACTTACATCACCGCATGGGCAGGCTACCGCGCTGCTGAGCGTTTCGGCGGCACGCCGATTCTGGGTGGCATGCTGGGCATGATCACCTCGCTTGCGGGTATCGATGCCATCTCGCAGTTCGTCGGCCTGTATAACGAGGCGCAGCCGCTCGACGCCATCCTGCGCGCGGGCCGCGGCGGCGTGCTCGCCGTGATTATCGGCGTCTGGGTCATGGTCAAGATTGAGAAGGCCATCCGCTCCAAGATGCCCGATAACGTGGACATCGTGTTCACCCCGCTGCTGACCCTGTTCATCACGGTGATTCCGTACGTCTTCATCGTCATGCCCGCTACCGGCTTCATCTCGACGGGTCTTGTGTGGGTCGTGCAGCAGGTTGCCATGAGCACCAGCCCGGTTGTCCGCATCATCGCGGGCTATATCTCGGCGCTGCTCTTCCTGCCGATGGTTGCCATGGGTATGCACCACGGTTTGGTCGCCCTGTACACCGTGCAGCTCGAGACCTTCGGTTACGTAACGCTCTATCCCGCCCTCGCCATGGCCGGTGCCGGCCAGGTGGGCGCTGCGATCGCGATCTACCTCAAGGCGAAGAAGTGCGGCAACCAGCGTATCCGTTCCGTCATCGACGGCGCGCTGCCAGCGGGCGTGCTCGGCGTCGGCGAGCCCCTCATCTACGGCGTCACGCTGCCGATGGGCAAGCCGTTCATCACAGCCGGTCTGGGCGCTGGCTTCGGCGGTGCGTTCGTGATGGCCATGCAGGTTGCGTCTACGACCTGGGGCCCGTCTGGCGTGCTGGCCTTCCCGGTCATGACGGCGAGCCCGGTGAACGATGCGGTGATGTGCATGGTCTTCTACGGCATCGGCTTGATCATCAGCTATATCGGCGGTTTCGTGATCACAAACATCTTCGTGTCCGCCGATGAGGTCGCGGCTGCGTAGCGACAGTCCGGACCTCGCCAAATTCAACGGCAGCGTACGGTGCGCGGCAGCTCCTACCTGAGGAGTTGCCGCGCACGTCATATGGTGCGGAGGGGCGAAGACGCTCCGTTTTGTCTGCGGACAGCTTGAAGGCAAACGTCCATGAGGGGGGCTTCGACAGGTCACCGGGGCAGGGCCGCAAACAGCTGCTTCGTGCCGGCTCGGGGAAATCGCCGCTTGACGAACCCGTATGGCGGTGGCATTATATCCTTTGCGTTGCGGCGTTACCTCAGCTGGATAGAGGGTCTGACTACGAATCAGAACGTCACAGGTTCGAATCCTGTACGCCGCACCAGTCGAACTTTAAGGTGCTCCTCGGGGCACCTTTTTTGTAATATGAGAAAGCCATTGTCAAGAGGCATGACGTCGCAGGACCCGATTTTTCAATTGGGTCCTGCGGCATTTC
>CALULJ010000021.1 GCA_944321445.1 uncultured Collinsella sp.
GTGGACCGGTGTGACCGAGGAGCTCATCACCTGGTACCAGGAGAACATCATCCCGATTCTGGGGTAGTCCCCCTGCGCAATCGAGCGTGTTTGGCGCGGGCGGCTTTGCCGCCCGCGTCCCTATGACAAGAAAAGGAGGTACGCATGGCGAAAACTTCGCAAAAGGCAACGTCGCGCCCGGCGCGAACCATTCCGTTTGCAGGCTACATCGCCCTCATCCCCTTCCTGCTCGTCATCATCGGCTACGAGCTGTTGCCGCTCGCGCAGCTGGTGATTGACGCATTCATCGGCAAGGAGAGCGGGGCGCTCGGCCTCGAGAACTTCATCAAGGTGTTCACGACGCCGCTGTACCAGCAATCCATCGTCAACAGCGTGTGGATCAGCATCGTCTCGGCAATCGTGGGCATCGTCGTGGCGTTTCTCGCCGCCCGCTTCGCCTATGAGTCGAGCCCGCGCGTCCGCAACGCGTTCACGATGGTCCTGAATATGATGTCGAACTTCTCCGGCGTGCCGCTGGCGTTTGCGTTCATGATCCTCATGGGCAACTCCGGCGTGCTCACGCTGCTCGGCCAGCAGTGGGGTATCCCGTTTTTGGCCGATTTCGACCTCTATACCGGGCAGGGCCTGCTCATCCTGTACATCTACTTCCAGATTCCGCTCGCCACGCTGCTGCTTTTGCCGGCGTTCTCGGGCATCCGCAAGGAATGGCGCGAGGCGGCGACGATTCTGCAGGCATCTTCTGCGGTCTACTGGTTCCGGATCGTCATCCCCAACCTCATGCCGTCCATCTTGGGCACGCTGTCGGTGCTGTTCTCCAATGCGCTTGCCGCCTACGCCACGGCCTATGCCGTCGTGATGAACAACTACGCGCTGCTGCCCCTGCAGATTACCTCGAAATTCAAGGGTGACGTCCAAATCGACGCCGCCACCGGAGGCGCGCTCGCGTGCGTGCTCATCATCCTCATGGTCGTCTGCACCCTCATCAACAACTACTTCACCAAGCGTGCCTCGAAGGGTCGTGAGATCGTATGAGCACCAAGGCAAAGGCTGCCGCGCCGGCCAAGAAGACTCCGCTGGCAGCCAAGATTTTCCTCGCTATCGTGGCCATCTATCTGCTGGTTCCCTTTGCGACGACATTCATCTACTCGCTGTTCGTAGAATGGACCGACATCTTGCCCTCGGGCTTCACGCTGCGCAACTACATCGAGCTCTTTGGCAACATGACGTTTTGGGCTTCAATCGGTCGCACGCTCGTGCTGTGTCTTATCAGTGTGGCCATCACCATCGTGCTGCTTCTGCTCGCCATGTACGTGGTCGTTGCCGTGAACCGCAAGCTCGGTCGGTTCATGCAGTTCGCCTGCATGATTCCCTACGCGCTACAGGGCGTTATCCTGTCCATCGGCATCATCTCGCTGTACACGGGAACAGGCACGCTGCTGTCAAACCGCATGGTCATGCTGTTCGGCGCCTATACCATTCTCGTGTTGCCCTATATCTACCAGGGTATCCGCAACGCGCTCAATGCCATCGACGCCAACATGCTCATCCAGGCAGCGGAGATGCTCGGCTGCGGGCGGTTCCGCGCCTACGTGCAGGTGGTTCTGCCCAACATCGTCTCGGGCATCCTCGTGTCGAGCCTTCTTGCCGAGAGCATCATCTTCGGCGACTTCGTGCTCGCCAACAACATCGCGGGCACCAACTACCAGAACATCCAGGTGTTTTTGCAGGCGAACATGGGTAAATCCAGCGGCCTGTCGAGCGCCATCGTCGTCGTCATCTTCGTGGTCGTTGCCATCGTCACGGGCATCGTGCTGAAGATGCAAAACGGCTCCCAGAAAACCGCGAAGGAGTAGCGCTATGTCCTACATTGAGTTCCACGACGTCGTCAAACGCTTTGGCGACAACACCGTGCTCGACCACATCAGCTTCGGTATCGAGAAGGGCGATCTGGTGACGCTGCTGGGCCCCTCGGGCTGCGGCAAGTCCACGCTGCTGCGCTGCCTGTCCGGCTTGGAGCAGGTGAGCGAGGGCCGCATCATGCTCGATGGTGCCGACATCACCGAGGTTCCTGCTTCCAAGCGCAACATCGGCATGGTCTTCCAGCAGTACTCGCTGTTCCCCAACATGACGGTTGAGCGGAACATCGCCTTTGGTCTCAAGATGCAGAAGGTCGCGCAAGACGTCATCGATCGCAAAGTGCGCGAGGCCATCGATATGGTCGAGCTCACCGGCAAGGAGAAGGCCTATCCGGCGAACCTTTCCGGTGGCCAGCAGCAGCGCGCCGCGCTCGCACGCTCCATCGTGACCGAGCCCGCGGTGCTGCTGCTCGACGAGCCGCTGTCGGCAATCGACGCCAAACTGCGCAAATCGCTGCAGGCACGCATTCGCGAGATCCAGCAGGAGCTCGGCCTCACCACTATCTTCGTGACGCACGATCAGGACGAGGCGATGGTCATGTCCGATGTGATCCAGTTGTTCCACGCCGGGCGCATCGAGCAGGCGGGTAGCCCGGTCGAGGTTTACACCAAGCCGGTCTCCGAGTTCGCCGCGAGCTTTATCGGCAGCTACAACCAGCTTTCGCGCGATGAGTTCCAAACCATGACGGGGGCTGATGTGCCCGCAGGCCACGTGGTCGCCGTGCGCCCCGAGACCATTGGCATCACGCCCGATGCCCCGACTCCCGCGGATGCTGCGGGCTGCCATGTGGTGCACGGCACGGTCGTGGGCAGCACGCCACGCGGCAACGTGCTGCGCTACACCGTGCGCGTGGGAGCGGTCACCCTGCGCGTCGACGCGCTGTTCCGCAGCTTCCATATGTTCGACCCTGGGCAGGACGTGTATCTTTCCATTCCTAAGCACGACTGCCTGAACATCCCGGAGGGCGCTTTGCGCTCCGCGGCGTAACAGTGCCTATCCTGTTGTGCAGGCGTCCCATGGTTCGGGATGCCTGCGCATCGATCGTCTCAGAGAAAGAATCGAGAGTCTATGCCCTTTTCCAACCGTGTCGCCCTGCCGGAAAACACCCCGCGCTATAAGGGCAATCTGCATGCCCATAGCACCGTGTCCGACGGCCGCCTGAGCCCTGCCGAGGTCGTGGCCGATTTCCGTGCCCATGGCTACCAGTTCCTGTGTCTGTCCGAGCACGACCGCTTTACGGACTTCTCTGGCGAATTCGATGACGGGGAGTTCATCATCCTGCCGGGGCTCGAGGCGTCCGCCGTGCTCTACGATGACATCCACGCCCGCAACCGGTTGAAGGTGCACCACATGCACGGCATTTTGGGCACCGACGACATGGTCAAAGCGGCGCCCGAGCACTTCAGCCACGGGGAGTACCTTCACCCCATCGAGCGCTTTGGCACATGGGACGGGCTTGCCGTCGCGCAGCAGCTGGGCGATTACCTGGCGGCTCACGGATGCGCCGTCGCGTACAACCATCCCATTTGGAGCCGTATCGACCCTGCTGACGTAATCGGTCTCAAGGGTATCTTCGGCATCGAGGTGTACAACTACGACACGGAAAACGAGGGCGGCGACGGTGCCGATACCGTCTATTGGGACCTGATGCTGCGACGCGGGCAGCGCGTGGGCGGTATCGCGGCGGACGATTCGCACCACGTGGCCGAGTTCGACGACGTGTTCGGAGGCTGGGTCGTGGTGTGCGCCCCCGAGCTTACGCGCGATGCGATCGTGCGCGCCCTCATGGCGGGGGAGTACTACTCGTCCGCCGGACCCGAGGTGCGCAGCTGGGGCGTGCGCGACGGGCGCGTGTGGATCGATTGCAGCCCGTGCGAGCGCGTGACGCTGGTGGCGGGCGGACCCATAGGCGGCAACCGCACGATCATCGCGCCTGCGGGCGAGCTGTTGGAGCACGCGGAGTTTGCCCTGCGCGGCGGCGAGACCTATGTGCGCGTGGAGTGCACCGATGCCCGCGGTCGTCGCGCTTGGACCAACGCATTGTTCGCAGGCGTGTCACAATAGGTCTGTCTTGTTGTACCGCAAGGCCCGAAAGGAATTGCCATGACCGCATCGCTTCCTCCGCGCTCCATCGTGGACACCCATACGCACACCCTGTTTTCCGATGGCGTCGGTACGTTCGAGCAGAATGCCGATGCCGCGTTGGCCGCGGGGTGCCGCGTGCTTGTCGCGACCGACCATCTCACCTTGCCGCGCATTATGGACCCCGATGGCGAGGTGCAGGTGATTGAGAGCGAGCTCGTTGCGCACCGCGCCGCATGGGAGGCCGCGCGCGACACGCATCCCGACCTCGAGTGCATCTACGGCTTTGAATGCGACTGGTACGAGGGATGCGAAGAGAACATCGCGCGCTGGAGTGCCGGCGCGCAGGTCCGTTTGGGTTCGGTTCACTGGCTGGGTGCGCAGGATGACGGTGCGTGGATCGATGACTCCTCGAATCTTAGCATCTGGGAGGAACTCGGCCCCGATGAGGTGTGGCGCCGCTACAGCGACACATGGTGCCGCGCCTGCGAATGTCCGCTGTTCGACACCATGGCCCATCCCGATCTCGCCATGCGCTTTGCTAACGAGGGGTTCGCTCCCACAATTGACCTGGCGCCGCTGTGGGATCAGATGGTGGCGTGCGCGCACGATACGGGCAAGTGCGTGGAGCTCTCGACTGCCGGGTGGCGCAAGGGCGTGGGCGATTACTACCCTGCACAGGGCCTGCTCGAGCGCTTCTTCCGTGCGGGCGTGCCCATCACTGTGGGTTCCGACGGCCATGTGCCGGGCGATATCTGCGACGGTATCGCAGCGGCCTACGACCATGCCGCGCGCATCGGCTACCGCACGGTGGAGGTTCCGCGCGCCGATGGCTCTTGGGAGGCCATGCCCATCGCGTAGCGGCGATTCGTAATCCCTGCTGCGCCCGCGCTGGCTGTACATTAGCAGAAACTACAACCCCCTACAGACTTTGCTCCTTCCCACATCTGGAGAACGAGCGAAGGGTTTGGATGTAGGATAGACCGTAGTCTCTAGGGGGTTAGCAATATCGAGGCGAAGATTGGGCAAAGAGGAGATCTAAGGTGTGAACCATTTCTTCGAGGAGAGCGAAGCGGTAAGAAAAACCGCCCCGGGCGGGTGCCTGGGGCGGTTTTGCATGCGGATATGCGGAAGAAGAGTCCGTTTGACTAGGACTTCTTCTCGACCTTGGTGCCGCAGCGCGGGCAGGTGACGCGGATGCGACCCTTGCCGCGGGGGACGGAGAGAATCTGGCCGCAGTTCTTGCACTTGAAGTACAGCGTGGTCTTGCGGTTCTCCCACATCTTCTGAGCAGTGCGCTTCTTGCGGTCGAAGTCGCTGGAGCCGCCGCGCGCGCTCGAGGACGCGTGCGAAGCGCCGCCCTGGCCAAACGGAAGCTTGGCGGTGAGGTCGCGGAACATGTCGTTCTCGCGCTCGCGGGCCGCGATGTTGGTGGAGAAGGCGCGGAACAGGGCCGCCGCCACGATGATGAGGGCGATCCAGCCCAAGGGGGAGAGCGAGAAGATCGATCCGATGAGCGCGAGCACCATGCTCAGGGCGCCGAGCGCGGTGGTCAGTTCATCGACGCCGCGTCGACCGTTCATAAAATCCTGCATTGTCTCTAGCCTCGTTTCATAGCAGTCAAACGAACATGCACTAGTTTACTCGTTTTCGCGGTTACGTCAGCAACTTGCGTCACACGCGCATAAGTTTCGTGGAAGGTTGAGGCCCAGGGTGTCGGGATTGTCGTTTCCGAACCCCGGGTCTCAACGGACGGTTATGGTGCCGCTTCTGCGCGAGGCGCTATTTCGCGAGCTTTTCTATGACGGTCTCGATTTCAGCGAGCTTTGCTTCCTTCTCCTGCTCATCGCCCGATTCCATCGCAGTTCGCACACAGCCTTCCACGTGCGCTTTGAGCACGTCGGCATTGATACGGGCGAGCAGCGACTGGGTTGCCATGAGCTGAGTGGAAATGTCGATGCAGTAGCGATCGTCCTCCACCATGCGCAAAATGCCGTCAATCTGCCCGCGCGCAGTTTTGAGCAGGCGCGTGATGCGCGCGTGGTCGGCCATCATGGGCTTACGCCACCTGGATGTCGACGACCTTGAAGCCCTCGCCAGCGCCTTCGACGGCAGCGATGAGGTCCTCAGGTGCCACAACCTCGCTGCACTCGACGATGACGACGTTGGTCTCGTGGTCGGCATCGGCGTCGGTCACGTGCTCCACCTTGAGCAGTGCGCTTTCCACGGCGGCATCGCAGTGGCCACAGTGCAGACCCTCAGTCTTGATCGTAAACTTCATAACCTTTCTCCTTTCTGAACGGCCCTGTGAGATGCCCCACCTTGGGGCTCATTCGGTCGGTCGCCGCACGCGAGGCGTACTCCCTCCTCTTTCGCCCCAATCTGGGGCATCTCGCAGGGCCTGGCTGACTTGGTTGGTCCAGGTGCCCGATGTGCTTTATTCTCCCACGACTTTGGGGCGGAAGGTGCGCAGACGCAGGGCATTGGTCACCACGCATACGCTCGAGAGGCTCATGGCCGCGGCGCCGAACATGGGCGAGAGCTGCCAGCCCAGCACCGGGTAGAGGACGCCAGCGGCAAGCGGGATACCCAGGCTGTTGTAGAACAGCGCCCAAAACAGATCCTGCTTGATGTTGCGGATCACCGCGCGCGAGAGCTCGATGGCGCGCGCCACGTCGAGCAGATCGCTGTGCATGAGCACCACGTCGGCTCCCTCCTTGGCCACATCCGCGCCGGCGCCGATGGCGAGGCCCACGTCGGCGCGCGCCAAGGCGGGGGAGTCGTTGATGCCGTCGCCCACCATGGCGACGACGTTTCCGCGCTCCTGCAGCTCGCGCACGTGACGTTCCTTGTCGGCGGGCATCACGTCGGCGATTACGGCATCATCGGCGAGGCCAACAGTCCGTGCAATCGCCTGGGCGGTCAGGCGATTATCGCCGGTGAGCATGACGGCGTGCACGCCCAAGCGCCCAAGCGCTTCGATGGCCGCACGGCTCGTGGGCTTGACCTCGTCGGCGACGGCGATTGTGCCCACGAGTTCGCCGTTTTTGGCAAAGAACAGCGGTGTCTTGCCCGCGCGCGCGAAGCTCTCGAGCTGCGTGCGGTCAACCTCGATACCGAGCTCCGCCATGAGTTGGGCGTTGCCGGCGGCGACGGGATTGTGCCCCTCGTGTGCGGTCACGCCGCGGCCGGGAACGGCAGCGAAGTCATCCACGGGGCGCGCCACGATGCCGCGCTCCTCGGCTTTTGCCATGATGGCCTCGGCGAGTGGGTGCTCGCTTTGCTTCTCGAGCGCACAGGCAAGCTTCAGCAGCTGCTTTTCGCTCATTGCGGAGCCGTCGGCACGTACGGCGGGCAGGATGTCGGTCACGGCGGGGCGGCCCTGTGTCACGGTGCCGGTCTTGTCGAGCACGACGGTATCCACGTTGTGCAGGGTCTCCAGCGCTTCGGCGCTCTTGAACAGCACGCCCATTTCGGCGCCCTTGCCGGTTCCCACCATGATGGCCACGGGCGTTGCCAGGCCGAGGGCGCACGGGCAGCTGATGACCACGACGGCCACGCCGGCGGTCAGCGCCTCGTTGACGTCTCCGGTGAGCGCCATCCAAATGATGAACGTTATGAGCGCGATGACGAGCACGGCGGGTACGAACACGCCTGCCACCTTGTCGGCAAGTCGCGCGATGGGTGCCTTGGTCGCGTTGGCGTCCTCCACAAGTTGGATGATCTTGGCGAGACTCGTGTCGGCGCCCACGCGGGTGGCGCGGAATGTGAAGGAACCGGTACGGTTGATGGTCGCGGCGTGCACGGTGTCGCCGGGGTTCTTCTCCACGGGTATGGACTCGCCGGTGAGCGCCGCTTCATCGATGGCCGAGGCGCCCTCGAGCACGATGCCGTCCACCGGCACCGACTCTCCGGGGCGCACGCGTACGGTTTGACCGACCTGAATGGCATCGACGTCGACCGTGTGCTCGGTGCCGTCCGCTTCGACTACGCAGGCGGTCTTGGGGGCGAGGTCGATGAGCGCCTCGATGGCCGAGCCCGTCTTGGACTTGGAGCGCGTTTCCAAGTACTTACCCACGGTCACCAGCGTGAGGATGGTGCCCGCGCTCTCGAGATACAGGTTGTCCATGGCCGTCGCGGCGGCGCCGTGCACATCGCCGTAGGCCAGCTGGTCGGCCATGATGAACATAGCGTAAACCGACCATGCCACGCTCGCCGCGGCGCCGATGGCGATGAGGGCGTCCATGGTGGGCGCGCGGTGGGCAAGCGATTTGAAGCCGTTGATGAAGTACGCGCGGTTCATGTACAGGATGGGCAGCAGCAGCATGAACATGGTGAGCGCGAGCGTCATCGAATGGACGTGGTCGGTGAACACGGCGGGCAACGGCCAGCCCAGCATATGCCCCATGCCGATGTAGAACAGGGGGATGAGGAAGATGATCGAGACGGTGAGGCGCGTCTTCATGGCGGCGGCTGTGGCCTCGAGCTTCTTGGTAGGGCTCTCGTGGTGAGCGGCTCCCGGGCCGGCGGCTGCGAAGGTGCCGGGTGCTCCCGCAGCCGCGACGGGGGAGGCGGAATAGCCCGCGCGATCGACGGCGGCGCAGATGTCATCGGGCGTGAGTCGCGATTCGTCGTAGTCCACAGTCATCGACCCGGAAAGCAGGTTGACTGAGACGTCGGTCACGCCGGTGAGGCTGCAGACCGCCTTGTCCACGTGCGCTTGGCACGCGGCGCAGGTCATGCCGCCAACATCGAACTTTTCATGAGCCATAGCGGCTCCTTTCCAATAGGGTTCCCATGGGGGATACCCCCTGGGGGTATTGCTGTCTGTCTGTATCATACACCTACACCCCCTAGGGGTGTCTAGAAAGAATAGGAAATCGCGGACGCCATCCGTCGAAGGCGCTCCTTCGCTTGCCTTGATGGGAATGCATTGCAAAAAGTCGGGACTTTGGGCGGATTTTTTGCCCCGGGTCCAGACAAGCACATGTTTGACCTCGAGTTTTCGCAGGCAGAAACGGCGTCGATGCGAGCACGGGTCGAAAAATCCGCCCAAAGTCCCGACTTTTTGCAATCGTTGGTAGGTGAGACGGGCACAGACTTGCCAGTGCGCCCGCGTTCGTGGTGTTCGGATGTGTCCACGTCTTTCCCACAAGGCAGGTCGGGTGAGTCCGTATACTTTCGTGCGGCGGATCCTGCTCCATCGCGCAATCGGCTGGCATGTTGTCCCGAGCGCGAACCGCCGTGACACGTAGATATGCAAGTTCGGCCAAGATCGGC
Organism: uncultured Collinsella sp.; assembly: GCA_944321445.1. GTDB lineage: Bacteria > Actinomycetota > Coriobacteriia > Coriobacteriales > Coriobacteriaceae > Collinsella. The sequence goes on from CALULJ010000021.1 coordinate 9,280, forward strand.
GCCGTGAGCGTCGTCCCTTTGTGCCGTTCAGGAACGGAGCATCACGCTATGCGTACAACTGAACATGACGCGCTTACGGCAGCCGAAAATCAGGCAGCCGACGAGACGCTTGAGACCGTAACGTCTGTCGAAGCCCCGCGCTTTTCCGACCTTGGCCTGTCTGAGACGGTGCTTGCCGCGGTGGCTGACATGGGCTACGAGGCGCCCACGCCCGTGCAGGCGGCATCTATTCCCGAGGTGCTCGCCGGTCGCGACCTGCTTGCCGCTGCCCAGACGGGTACGGGCAAGACCGCGGCCTTCCTGCTCCCCACGATGGACCGCCTTCCGCATGTGGTCTCGCCCGCCAAGAAGGGCGCGCGCGGGCATCGTCGCCGCAATGCCGCGAAGGGCCGTGGCCCGTCGATGCTCGTGATCACTCCCACGCGAGAGCTCGCCCAGCAGATCGAGACCGTGTGCCGCGCGATCGCAGCGCGCACGGGGCACATCGCCGTCACCGTGGTGGGCGGCGTGGGTTACGTGCCGCAAAAGCAGGCGCTCGCGCGCGGTTGCGATATTCTCGTTGCCACACCGGGCCGCTTGGTGGACCTCATGGAGCAGGGCGCGGCGAACCTCGACGAGGTGTCTGTGCTCGTGCTCGACGAGGCCGATCGCACGCTTGACATGGGCTTTTTGCCCCAGGTGCGCCAGATTGTGGGCGCTTGTCGCGAGCAGCGCCAGACCCTGCTGTTTTCTGCGACACTCGACGAGGCCCGCGTGGGCGCCATCACCGATTTGGTGAACGATCCGGCGCGTGTCGAGATCGCCCCGGTGACCTCGACCGCCGAGACCGTCGACCAATATGTCCTGCCCGTTTCGCGCGATGCCAAAAACGGCGCGCTGACGGCAGTGCTCAAGAAGGAGGGCCCCGAGCGCGTCATCGTGTTCGTGCGCACCAAGCGCCGTGCCGACACGTGTGCTCGTCGCCTTGAGCGCGCGGGCATCACCTGTGGTGCCATCCATGGCGATCGCAGCCAGGCCCAGCGCGAGCGCGCCCTTCGCGATTTTCGCGAGGGCAAAGTGCAGGTGCTCGTGGCAACCGATGTGCTTGCGCGCGGCATCGATATCACGGATGTGCGCTATGTCGTGAACTTCGACGTCCCCGAAGAGCCCACCGACTACATTCACCGCATCGGTCGCACGGGCCGCGCCGGCGAGGAGGGCTGGTCGCTCACGTTCGTGACGAAGGATGACGTGGCCGAGTTCTACGACATCGAGGCCCTTATGGCCAAGACGGCGGACCTGTACGACGCCGAGGGCATCGACGTCGGCGATGACTATCCGCGCGTGAGCCCCAACCGCGTGCCCGCGGCGCGTCCGGCGGGCAAGAAGGAGAAGAAGCGCCGCCGTCAGGCAAAGAAGGCGACGGACAAGCGCAGGGAGCGCGTCCGCGAGCCCAAACAGCGTGCACCGCGCCAGCGCGACATCGAGCGCCGTGCTGCCCGCGACGCCGCGCGCAATGCTGCGCAGGCGACGGAGGAGGGCTCGTCGCATCCGTCCTCGCGCAAGCGTCCCGGCAAGGTGCGTGTGCGCGAGGAGGAAGCTGCGAGTCGCATGACGGCTCCGGAGCAGCGCCGTCCCAATCGTGCAGAGCGCCGCGCCGCGCGCTTTGGCGAGGATGCGGTGGCTCGCGCGGAGAAGAAGCGCCGCGACGCCGAGGAGCGCGAGAATGACGAGGCCGCGCGTTCGCGCGGGCGTTCCGCAAAGGGCAAGGCTGCGCGCAAGGGCCGTCGCGACCAGACGGAGCGCGCTGCTGCCGAGCGTCCCGCGCGCGACAGCTGGCGCAACTACGACGATGCCGCCGAGCCACGCGGACGTCGCAGCGGATCGCGCGGCGGTCGCAGTGGCGGTCGCGATAATCGCGGCAGCTACGGACAGCAAAACCGCAGCCGCTCCGGACGCCGTCCGGGCGATTGCGGGGGTCGTCGCTAAACGTATACGCACCAAGAGGGGCGCTGCAGCTACGTGTTGCAGCGCCCCTCTTGCGTTGCTGCTGCGCGTGTTAGCACGGGGCAGATCGCAAGAATATGGACACGCGCGGTATCAAACGATGCGTTACGGGTGATACTCCACCTGAGGTGATTACCATGAGTGAAACCCGGGGTAGCCATTTCGCCCAGAATTCCGAATCCGCAGGCGGCGTTGACGCGCCTTTGGTAAATCGGCCGGCGGCGGGCAAACATTTCCGTCCTACGCTGAAGTCGGAGGATGCGCAACCGCTTCCGCCTCGACCCTCAGATTCGCCGACCTCTGCGGCGGGCAACGCTGTTTGCTGGCTTGCCGCTGCCTTCGGTGCCGCCGGCGTCGTTTTGGTGGCGCAGCTTGTTGTGGGGGCTGTCGTGGGGGTTGTGGTCGGCATGTTCCTGCTGGCAAACAACCCTGGCGCCGATACCGAGGCGCTCATCGAACAGCTCTCCGTACCGATGATGCTCCTATCGCAACTGGGCTCGTTTATCATCTTTTTGCCGTGGTGGCTGCACCTAAAGCCCGTCGCGTTCGTGCCGACGCATGCGAGGGAGCGCACTGCCGGGCGTATAGCCCTCGCACTCGTCGCGATCGTCGTGTTGGGCCTGGGCATTCAGATGCTCACGAGCTACGCCCTTACGTTCCTGTTGCCGCTGTTTCCTGACGTTCAAGCTGAATACACCGAGGTCATGGACACGCCTGCTATGAACGAGTTCACCTTGTTTGCCGTTGTATCTTTGGCTATCGGCGCTCCGGTGACCGAGGAGCTCGCGGTTCGCGGCGTCGTATTTGAGTTTTGTCTGCGCGCCGTATGCCCACAATGGGCGGCATGCTGGCGTGACCGGCGCTGGCGCAAAAGGACCGGCGAGCCCATGCCGGATCTGCCGCCGGTGCCCTCAGCTCGGTTCTGGACGGCCAACGTGCTCCAAGCGGCGTTGTTCGGTCTTCTGCATCTCAACGTTGCCCAGGGGCTTTACGCGTTTGTCGCGGGTCTTGTATGCGGGTGGATCGTCTGGAAGTCCGGCAACCTGCTATTCAGCATGGCCGCGCATCTTGTGGTGAACTTCTCGTCGTATTTCGTAGCTCAGCTTTCGGGAATCTTGGAGTTCTCGGGCGTCATGCCTGCAATCGCAATCAGCGCAGCGATGGTCGTTTTTGGCCTCGGGCTCTTTTCCGTCTCGATGCGCGGGGACGAGGGACAGCGCTCCTTGAGGGACGTTGCATAAAACTTCCCAATTCGGCGGATTTCGTGCATACATTTATGGGAAGGACGTTTCATCCCTTGGCACGGCTAGCCAATTTCTTGAGTTTTGGTCATCGCCACTCAACAGCAGCAAATGGTTGCAGGGACGTTATGCATGCCGCTCAGAAAAAGGCCTGTTGGCGAGAAAAAACGATACGGCCGTTTTGGCCGTATCGTTTTCAACGCCGTATGCACATGACCAAAACTCGCATAATTGGTTTCCGCCCCACGCCGCGCCTGTTTGCGCCGTAGAGGGCAGCTTTTGAGTTGGCATCAAGCAGGGGCGAACGCGGCCCCTAGCGCCGTCTTCCGCCGCGGGCGCCCTCGCGGCCTTGGGCGGCGCGATTTCTGCCGTGTGGTGCTGCGCCCGCAGGTCCATACCCCTTGGTACCCGGTGAACCCGGTCGTCCTTTCGGACCTGCTTTAGGGTTCCCATGTTGTTTCGTCCCGCGATTGTTGCGCCCGCCGGCTGTGGTTGGTCCCACCTGTTGAACGGCGCCAGTCTTTTTGGCGCCGCCGGTGCGCTTGCGCTTCGAGGTTTGCTCGCCGCTTTTGCGCGGGCGCTTCTTTCCGGACGGTGCGCTCTCGGGCTTGGGCGGCACGGGACGAATCAGGCAGTTCTTGCCGTATCCGATGAGGTCCTCGCGGCCGGCGCGCTTGAGCGCTTCGCGCACGAGCTTGTAGTTCTCGGGTTTGCGATACTGGATAAGCGCACGTTGCATCGCTTTCTCGTGCGCATCGCGCGCCACGTAAATGGGCTCCATGGTACGCGGGTCCACACCCGTGTAGTACATGCAGGTGGACATCGTGGACGGCGTGGGGTAGAAGTCCTGCACTTGCTCGGGCATATAGCCCATGTCGCGTACTGCGCAGGCGAGTTCCACGGCCTCTTTCATGGTCGAACCGGGATGCGAGCTAATGAGATAGGGCACCACAAACTGATTGAGTCCGTATTCCTTATTGATCTTGTCAAAGCGGCGGCAGAAGGCGTCATAGACGGCGCGACTGGGTTTACCCATTACGCTGAGCACGGCATCGCTTACATGTTCTGGCGCTAGGCGCAGCTGGCCGGAGACGTGATGCTGCAGCAGCTCGAGCATGAATTCGTCCGAGGTGTCTGCCATGGTGTAGTCAAAGCGAATGCCGCTTCGGATAAAGACCTTCTTGATACCGGGAATCGAGCGCAGGTCGCGCAAGAGCTGCGTGTACCCGCTCTCATCCACCACCATGTTCTTGCAAACGCTGGGCCACAGGCAACGCTTGTTCTTGCACACGCCGTGCTTAAGTTGCTTATTGCAAGCGGGACGGAAAAAATTGGCGGTGGGGCCGCCCACATCGTTGATATATCCCTTGAACTCGGGATCGTGGGTGAGCTCCTCTGCCTCGCGCATGATGCTGTCGTGGCTTCGCACCTGCAAAACGCGACCCTGATGGAAGGTGAGCGCGCAGAAGCTGCATTCGCCAAAGCAACCGCGGTTGCTCGATATAGAGAAGCGCACTTCGGAAAAGGCAGGGATGCCGCCCGCTTTGTCGTAGTCGGGATGCCAATGGCGCGCGTAGGGGAGTTCGGCCACCTCGTCCATTTCCTGCGTGGTCAGCGTTGCCGAAGGCGGGTTTTGTACTACAAAGATACCGTTGGGGTAGGGTTCTACCAGGCGTTGCCCCGTGATCGGGTCCATGTTTTGCTGCTGGATGTTAAAGCTCTTGGCGTAGGTGAGCCGGTCGCTGTTGAGCTCATCCCAGCTTGGGAGCAGGTGGTAATCGTACACGGCATCGAGCGCGCCTTCTCCGCTTGTGCGATAGACCGTGCCGTCGACATATGTGATTTGATCGACGGGCAGACCGGCGTCGAGGGCATCGGCAATCTCGATGATGGCGTGTTCGCCCATGCCGTAGATGAGCAAGTCGGCACCCGAGTCGAGCAATACCGAGCGCTTGAGCTTATCCTGCCAGTAGTCGTAGTGCGCAAGGCGTCGCAGGCTTGCCTCGATGCCGCCAATGATGATGGGCGCTTTCTTGTAGGTGCGGCGAATGAGGTTGCCATAGACCGTTACCGCCCTGTTGGGCCGTCGTCCTGCCTCGCCGCCCGGGGTGTAGGCGTCTGTGTGACGGCGATGTTTGGTCACGGAGTAGTGATTGACCATCGAGTCCATGTTGCCGGCGCTTACCAAAAAGCCCAGGCGCGGCTCGCCAAGAATCGAGATGCTTTTGGGGTCGTTCCAGTCTGGCTGGCAGATGATACCCACGCGATAGCCGTGTGCTTCGAGAATGCGGCTGATGATGGCCATGCCAAAGCTGGAGTGGTCAACGTAGGCGTCGCCGCAAATATAGACAAAATCGCATGTATCCCATCCACGAGCATCCATATCGGCGCGTGAGACGGGCAGGAACTTTTCGCGTCCGGGACGCGGGACGGTGCGCTTTTTGGGCGATGCCGTTGCTTTGCGAGGCGCGATCGCGCCCTCGGCCGTCTTCTTGTTTTTATGTTCGACCCGCTTTGCCATGAGCATCCTTCATACGCTTTTCCCTTTGAGGATTGATTGTACCAATTGGGTTACCCAGGCGCGTGTTCACGCGCCTTTCACAGTCGATGCGTTAGGATGGGGCACATTACGCTTGTCGGATAATGCAAATTGGGGGACACGCTTTCTATGCAGCGTGCAAAGCAGATTTCGGAATCAATCGAACTCGGTGCCATCTTGGCGCTCGCGGGCGGCTTCATGGACGCCTATTCCTACATCGGTCGCGGAGGCGTGTTTGCAAATGCGCAGACCGGCAACATTCTTTTGGTAGGAATCCATCTTTCGCTCGGAGAGTTTTCCCAAGCGCTGCGATTCTTGCTTCCCGTTGTCTCGTTTGCCTTGGGCATCATGCTTTCCGATCTGATTCACGAGCGTTTCTCGAGCCCGTTTCACTGGCGCCAGGTGACGGTATTTCTCGAGGCCGTCATCCTTTTTTGCGTGAGCTTTATCTCTGGAGACCTCAACCTGCCTGCGAACTGCCTCACTTCATTTGCGTGCGGCATGCAGGTGGAGTCGTTTCGCAAGATCCATGGCAAGGGTATCGCGACCACCATGTGCATTGGCAATCTACGCTCCGGGCTGCAAAACGTGGACGATTACATCATCACGCACAATCGGGGCTTTCTAGAAAACGGCGTGCTCTATTTTGGCGTCATTTTGTGCTTTGTGCTGGGTGCCGTGCTGGGCAACTGGTGCATCGAGCATCTTGGCCTTCACGCGATTGCGGTTGCGGCAGCCTTGCTGGCGCTGGCTTTTGCCATCATGTTTATCGATCGCGAACATTCGTATGGGAAGACGAGTAAGTAGCTTGCTGCCCTCTCGCGGTCGCTGGCGTTGTGTTTGAACCGCGCCGCGGGAGCCGTTGAGCGATATTCCTATATACGAACGAATTGTTCAAAATACGAACCGTTTGCCCTTTAGAGTTTCTACCTGCGGAAATATATCTTCCGAACCATCCTTGATAGCAAGTTGGGAACGCCGATTGTCCAAGATATCGCTTGATGTTTCTGCCGAGCGGGTATATTGAGTGCCGTCAGGGGATGGCGCATCGTCTGCGTCCATCCGCATTGAGGAGCCAGGAGGCACATATATGGCAAACCGTATCGTTTTGAACACCATCTCCTACCATGGCGCCGGCGCCATCAAGGAGATTCCGGGCGAGATCGAGCGCCGCGGCTTCAAGAAGGTTTTCGTCTGCACCGACCCCGATCTGGTGAAGTTCGGCGTCGCCGCCAAGGTCACCGACCTGCTCGACGAGGCCGGCATCGCGTGGAGCCTCTACTCCGAGATCAAGCCCAACCCCACCATCAAGAACGTCCAGGACGGCGTCGAGGCCTATCAGGCCGCTGAAGCCGATTCCATCGTGACCATCGGTGGCGGCTCGGCCATGGATACCGCTAAGGCCATCGGCATCATCATCAACAACCCCGAGTTCGCCGACGTGCGCTCGCTCGAGGGCGTCGCTCCCACCAAGAACCACGCCGTGTTCACCATCGCCGTACCCACCACCGCCGGCACCGCGGCTGAGGTCACCATCAACTACGTCATCACCGACGTGGAGAAGGTCCGCAAGTTCGTGTGCGTCGACACCAACGACGCCCCCGAGGTCGCTGTCGTCGACCCCGAGATGATGGGCACCATGCCCGCCGGCCTCACCGCTTCCACCGGTATGGACGCGCTGACCCATGCTATCGAGGGCTACACCACCCGCGGTGCTTGGGAGCTCACCGACATGTTCCACCTGAAGGCCATCGAGCTCATCGCCAAGAACTTGCGCGACGCTGTCGCCGAGGCCAAGAGCGGCCAGCCCGGCAGCGGCCGTGAGGGCATGGCGCTTGCCCAGTACATCGCCGGCATGGGCTTCTCCAACGTCGGCCTGGGCATCGACCACGCTATGGCGCATACCCTGTCCGCGCACTATGACACCCCGCACGGCGTCGCTTGCGCCATGCTGCTGCCTATCGCCATGGAGTTCAACAAGCCCGTCGTGGCCGAGCGCCTGGCTGATGTCGCCGTCGCCATGGGCGTTGATGCCACCGGCATGACGACCGATGAGGCTGCCGATGCCGCCATCGCCGCGGTGCGCCAGCTGTCCGCCGACGTGGACATCCCCACGGTGTGCGAGGCCATCACCGAGGACGAGCTCGACCAGATCGCCGATGACGCGCTCGCCGACGCCTGCTATCCGGGCAATCCGCGCGACGCCGATCACGCCGCCGTCGTGGAGCTCTTCCGCAAGATCATGGCGTAAACAATATCCTATGGGTTTCTAGCATGGGGCGGCCTGCCGGCGGGCGGGTCGCCCCATTTCGTTACGCGCAGACCGTGCCGCCGCCCAAGACCACGTCGCCATCGTAGATGACGACAGCCTGGCCGGGGGCGATGCCGCGCTGAGGGGTTTCGAAGTCCAGGCGCACACCCCCGGCGACACCGCGGGAGGGGTCGGCAAAACGTGCTCGGGCCAGTTGGTCGGGCTGGTGGTAACGGATCTTGGCAGTGACCGGAAGGCCCGCCGAGCCGGCGGTGCGCACCGCCGGCTCCATATCAGCTGCCGGAGCGCTCCAGATCCAATCGTCGGCTACGAGGGATGACGCCATGAGGTCGTCCACGTCGCCAAGGGTCACGGTATTCGCGTGCACGTCGATGCCGCAGACGTAGAGCGGGTGCGCGGCGGCGACTCCCAGGCCGCGGCGCTGGCCGATGGTATAGCGCAGCGCGCCCGTGTGGCGCCCGATGACCTCGCCCGCCGTGTTGAGGATGTCGCCTTCGGGAAGAGCGCGCTTCTCGCGACGCTCGATATAGGTAGCGAAATCGTTGTTCGGCACAAAGCAGATACCTTGGCTGTCGGGCTTGCTTGCGCTCGAGAATCCCTGCTCGGCGGCGATGCGGCGCACGTCACGGTCTTTGCGCAGCGCACCTAAGGGCAGCAACACGTGCGCCAGGCGCTCTTGGGTGAGCGAATAGAGCACGTAGCTTTGGTCTTTGGCGGCATCGATGCTCTTCTCAAGTGTCCAGGCGCCCGGCGCGCCTTCCGCCGCTTGTCGGCGGCCGATGCGGGCGTAGTGGCCCGTTGCCACGAAGTCGCAGCCTTGTTCCAGCGCATAGTCCAGCAGCGTCCCGAATTTGAGGTAGCGGTTGCAGTCGATGCACGGGTTGGGCGTGCGCCCGTCTTCATAGGTGCGCACGAACTTCTCGACCACATTGCGCTCAAAGGTCGCGCGCATGTCGACCACCTGGTGGGGGAATCCCAAGTCGTGCGCCACGCGTGCGGCGTCATCGGCGTCGCGCGACGACCCGCACGCGCCGGCGGTTCCCGCGGCATCTGCTCCGTCGTGCAGCAGCATGGTGACGCCCACACAGTCATAGCCCTGCTGCGTAAGCAGGTAGGCGGTGACGCTGGAATCGACGCCTCCGCTCATGGCGACCAGGACGCGTTTGCGCTTCGGCATGGGGTTAATCCTCGAACAGGGCGGTCGACAGATAGCGCTCGCCTGTGTCCGGCAGCAGGGCGACGATGGTGCGGCCTTCGTTTTCCGGTCGTTTTGCCAGCTCAAGTGCCGCCCAGAGCGCCGCGCCCGACGAGATGCCGACCAGCACGCCTTCACGATGCGCGAGCACGCGCGCCGTCTCGAGCGCATCTTCGTCCGCTACCGGTATGACCTCGTCATACACGCTCGTGTCGAGCACGTCGGGAACAAAGCCCGCGCCGATGCCTTGGATGCCGTGGGCACCTGCATGCCCCTGCGACAGAACCGGAGAGCCCGCGGGTTCCACGGCGACAACGCGCACCTCGGGGTTTTGCACCTTGAGGTAGCGGCCGACGCCGGTGATGGTGCCGCCCGTGCCCGCTCCCGCAACAAAGATGTCGACCGTGCCGTCCGTATCGTTCCAAATTTCCGGACCGGTTGTCGCCTCGTGTGCGGCGGGGTTCGCGGGGTTGGTGAACTGTCCGGCGACGATGCTGCCGGGGATCTCGGCCGCAAGCTCCTCGGCGCGCGCGATGGCGCCTGCCATGCCCTGTGCGCCCGGCGTGAGGATGACCTCTGCACCGTAGCCCTCCATGAGCTTGCGGCGTTCGGGGCTCATGGAATCCGGCATGGTGATGATAAGGCGGTAGCCGCGGGCGGCAGCCAGCGAAGCAAGGCCAACGCCGGTGTTACCGCTCGTAGGCTCGATAATGGTGCTGCCGCTGTGGGGCTTGATGCGCCCGGCAGCTTCGGCTTCGTCCAGCATGCGCTTGGCGACGCGGTCTTTCACCGAGCCCGCGGGGTTGAAGTACTCGAGTTTCACCAGCACGCGTGCCTGCAGGTTCAGCTCGCGCTCGAGTGCGGTGACTTCGAGCAGGGGAGTATGACCGATCAGCTGGTCGATCGAGGTGTAAACGGTGCCCATGGATGCCTCCTCGGCGAACGTGCGTTGCCGCCTCCGTGTGGGGCAGCGAATAAACCTATTATAGAACTCGGAATAACGTTACCCAATCGCTCGCATTTTGAATCGCGAAATCGTAACGCGCCCGATATTCCGTGTGTCGTATGCATCGTCGCGCCTTGTGCCGGATGGGTCCATTTACATGTCCACACCAGTTTGATTTTGGTATTCTGGATAAAACGGACATTCGTTAAGGGGGAATGGCCATGCTGGTATCCACGAAAGGTCGCTACGCGTTGCGCGTCATGGTCGACCTCGCTGAGCATCAGGCGGACGGACGCATTCCGTTGAAGGAAATCGCCGCGCGCCAAGGAGTGTCCGAGAAGTACCTGGAGAACATCCTTTCCGTACTGGTTCGCAACGACATGCTCTCGGGGATGCGCGGCAAGGGCGGCGGGTACCGTCTCACACGCCCCGCGGAGACCTATTCCGTCGGCGATATCCTGCGCCTTACCGAAGGCAGCTTGGCTCCCGTCTCGTGCCTTGAGGGCGGCAAGGGCGGCTGCGAGCGCGCCGCGGAGTGCACGACTATCGGCATGTGGCAAAGTCTCGACAGGATGATCGGCGAGTACGTTGACGGCATCTCCATCGCCGATCTGGCCAAATCGCCGCACGGAGCCGCCTGCCTCTAAGCCATCGCGCACGATGTCCCCGTCCCCAACGGGGACATCCAAAGGGGCGCTAGGCGTCGCTGGTGGCGACGCCCAAAATCGCGCACATGATGCTTACGACGATGGCGCCGAAAAACGCCGCGCCGAATCCGCTTATGGAAACGCCTGCACCCAAAAGGTTCACAGACAGCCAGCTTGCAAGCTCGAGCATGAAGCTGTTGATGACAAGCTGGAACACGCCGAGCGTAAGGATGGTGACGGGCAGCGATATCACGGTAAGCAGCGGTTTGACGAGCGAGTTGACGAATCCGAGGAACAAGCCGACGAACGCGAAGCATATCCAGGGGTCCGCCGGGCCGAAGGGCTCGATGCCGGGTACCAGAAACGCCGCGATGGATATGGCGATGGAAGTCAAGAGCCAATTGAGAACAAAACGCATGAGTCGATATACCTTTCGGTCGGCCGCTCGCGAGGCGGGTGCTAGGTTGCGCGGGCGAGCACGCGGTCCGTGCGCGCGGAATCTCGCGCCAGCCCGACATTACCCCTCGTTCCCGTTTCGAAGCGGGGCTATCATGGGGAGGACGATTTTTCCACAGGAAGAGGAGAGCCGTGCAGCAGACGTATGCCTATGGGGACCCGTGCGCGGCCGCCCCGGTCGCGGGTGTCGATGGCTCGCGGGTCATCTCGTTTTTCATCTTCAACACCGATGTCCACATGCACGCATACGCTGCAGACGGGGAGGATCCGGACGATCCATGCGTGGTGGCGCGTCTCGATGAGGCGCTCGACGCCTGCCGCGAGCGCTGCCTGTTTTTCGAGCGGACGCTGTCGCGCACGCGCGAGGATTCCGATATTGCCCGCGCGCACGCTGCCGCGCCGAATCCCGTTGCCGTGGCGCCGGAAACTGCCGAGCTCACACGTCTCGCCTTGACCTATTGCGCGCACAGCCGCGGGGCTTTCGACATCACCATGGGCACCGTTACCTCGCTGTGGGATTTCCATGTCGGCGTCGTGCCGGGCTCGCTTGCGCTCTCGCGCGCCCTGCCGCACGTGGGAAGCGACCATGTTCACGTGGGTACTGCGCAAGATGGTGCGCCTACGCTCGCAATCGATGACCCGCAGACCATCATGGATCTGGGCGGCGTGGCGAAAGGCTACATAGCCGATGATCTGGCACGTATGTTCGAGCGCCATGGCGTGATGCGTTTTGTCATCAACCTGGGCGGCAATGTCCTTGTGCACGGCGGACGCCCTGCCGATCCCGCTCGTGGGCATCGGCGTGAGGGCGACCCATGGAGAATCGGCGTTGTGAACCCCTTCGACCCTGCGCACAACCGCGCCATCATCGACTTGTCGGATGGATCGGTGGTCACGAGCGGCCTGCACGAGCGGAGCTTCACGAAAGGCGGCATTACCTACCATCACATTTTGGACCCGGCGACGGGCATGCCGGCGCAGACCGATGTGGTGTCGGCGACCATCGTCGCTGCGCGCTCAATCGACTGTGACGGGTATTCCACCACGGTGCTTATGTTGGGGGCGGAAGCGGGCCTTGCCTTTGCGGAACGCGTGCCCGGCATCGAGGCGGTTATCATCGACCGTGATGACCAGGTGAGCTGGACTTCGGGCATCGCTGACGCACTGTCGCTCGTGCCCACCCTGCCGCGCTGGTTCTAATCCGTGGCAGCCGAAGCCGCGCGACACCGCTGAACGGTGCGGTGGCACTTTAGCGTGATGGTGTGTTACACTGCTTCAGGCGGTGGCGCATGGGCTGTGTCCGTATCGCGCCTCGTGCCGTTTCGCTATGGGTCAGCACGTGAATTTGGCGGTGGCTATGAATATCGAGAAGATGTTTGAACACGGCGACGTCGATCAGCTCGTTCGCTCCATCCTGCTGCTGGAGAACGAGGACGACGTGCGCGCGTTCCTCACCGATCTGTGCACCCCGCGCGAGATCTGCGATTTCGCCCAGCGCTTGCAGGTGGCGCGCTACCTCGATGAGGGCGAGCCTTACGTGGAGGTCCAGGCCCGCACCGGCGCCTCGTCCACCACGGTGAGCCGCGTTTCGAAGGCACTGAACGGCGAGTTCGGTGGCTATCGTCGCATCCTCATCAAGCTCGAAGATCAGGAGCAGGGCCGCGCATAGAGTTCCTGCACATTTCGCTGCGCATATGCCCCGTGGACGAATGATCGTCCACGGGGCATTTTGTTGCGAGCGGGTCGGACTGCGGAGTGGCTTCTCGCGCCGCCCCGGCGATTCTGTCCGCGCTGGCGTGTAGGATAGGGGAAGCGAAACAACGAAACCGTGGGAGGGCCATGTCGGTTCGAATCGTGAAGACAGCTTCGGGGACGCTGCCCGGCCCGGGCGAGGTGAGCGCCATCGCCCGGGAAATCGCTCGGTACGGGCGCTGCACGCTGCTCGTTCCTTCACAGGGGGAGCGCGATGCATGCCGCCGCGTGCTAGCCGATGCCGGCTGCGGCCTCGGCGCCGACGTGCTCACGCCGGCCGCTTGGATTGAGGCGCTGTGGGAGCTGTTGGGCGACGGTCGTCACATGTGCGCGAACCTGCAGCGCCAGCTGCTCATGGCGTCCGTGGTGGCGGAGCGCACGGACGAGGACCTGCTGCCCCTGCGGGCGAACCCCGGCACGGTGCGCATGCTTGCCGCCATGGCGCGCGAACTGCTCCCGTTCGCAATCGACGGCGCCGCCCCGGAGCCTGCGAGCAAGGCGGAGACCGTGGTGCGCTCGCTTCTGGCTTCCTACGACGAGGCGCTGCGTGCCCGCGGGCTCATCGAGTCGTCGCAAGCTGCGGTGCTGCTGGCGGACACGGTGCGCGACGCTGCGCCCGCCTGTACGCGGAGCGTGGCGCTTCGGGACGCGACGGCGCTTCCGGCATATCTGCTGCGCCTTCTTGCTGCCGTGGCGCGGCAGGGGAGCGTGACCGTGCTGCTGCGCGGGTCGCAGGCGGCGTGGGGAGAGGAGCTTTCCGCGGCGTTTGCGGCACAGGGCTGCGAGGTAATCTCCGAGGAGGCGGAAGAGTCCGCCCCGGATGCCCCCGGCTTGACCGTGCCCGAGTTCTTCGAGGTCGCGGGCCCGCATGCGAAGGCGCGCGCGTATGCCGACCGCATCGTCGGGCTTCTTTCCCAGGCGCCGTTGGCGGGAGCGCGGACCGTTGCGGTCGCGAGCGCTCGGCCGGCTGAGCTGTTCGAGGAGTTGGCGCCGCATCTGGGGGCGCGCGGCGTGTCGTCGCGGGCCACGCGGTTCGTGCGTTTCTCCCAAACATGGGTGGGCAAGAGCTTCGCCGCGCTGAACGATTTGGCCGATCGCATGAAGGCGTCTGAGGCGGGCGCGGTCAGCGCGACGGAGTGGTGGCCGGCACCGGAGCTCACCGACTGTCTGTATGCCCCGGTGTCCGGCGCGGACGCGACGTTTGCCCGTGCGTTCGACAAGAAGGTTCGCGGCTCGCGCGCGCTGGGTGTTCAGGGCGTTCTGCGCGAGCTGCAGAGCGTGCAGTCGCGCGCGAACGCGGCGCGCAAGAAGCTGCCTGCCGACCATCCGTATCGACGCGTGCCTGCGGTTTGCGCCGACGTGTTCCAGTTCATATGGCAGGGGAGGCCGGTCTCGGCCCTCAAGTCGATGCTCGCCGCCGTCACGGAGCTGCCGGCGTCCGCCTTCGGAAGCGCCGACGGGCGCGTCCGCAAGGCATCGGAGCGGGCTATGGCGGAGCGCGCGCTCGAGGTGCTTGCCGACGAGGCCCGTGCGCTCGATGTGAGCCAGGCGGTTGCGTCGTCGGTGTTGGACGGCTTGTGCGTCGCTGCGCGCGTGGAGAGTGTCGTGAAAACCGACGAGGACGAAGGCGCCGTCGACTGCCCCGCCGCCGCTCTTGCCCGATTCATGACGCTCGAGGACGCGGCGCTGCTGGAGCCCGCTTCCGTGTCCGCCGTGTTCCTGGCGGATGTCGATGTGGCGAGCTATCCGCTTTCGCACGAGGAGGGGCCGCGCGCCACGCTCGCGCAGGAGCTCGGCGCCCCGACGCTCACGCTGGAGCCCGCCGCGCGCCTGCGCGATCAGGTCGCCCGTACGCTCGCCGCCTCCGCAGGGCCCGCGGTCCTCGCGCGGGTGACGCACGATCGCCAGGCGAAAGACCGGTATCCGGCGGCGACGTGGACCGAACTCAAGACAGCCTTCGACGCCGCAAAGCCCGAGCCTGTGGGCGAGGGCGATATCGCGCGCGATTTCGATCCGTATGCCATGGAGGGAGCGCGCGCCGAGACGGTCGCCTGTCTGCCGCCGCAGCGCCTGAGCGAGCATGCGCTGTCCTACCTGGTGCTCAAGCGCCGCACCGAGGACGGCGCGCTCGAGCCGCGCCAGTTCTCCGCCTCGCAGATCGAGAGCTATGCGGGCTGCCCGCTGTGCTGGTTCGTATCCTCGCGCGTGCGCCCGGCGCTCATCGACGCGGGGTTCACCAACATGGAGAAGGGCAACTTTGTCCACGACGTCATGGATCGATTCCACGAGCGCCTGCGCGAACAGGGCATGCGTCGCGTTACGCCGGAAAACCTGGGCGCTTCGCTTCAGGTGCTCGATGACGTGTTCGCCGAAGTGCGCGCCGAGCACGCGCGCGGCAAGACGGCGAGCTCCGCTGCGCTCGTGCCGCTTTCCGCCACGGAGGAGAAGCAGGTGGACGACATCTTGCCCCAGCTGCGCCGCGTGGTGCGCTACGAGGCCGATGCCCTGGCGCCCTTCGCCCCGGAATATCTGGAGTACTCGTTCAACGAACTGGGTGTGACCTATGCCGGCTGGCCGCTGGGCGGGCGCATCGACCGCGTCGATGTGGACGCAGAAGGTCGTGCCGTGGTGATCGACTACAAGCATCGCTCCGACGCGAATCCCTTCAAGCTGAAAGATCCCACGGTGCCCAACAAGAAGACGGGCGAGGTCGCGGCAGACGACCCGCACTGGCTGCCCGAGCACACGCAGTCGCTCATCTATGCGCAGGCTTTGCGGCGCTCGTTGGGGCTCGACGTGCGCGGCGCCCTCTACTTTTCCACGAAAGGGCGCGTGGCCATGCGCGGAGCCGTGTCAGCGGAGCTTGCGGAGGAGGAGCCGGGCGATGGCCGCGTGCCCGGCCTGCGCGATGGGTTCCCCGCGACGCTGTCGGGCGGAACCATGAGTTTCGAGGCACTGCTCGATCGCGTGGAGGCAGGAATCGCCGAGCGGCTGGACGAGCTGCGCGGCGGCAATGTCGCCGCGGCGCCCGATGCGCTCACGAGCTGTTATCACAACCACCCGCTTGGATTCGAACGAAGGGAGGCGTAGAAGCGCCATGGATCTATCGACCCTCATGCCCCAGCAGCGCGAGATCGTCACCACGCTCGATCAGCCGCTCTTCGTCTCTGCCGGCGCGGGATCGGGCAAGACCTTCACGCTCACGCGGCGCATCCTGTGGGCGCTGTCCCCCGAATCCGGTCCCTTCATCGAGCACTTGGATCAGGTGCTCGCCATCACGTTCACCAAGGACGCCGCGGCCGAGATCCGCGAGCGCGTCCGTGCGGCGCTGATTGCCGAGGGGATGGATGCCGAGGCACTCACCGTCGACGACGCGTGGATCTCCACCATCCACGGCATGTGCTCGCGCATCCTGCGCGCGCATGCGCTCGAGTTGGGCATCGATCCGGAGTTTTCCATCATCGAGGACGCCGACGAGCTCATCGAGCAGGCGGTAGACCGCGTGATCGCCCGTGCCGAGCAGGGGGAGGAGCCTGCGCTCGCGCCTGACGCCCTGGCGGCGCTGCTCTCGTGGTATCCGCTCAAGGCCGAGGCCGGACCGTCGGGTTTCGAGGCGTCGGCGAGTGCGCAGGGGTTTGTCCGCCGGCTGCTGGAGCTCGCTTGTAGCCTGCCGAACGGCATGGACGACGTGCTCCTCGCGCGCGGCGATGACCATGTGGGCGCGCTCGCGGATGCGTACCGGGCGTGCTTGGACGCAAGCCCCAAGGCGGCCGAGATCGGGCGCGAGGCCATATGCGCCATCGAGGCCTACGAGGCGAGCGAGCGCACGCCGGAAGATCTTGCGGCATGCATGATGAGCTGCTCTATCCCGCGCGCGAGCAAAGCGCTTCCCAAAGAGCAGATCGAGCTGTTGCGCGCCGACGTGGCAGACACGTTCATCAACGCCTATCTTGCGCGCGGCGCAGACGCGCTCGATGCCCTTATGGCGCTGGCGCGCGCCGTCGAGCAGGAGTACCGCACCTTGAAGCAGGCGGCTTCTGCGCTTGACAATAACGATCTGCTGCGCCTTACCTATGAGGCGTTTCGCGACCATGCGTCCATGCGCGCGGCGTATGCCGACCGCTTCCGCCTGGTGATGATCGACGAGTTCCAGGATACAGACCAGCAGCAGGTCGACCTTATCGGCTACCTTACCGACGGCGATCGTCGCCTGTGCACGGTGGGCGACGCGCAGCAGTCCATCTATCGGTTCCGCGGCGCGGAGGTCGAGGTCTTCCGGCGCAAGGAGCGTGCCATCGCGGACGGCATGGCGAAAGGGGGGACGGACGGCTCTGCGGGGCGCATCGTTCGCCTGGTGAAAAACTTCCGCAGCCATGCGGAGATTCTGGAATATGTGGCGCGCATCTTCGACGATGCGCAGGGTGGCCTCATGCCGAGTTTCCTCAATCTGGAACCGCATGACGAGCGGGAAGACAGCCTGGTGGTGGACGCGTCGCGCCGTCAGGCGATTCTGGTTGCGGGCGGGACGTCCGATGAGCGCGCGGCCGCGCGCGCCGCGGCCATCGCGCGGCGTTTCCGCGAGCTCGCGGACGCCGGGCAGCCGGTGGGCGACATGGTGCTGCTACTGGGCGCGATGACGCATTCGGGAGTCTACGCCGACGCCATGCGGGCTGAGGGGCTCGATTGCGTGATCGCGGGTGGATCCGTGTTCTCGTCCACCTCCGAGGTGCGGGCCGTCCGGGCGCTCGCCTGTGCGCTCGCAAACCCCGCCGACACGGCGAACGGGTTGGTGCCGCTGTTGGCGTCGCCCCTGTTCGCGCTCGGCGTGGAGGAGTTCTTGGCACTTTCGACCACCTATGACGCCCAGACGGGTGAGACGCGCCGGCGCAATGCCGACGCGGGCATCATGAGCGATGAGGACGCTCCCGGCATGGAAGAGCTTCCGCTGCTCACCCGTGCGCGCGAGGTGCTGCGCGCGGCGTTTGCTCGCGTGGGACGCGATTCGTTTGCCACCATCGCCCGCGATGTGGTGCGCGAATCCGGTTGGCTCGTGCGCTTGGCCGCGCGCGGACCCGAGGGGCGCGCCGTCGCGGCGAATGTGTTGAAGGCCCTGGATATGCTGAGCGAGGCGGAAGCGCGAACGGGTCGCTCGCCGCGCTGCACGGTGCGCGCGTTCGAGACGGCGCTCGCCGGCAAGCAGGCGCCGGGCGCGTTGAACGAAGAGGGCGGTTCTGCGGTGCGCATCATGACGGTGCACGCGTCGAAGGGCTTGGAATTTCCCGTGGTCGCCGTGGCGGAGTGTTTCGGCGTCAAGCGCAACGGCGCGCGCCTGCAGACGCGGCGCGCCCCGGGACAGGTGGAGGCCGTCGCGCTTCCCGCGCGCTTTCCGAGCGCGATGCTCGCTGACGGCACCATGGTTCCCGAGGTGAAGGTCGAGGCGCGTTTCCGCGACCTATTCGGCAAGTGGCTCGTCCCCGAGGCGTTCGACGATGTGTGCGCGACGGGCTCCGCGGCCGAGGCGTTCGTATCCATGCGCGAGGAGGATAGCGCCCGCGAGCTCGAGGAGCGTGCCCGCCTGCTGTACGTAGCCATGACGCGCGCCCGCGAGCTGCTGATTCTTGCCATGGACGGTCGCGTGGGCACAGGCAAGGTGCCCGAGCTCAAGTTCGACGAGAAGCTTGACCTCACGGGTTCGGTGCTCGAGCGCATCGTGCCGGGTGAGGGCGCCAACTTGGATGTCGATCGCCTCGTGTTCGACAATGCGCGCCCGGGCGACTTCGAGCTTATCGCCCTGCGTGACTTCATGTACCGCGGCGAGAGCTACGCGGCGAATGCGGCGTTGGATGCCGGGGGGCGTCTGGTCGCGGCGGGCGAAGGCGGGCCCGTTGAGGCCGAAAGCGGTGCGGAGGGCGTTTCCTCGGATGTCGCTGCAGACGGGCCTGCCGGCGATCTTCCCGATTCGTTCACGCTTGTGTACCCTGCCGCGCCGGCGTTTTGCGTGATGCCCGGCGAGCGCGAGCCGCGCGCGTCATACAGCTACACCTCGCTTTCCACGGCGCTGCATGCAGAGCCCGAGGACCGTGGGATGGATCTGGGCGCGCGCCCGGACGATGCCGCCGATGCCGTGAGCGCAGCGGCGCTGCCGCCCGAGTCGGTTCCCGGGTCCGCTGCCGAGCCGGCTCCGAGTGCGCCTGCGGTCTATGAGGTCGTGACAGCAGACGGGGCTCAGCAGGGGGAGGCGGTCGATGGCGAGCGTGCCTCCGACGGAGATCGCACTACAGGTGACGGTGATCCCACGGCGCTCGGCTCCGCCTTTCACGCGGCCGCCCAGTGGCTCATCGAGACGGGCGCCCCTTCGGTGCCCGCGGCGCGCATCGATGCGCTTGTGCGGTACTGGGATGTGACCCCCGCGCAACGCGAGCGGCTCAAGGCCGCGCTCGTGCGCTGGGAGGGATCTGCCGTTCGCACCGAGCTGCAATCGTGGCAACAGGTCCGCGCGGAAGTGCCGTTCTTCTCACTGGGCCTCGATGATGTCGAGGTGCGCGAGCGCTTCGGCCGCTATGCCGAGGGCTGTATCGACGCACTTGCGACCGATTCGTCTCGTCCGGGCTGTGCGCTCGTCATCGACTACAAAACGGGTGGCAGTCCGCATGAGACGCCCGAGCAGCTTCAAGAGAAGCATGCCCTTCAAGCGCGCGTCTATGCCGACGTCCTCCACAAGGCGGGCTTCGCGCACGTCACCCTCATATTCGTCCGCGTAGAGATCCCCGATTCCGTCAATCCCCACGAGCCCCAAACCGTCACCTACACCCTCTAACTGTCCTCTCTGGGGACGGGGGTCGTAGGGGACATTTTGTCCTCTCTGGGGACGGGGGTGGGAGAGGACAAAACGGCCTCTTTTGGGACAGGCTTCCCCGGTGCTTCGCATCGTTTCATATGATGCGAGGCACCGCACCGCCGGGCATGCGGCAGGAAGTCGGGACGAGTTATGCGTCCCGCTCGTTGCACTATGGAATAAGCAATCGCCGTGTTCCGTGGGAAGGTGCCGCCATGAAGGTTTTCGTCGCCCATATGACCTCCGAGTGCAACGAACACGTGTCGCGCGATGCGACACTCGACGATTTCCTGCTGCTCTATGGCGACGAGTGCATCGACGCCATGAACATCCGCGACATCTTCGAGGGCGCGGGCATGGACATTGTCCCTCCGATTTTCGCGGGCCTGAGCCCGAGCGGCATGATCGAGCGCGCGGCGTTCGATTTCATCGCCGACAAGATGCTCAGTGCCCTGCGCGAGCATCTGAGCGAAATCGACGGTATCTATCTGCAGCTCCATGGCGCAAGCGGCATACGTGGCCTCGATGGAGTCTCTGCCGAGCATTGGCTGGTCCGCCGCACGCGCGAGATCGTGGGCGCGCACATGCCCATCGCGCTCGTCATGGACCCGCATGGCAACGTGACCGGCGACCTTGTGTACCGCACGAACATCGTGCGCTGCTATCGCGAGAGCCCGCACATCGACACCATCGAGACCGAGCGACTTGTGGCAGAAAAACTCGTCGACCTCCTGTGTCGCCGCCGGCCCATGCGTCCTGTAATGCGCAAGCTTCCCATCATGGTGGGCGGCGAGCGCAGTGTGTCGGCGGAAGAGCCCATGCGGACTATCAATCGCATGCTCGACGAGGCGGAAGCCGACCCGCGCGTGTTTTCCGACTCGTATCACGTGGGCTATATCCGCCATGATGATGACAAGCTGGGCGCTGCGGTGGTCGTGGTGCCTAACGATCCCGCCGATGCCGCGCACTGCGAGCAGGTAGCGGACCGCATCGCGGCCTATGCGTGGGAACACCGCGAGGAGTTCCGCTTCACGGGCAACTACGACGAGCCCGACGTATCGGTGGCGCGCGCCGTTGCCTACCCGGGCAAGACCGCCGTCATCACCGATTCGGGCGACAACTGCGGAGCGGGCGGAGCCGGCTACGGGACCATCATGCTGCGCGAGCTGCTTGCAGCAGATTTGCACGGCAAGCGCGTGCTCGTGGCGGGCGTGAACGACCCGGCTGCCTGCGAGCACTTGGCGGGCGTGTCGGTGGGCGAGCATGTGGAGTTCGACCTTGGCGTGAACGAGGACGAGGTCTCCGCCGCGGTGCCCGTTGCGGGCACGCTTTCGGTGGTGGGCCAGGCGGCCATGGCTTCCGGCGGACAGCTGCACACCGTCGGTGCCAGCTACATCGTGCGCATCGACGCCACAGACATCGATGTGCTCGTCATGCCGCGCAACGTCCAATACGGCACCATGGAGCAGTTCGCCGCCGCCGGCGTGGACTTCCACGACTACGATATCGTCGTGGTGAAGATGGGCTACCTGGACACCTATCTCATCCCTGAGACAGCGTTTCATGTGATGGCGCTCACCGACGGCCCGACCATTCAGCGCTCCGAGCACATTCCCTTCAAACGCATCTTCCGTCCCATGTGGCCCATCGACGACATGGACGAGCTCGTCTACATCGAGTAGCGCGGCCTCCGCGCGCAACCTGTCCACAGAGAGGCCAAAGTGGCGCCTCCCACCCCCGTCCCCACAGGCGCCAGTGCGCCGCTGTGGGGCTTCCGCGACTGCGCGGCGGGCGCCGGGGCGTGTCTGCGCCCTGCGGTACAATGCTTCTCGCACACCACGTGATCGCGAGGAGCACATCAGCTATGGCGTTTGTCCACTTGCACAACCATACCGAATATTCCATGCTCGACGGTGCCACCCGTATCTCAGATATGGTCAACCGCGCGGTTGAGCTGGGCATGCCCGCCGTGGCCATCACCGACCACGGTTACATGTACGGCGTCCCCGAGCTCGGACTCGCCTGCGACGCCGTGAACCACGGCACGCCCGAGTACAAGGTCTGGAGCCACGACAAGTCATTTCTTTCCAAAGGCCGTCGCGACGAGCTCGAGGAGCCCGATCCCGAGAAGAACCCGCGCGGTTACGCGCAGTTCCAAAAGGATATGGAGGAGTGGGAGCGCTCCGGCAACCTGGACGCCACCAAGCCGCCGCTCGTCATCAAGCCGATCTTCGGCTGCGAGGTGTACTTCACCCCGGATGACACGCTCGCGCGCGACCGCAAGCCCGAGCTCTACCACATGGTGCTCTTCGCGCAAAACGATGCGGGCTACATCAACCTCATGCAGACGGTCTCCGAGGCGGCCGTGCAGGGCTTCTATTACAAGCCGCGCGTGACGCTCGACAACCTGCGTCGCCACCGCGAGGGCCTCATCGCCAGCTCTGCGTGCATCGCGGGCATCATCCCCAAGTGCATCGACCGCGGCGAGTTCGACCAGGCCGTGCACTGGGCAGAGACCTTCCGCGACCTCTTTGAGCCCGGCAACTTCTACATCGAGATCCAGGAGCACGGCATCACGACCGATTCCGGCCTCACCGACGAGCAGCTCGACCGCCAGCTCATCGATATCGCCAAGCAGGTGGGCGTCAAGGTCATCGCCACCAACGACTTCCACTACCTCACGCGCGATGACGCGCCGGTGCAGGACATCATGATGTGCATCGGCATGAACTCCAAGGTCGACGATCCCAACCGCATGCGCATGCAGGGGTCGGAGTTCTACATGAAGACCGAGGAGGAGATGCGCGCGCTCTTCCCGTATTGCCCGGAAGCCTGCGACAACACGCTCGAGATCGCCGAGAAGTGCAACGTCGAGCTCGACTGGGACAGCATCATCCTGCCCAACTACCCGCTGCTCGATCCCGGCGAGACGCACGAGAGCCAGTTCCGCCGCGAGTGCGAGGAGGGCTTGGCCAAGCGCTACGGCCCTGACTGGCGCACGCGCGAGATCGACGGCAACTCCATTCTGGAGCGCTTTGAGTTCGAGTACAAAGTCATCTGCGACAAGGGATTCGCCGCGTACTTCCTCATCGTCGCCGAATACGTGCGCTGGGCCAAGCAAAACGGCATCGGCGTCGGACCGGGCCGTGGCTCGGCCGCCGGCGCGCTCGTCGCCTACGCCATGGACATCACCACCTTCGACCCGCTGTCGAACGGCCTCATGTTCGAGAGGTTCCTGTCCCCGGAACGCTCGGAGATGCCCGATATCGACATGGACTTCGACGATGAGCGTCGCCTCGAGGTCGTGGAGCACGTTCGTCAGCTCTACGGTCCCGAGAAGGTCACCCACGTCATCACGTACTCGACCATCAAGGCCAAGCAGGCCATCAACGACGCCGCGCGCGTGCTCGACTACCCGGTCTACATGGGCCAGCGCCTGTCGAAGATGATCTCGTCCGACCCCTCCGTGAAGCTCAAGCAGGTGCTCACGCGCGTGGAGGGCAAAGAGGACCTGTACAACCCGGATTTTGCCGAGGCCTACCAAAAGGACGACGATGCTCGTCGCATCATCGATTCGGCGCTTGCTATCGAGGGCCTCACACGCGGCGAGGGCGTGCACGCCTGTGCCGTCCTCATCTGCCGCGACCCGGTAAACGAGCACGTGCCCACGAAGCTCGACACCAAGGGCGGCGTCGAGATCACCCAGTACGAAGGCCATACCGTGGCGGACATGGGCCTGCTCAAGATGGACTTCCTGGGCCTGCGCACCCTCACGGTCATCTCCAAGGCGAAGGCCAACATCAAGAAGAACTTCGGCATCGACATCGACGTGGACGCCATTCCGTTCGATGACCCGGAGATTTTCAAGCTGATGCAGGCCGGCCACACGGCGGGCGTGTTCCAGATCGAGTCCGCAGGCATGACGGCGACCATCAAGAACATGAAGCCCACCGAGTACAAGCACGTGGTCGCTCTGATCGCCCTTTACCGCCCGGGCCCGCTCGGTGCCGGCATGGTGTCTTCCTACATCAATCGCATGAACGGCAAAGAGCCCGCCGTCTCCTACGATCCGCGCTTGGACGACATTTTGGGTGAGACCTACGGCACCATGGTCTACCAGGAGCAGGTTATGCTCATCTCGGTCGAGATGTGCGGCTTTTCCAAGGGCGAGTCCGACTCGCGCATCCGCAAGCCCGTGGCAAAAAAGAAGATCAAGATGCTCACCGAGCAGGTCTTCAACTGGTCGGACGGCGAGGACGAGACCATCTACGACCACTGGATGAACGGCGCAGAGAAAAACGGCTACAAGCGCGAGACGGCGCAGAAGATCTGGGACGACGTTCTGGAATTCGCGTCCTACGCATTCAACAAGTCGCATTCCGCCGGCTACGCCATCCTGGTCATGCAGACCGCGTGGCTGAAGGCGCACTACCCGCACGAGTACATGGCGGCCGTGCTGACCTCTTACACGGGCAAGACCGAGAAGATCGTGCACTACGTGTCCGCGTGTCGCCACGACGGCATTCCCGTGCTGCCGCCTGACGTGAACGAGTCGGGTCGCGAGTTCACGGCGACGGCCGAGGGCGTGCGCTTCGGTTTGGCCGGCATCCGCGGCGTGGGCGAGGGCGTTGCCGACGCGATAATCGCCGAGCGCGAGCGCGGCGGCGCCTTCAAGAACCTGCACGACTTCGTGGACCGCGTGGACGGTTCCCAGGCGAACCGCCGCGTGATCGAGGCGCTCATCAAGGCAGGCGCCTTCGACTCCACCGGGTATCCGCGCCGTCAGCTCATGAGCTTCGTGGACAAGAACAACCCGGAGAACATCATCGATGCCGCGGCCAAGCGCCAAAAGGACCGCGCTGCGGGCCAGACGTCGCTGTTCGACGTGTTCGGCGACGTGGCGGGGTCGGGCTTCGAGGTCGTGATTCCCGAGCCGGACGGCCAGGAGTGGGACCGCCACATGAAGCTTTCCGCCGAGCGCGACGTGTTGGGCATCTACGTATCCGACCACCCGCTGCGTCCGTTCGAGTACGCGCTCGCCAAAGCGCGCGAGTACTCGCTGTCGCAGATCGACACGGGCTTCGAGATCGCTAACCCGGCGGGTGAGGGCACCATCAACCAGGAGATTCCCGAGGGCAAGCCGTTCTGGTTCGCCGGCATGGTGGCAGAGGTTTCGAAGCGCGTGACAAAAAACGGCGACCCCATGGCCATCGTGCGCATGGAGGACATGGAAGGGGAGGCCACGGTGGTGGTCTTCCCCAAGACCTACAAGGAGTGCGAGGGCTACCTGTACGGTGAGACCGACCCCGAGACGGGTGCGGTGCTGTCCGACGCGTTCATTCGCGTGCGCGGCAAGCTGGAGCGCTCCGACCGCGGCGACCAGATCATCGCTCAGGAGATCTTGCCGCTCGAGCTTTCGGAGGAAAACAACCGTCCGAAGGTCTTCGAGATCATGGTGCCGAGTTCGCGCTTTAGCCAGGGCAACATGGCCCGTTTGGCAACTGTGCTGGCCACGAATCCCGGCGGCGACCGCGTTGAGCTCTTCATCGAGCAGGGCGACGGTCAGACCATGCGCGCCGAGATCCCTACGAGGGTGAACGCGCGGTCGATTCCGCTGCTCGCCGAGGTGAAGGGCATCGTGGGCAACCGCGGCCGCGTCACCGTGGTGTAGGTGCTGGGTACACGGCTTTGGCAGGGGCTCGTAGCGCTGGCTGGGCGCTGCGGGCCCCTGTTTTCTTATGCCGCTTGCAAAAGGTCGGGACTTTGGGCGGATTTTTAGCCTCGTGTCCATACAAGCGACGTTCTGATCTGCTGTTTTCGCAGGTAGAAATGGCGAGTTTACAGACCCGGGTAGAAAAATCCGCCCAAAGTCCCGACTTTTTCAAGGGGCAGGCCGGCATTGTGCATGGCGTGCCCGGTTCGTTATCGTGCGAGTATTTGTCGAATTCTGGGCATCGACCCTTGTCGGATGCGCTCATTCATGCGGTTTGTGCGAAGACTGAGCACCGCCTCCTTTGCCGAAGAGCTTGCTCCGATGCCCTCTCCATAGCCATCTATCTGCATAAGTTGGATTCATGTTGGGGCACCCCATGCTGCTTGTCGGCCTGCGGTAGCCATCTGCGGGTTCGCTGTTTGATGCGTTCGGTACACCTAGATAACGCGCGCGAAGGGCGCGTGTCACGCTATCAGAAAGGGGTATCGGATGTATTCTGATATGTATGAGCGCACAGGGCAAGGTTACGGGTACCGCCGAGATTCCAGTCTTCCCGTTGGGGTTCATCGCGGGAAGCTTGCGGGCCTGTCCGAAGAGGAACGACACCGGGCCATGAGGGAGTACAAGAATCGGCATCGCAGCTCATGCGAAGGCGATGCGTATGGAGAACTCAAATACGCATACTCCATACCGGTAGGCGTGCATCGCGTCTCGTCGGTTCCCAGCGGCGGCCTTGTGGATCTTCTCAGCAAGCAAACCAAAGATGTGAGCGTGCGACTGCTGACAAGCATGGGCGTGAAGGGGGCGGCAGCGCTGCGCAAGCAGCAGGTGATCGAGCGCGTCGCCTCGGAGATCGATCGCTTGTCCCAGGCAATCGAGCAGCGGCTCGTTCAGTGCGAAGACGCGGAGTACGCGGGGTTTCGCCTGCTGCTCAATAAGCCGGGGTGGACGTTTACCTTCGCGCCAGACGATACGGTGCGCATAAAGGATTTCAAACCGCTCGAGCCGTTCACCTGGCTATTCTATTGCGACGATACCTATCATGCCCTCATGCCCGAGGAGGTTCGGGTCGCTGCGCTCGCAATCGACTTCCGCAACATCGATCGCATGCGCAATCGTCGCTGGCAGCTTCCACGCGCCATCGCTGTGCTCAAGGAGTTTTGCGGCGTTGTCCCGGTGGCAGAGATCGTGCCGTGCTGTAAGGAGCTGTTCGGGTTCGCGCCGAGCATGGAGGAGATCTTGCACGAGCTTCAGGGGGCCTCTCACCGTACCAGCAGGTACACGTATTATCAGCCTGATTCCGCATGTTGGCCGCATGCCACGCCATCGGAGACGGGCTATGTGCTGGATGTATCGCTTGCCGCGTTCCGGGTGAAGTGCATAGCCGAGGAGCGCTTGAAGTGGCACGCGGAGATCCCGTATGTGGCGCACATGCCGTGGGCAGATGCGGAGCCGCCCGCCCAGGACATCGAGGCGTATTGCACAGCGGAGTTCGCCGCGCGCGATGCGTACGTTCGGGAGCTGCTGGGCATGCGCAGGCACGGGCTGTTGAAAAAGCGCGGGCCGATCGATAAGGCGCTTGCGCGCGTGGATGTGTACCAATGGGAGCGCAGCCTTCCAGAGGCGAAGGCCGTGCGCGCGTGGCTCGATGGGCACGTTCCCAATGGCAAGAACGACTACGAGTATGCCGACTCCCTTGTGATGCGGCTCATTGGCAGTCGCGAAGACTCGCCAAGTCCGTGCAATCTGGTTGCCGTCGCGCGCAGATGCGGACTCTTTTCCCATACGTTTGATTCGCAGGAGCTGCTTGAGCTGCTTGTGGCGCTGGAGGGCGCACTGCCCAGCTGGCACCTCAACGGGTGGACACCCCGCGCGTACCACGAAGCCTGCTTGGCGGAGGCGGCATGCAAAGCTCGGGCAGCATCTTCTGAGGGCGAGGAAGGTGTCGCTGCGGCGCGCGAGCCTGTGTTGGCGACTCGTGCGGCGTAGACGGCGTCGTGCACAATGCCTAGAGCTCACGATGGGAGGTGCTGGCAGATGTCAGGATCAGGGGCTATACTTCGTATATACATGCTATGCGAAGCACCAAGGAGGCTCTTCATGCCGACATCGACGTTGACGAAGTGGGGCAACAGCCAAGGGATCATCCTGCCCAAGAGCATTTGCGAAAAGATGCAGCTCGACGTGGGCGACAAGCTCGAGCTCGAAGTAATCGACGGCGAGCTGCGCGCCCGACCTGCCAAGTCCTATACCATCCAGGCCCTGCTCGAAGGCTATGACGGACCGGGTCCTGAGCATGTTGACTATTGGGGACCGCCCGTTGGAAAAGAGGTGTGGTAGCAATGGCTCTTGCACAGGGGGACATTATCGAATATATCGATTTCGGGTTAAATCCAACTGGTCACGAGCCCGCATACAGGCGACCCGCAGTCGTGGTAAGTAGCGATTATTTCAATATGAGCTCATCTATGACTATCGTGTGCCCTGTTACGAGCAGCGATAATCGGTATCCGCTTCATTTGGAATTGCCCACAGGCATCGCGGTACATGGATGGATCGTTTGCGAGCAGGTAAGAGCAGTCGATGTGATTGCACGCGAAGCTCGGGTTATCGACCACCTCGATTCGGATTCCGAAACCATGCGCGCCGTTTTGGAGTGCATCCGGTCGTTCTTCTAGGTTCGCACCAAGCCCATTCGTCATTTGCAGACACGAAAGCGCCCGGCTTCCTTGGGGGGATGCCGGGCGCTTGCTTGATCAGGCCTTTGGATGTGCCACGTTACTTTTTGATCCAGCTGAACATGGAGCGGATCTTCTCTCCGGTCTTCTCGATCTCGTGCTCGTTGATCTTCTCGCGCTGCTCGAAGAGCCA
>CALULJ010000022.1 GCA_944321445.1 uncultured Collinsella sp.
CATCACGCGGTCGGCGAACGGAACGATATGCTGAAGATCGCCTCCCTCCGCGTCCCAATGGGAAGCGCGCGGCTCGTTGGCCTCCACCTGCGCGGATGCCGAGGCGAAGCCGACGGCGGCGCGCGGGTTCGCGGGCGCGGCGGCACGGGACGGTGCCGCGTCGCTCCCACTGGGCACGGGGTTCCACGCCGTGCCGCCGGCCACGTTGGGCGCGCCGGTTGCAGGGTTCACCGGCGCATGCTGCGGCTTTTTCTCGCGCGGTCCCCTATCCATGAACGCCATGCTCGCCTGCCTTCCTGCCTTCGCGTACCGTGTCCGACCGGGCGCGCCAAGCGCCCGAGTGGCCTACCCTTCGATGGTATAGCCTACGCCCCAGATATTCCGGATGAAGCGCGGGTTCTGGGCGTCGTCGCCGATCTTTTCGCGCAGGTGGCGGATGTGGACCATGACGGTGTTTGACGAGCTCGCCATGTACTCCTCGCCCCACACGGCGCGGAACAGCTCCTCGACCGACACCACGCGGCCGCGGTTTTCCACCAGATACAGCAAAATCGAGTACTCGAGCGGCGTGCAGCGCACGGGGCGCTCGTCCACCATGACGGTGCGGGCGTCTTTGTTGATCACCAGGCCGTCCACCGTGAGCACCGAGGTCTCCTCCTCCGGCGCACGGCTGCCGTAGCTGGTGTAACGGCGCAGCTGCGCCTTGCAGCGCGCGACGAGC
This sequence comes from uncultured Collinsella sp., assembly GCA_944321445.1. Lineage (GTDB taxonomy): Bacteria > Actinomycetota > Coriobacteriia > Coriobacteriales > Coriobacteriaceae > Collinsella. Next base: position 722 of record CALULJ010000022.1, read on the forward strand.
TCCAGCGGGCGGAAGGGCTTGACCACGTAGTCATCGGCCCCGAGCGAAAGCCCCTCGATCTTGTCGTTTTGCGAGCCCTTGGCGGTGAGCATGATCACCGGATAGGTGTGATCGGCGCGAATGGTGCGCAGAAGTTCAAACCCGTCGATATCGGGCAGCATGATATCGAGCACGGCCAGGTCGAAGTCGTGCTCGAGAATCGCCTTGGCGGCTTCGGCGCCGGTGTAGGCAAGCGTGACGTTGTAACCCTCGTTGCGCAAATAGATACCCACGAGGTCCGTAATGGCTTTTTCGTCGTCAACGATCAGGATATGCGTATCCACCTGTTCTCCTTTCCGACACGCCCCCATTATGCCCACGGTGCCCGGGACGCCATGCAACCATAAGTGGAATTCAGGGAACATTAAGGGAAGCCCCACCGGAGCACCACGTTGCCGCAGTATGCGTGCGAAACATGCGCGACAGGCCGGTTTACGGCGCAGAATGGTCGCGGTGCGTACAAAACCTGTCCACACACGCATGTATACTTGCTAGGAGCGCCCGCGACATGGCGTTTTACCCAACAACTGACCCCGCTAGACGAAAGCGACGGATATCTGCATGCCTTCCTTCCGATTCTTACCGCGCCGCGCCTTGGCGACGCTTGCCGGCGTCGTACTTGCCGCGAGCTTGGCGTTCCAGCCGCTTGCCGCCGGCGCATCGCAGCCCGATACCGACATCATCCTGGGCGAACCTGAATCGGAGCGCCAGGATGCCGCCAACGACCGCCCGAACATCGAGGCGCGCAACGCCATCGTCATGAGCGCGGACGGCACCGTGTACTTTGAGCGCGAGGCCGATGCGCAGGTGAAGATCGCCTCGATCACCAAGGTCATGACCGCCATCCTCGCTATCGAGAACGCGAGCCTGGATGACATGGTCACGGTCGACCACGCCGCGGCGACCGTGGGCCAGTCGTCGGCGAACCTGAAGGAGGGCGACACGCTCACCATGGAGGCAGCCCTGCGCGCGCTGCTCATCCCCTCGGGCAACGACGCCGCCATGGCCATCGCCACCACCGTGGGCGCCAAGATCGACCCCGCGAGCACCGACCCGTGGGGCACCTTCGTGCAGGCCATGAACGACAAGGCGGCCGAGATCGGCATGGCCAGCACGAAGTTCACCAACCCGCACGGCCTGGATTTCGACGGCTGGGAGGGCGATATGCACTCCTCTGCGCACGACGTGGCAACCATGCTGGCGTACGCCATGAAAAACGAGACGTTCCGGCAAATCGACTCGAGCGACAACAACGTGATCACCGTCACCGGGGCCGACGGCAAGCAGCGCGACATCACCATGCGTCGCTATAACACCATTTTGGGCCAAGGCGGCAACATCGGCGGCAAAACGGGCAGCACCTACGAGGCGCTCAGCTGCTTTGCGGGCGTATTCTCGCGCGAACCGGGCGGCGAGATCTACTCCATCGTGCTGGGCTGCGAGGAGGACGAGCAGCGCCTGGCGGAGTCGATGGCGCTCGCGGATTGGTACTACAACCACACGGTGGACTACCCCGTGGTCAACACCAAGCAGACGACGCCCGATGGCGAGCCGCTGATCGCCCGTGCGCCCCATGCGGACTGGACGGACAAATCCGTGGACGTCACCACCACCGATACCGGCTCGACCGTGGTTTTGTTTAGCCTGGCAGGCGAAGTCGAGCAGGACGTTGAGCTGCAGACGATCACCGGCGACGTCACAGAGGGACAGAGCGTGGGCACCCTCACGCTTTCGCAGGACGGCAAGGAGCTGGCATCCGTGGAGCTCGTGAGCGCCGAGAACGTCGAGGCGCCCGACCCGCTGAGTTGGATCTTGGTGCAGCTCGACCGCGTGGTGCGCTTTGTGACCGGCCAGCCGGGCACCGCGGAGCTCGAGGTCATCGCCGATGCGCCCGATGCGCTGGAGGTCGACGCCGCATAAGACAGCGCTTTCCGCAGGCATGTGCTACGAGACGCGCCCGCTTGGAATCCGAATCCAGGCGGGCGCGTTCTTGTTGCCTGAGCTGCGTTTTTCCTACGGCAGCGGAATGGTGAGGTGCGCATGGGTCTTGGTCATGCCCTGGCGCTCGTAGAAGCGATGCGCGTCGACGCGCGTGAGCTTGGATGCAAGTTCGATAAGCTCGCAGCCCTGCTCGACGGCCAGGTCGCGCGCGCAGGCGAACATCTTGGCGCCGATGCCCTTGCCGCGCGTCGTATCGTCGACGATGAACTCGATGATCTCCGCCGTCGGGTACGCGTGGTGCAGATGGCGGTCGATGCGCATGTTGAGGTAGCCCGCCGGCGTGCCGTCGAGCTCCAGGATGAAGCAGTGCATGGCGGGGTTTTCCAGCTGAGATATAAAGCGCTCGCGGAAGGTGTCGTAGTCGAACGTCTGCTGCTCGAGCTCGCACACCAAGCGATGCACCGCCGGGGCATCCTCGGCGGTTGCCATGCGGACGAGGCACGTGCTGCCCCCATCGACGGTAAAGGTTGTAGGCATGCTTCCTCCCGATTGCGCGGTGCCAAAACGTAGCCATTATGGCACGCGGGAGGATTGCGTCTCTCGCGGATAATCTGCCGTCTTCGCGGGGGTAGCGATGGCGTCCAGCAGGGCGTTTACTTGCGGCGCTTCTTCTTTTTGGAAGCCTGGGGCTTGGGCGCCGCGACCTTCTGCTGCTCTGCACGGCGCTGCTGCGTGAGGCGCTTTGCCTGCACGCGCGCCACCACCAACAGGAAAAATGTCACGGCGAACAGCGCGTAGCTCGCCACATGCCCGTAGCTTTGGAGCGCTTCGACGCCCAGGGCCTCGCCGAAGTAGGACAGCACGTACAGCACGATGGCAAGTGCGAGGGCGGCGAGCATCGCCTTGGTGAGCGGCAGCGAGAACAGGATGTCGTTGTCTACCGACCGCTGCCGCGCCTTCGCCGCTTCCGCTTCCTTGGCCGCACGGATCTTGTCGACGTTGCTCGCGGAGGTTCCCTTCCCCATTGCTGCTCCATTCCCCTGTTGCTTCTGCCCTGTATTGTCCTGCCGCGGCGGTTTGCGCCCGTGTTCTCCCGGTGTTCTACACAGGTAGAATGGTCGGGCTTGTGCGTCGATGAGTCCGCCTACGCCACCGCGCCCATCTCCTCGATGACAAGGCGGATAAACGCGTCGAGCGGCGGCGTCATGAGTTTGTCCTTGTGGATGAACAGCTGCGTCCACATGGGCGGCTGTGCGATGTCGGTGGGAAGCTCGATGAGTGCGCCGGCGGCCAGCGCGGCGGCCACCGAGAAGCGCGGCAGGTACGCGATGCCCACGCCGCGCTCCGCGAGGTGCACGAGGGTCTCGGTGTTGCCCGTCTCCACCACGGGGTGCAGCTGCTCGTCGCGCTCTGCCAGCAAAAGTTCCAGTTCGCGCCGATAGCTTTCGCCACGCTCTGTGAGCACAAGCGGCAGGCTGGAGAGGATGTCGAGGCTGACGGTGCCCGGCAGACCGTCGAGCGCCGGCGAGGCGACGAAGACCAGGTCTTCTGCGCGCAGCAGCGTTCGCGCGAGGCCGCGCACGCTCATCTGGCGATCCATGGTCACGAAGAGGTCAAGGCGGTTGTCGCGCATATCCTCGATGAGCGCCTCTGCGCGCGCCGTGCGCACCACGAGCTCCACGTGCGGGTGCTGGTCGTGGAAGCGCACGAGCAGCTCGGGCAGGATAGCGGTCGATACGGATTCGACGCCGCCGATGCGCAGGCTACCGATCATGCCTTTCTCGTCGCCCTCGTCGATGCGCGCCGCAGCCACGGCGCGCTGCGACACCGCCATGAGCTCGCGCGCGTAGAACGCGAAGGCACGGCCCTGGTCGGTAAGCTGCGCCCCGCGCGGGATGCGATCGATGAGCCGCACGCCCAGCTCGCGTTCAAGCTGCTTCATCTGCATGGTCACCGCGGACTGCGAATAGCCGAGCTTTTCCGCTGCGCGCGAAAAACTTCCCAGCTCCGCGATGCGCAGAAACGTTTCGATTTGTCTGAGCTCCATGGCGGGGAGTGCTCCTTTCTACACAGCTTCGCCCGAGCGCGCGGCCGTGCGGGCCTCGGGTATGCCGGGTGCGGCAAGCTCTCGCCCCATTGCTGCAGGTTTTTGCGACTTGTAGACCCCTCATAACCGAACTCCGACTAACCGGCACATTTCCCCGTGCGCAGAAACTTAAAAACCTGGGAAAACGAGCGCGAAGGCCGCCTGCAACATGACGGTTCTCCCGGAGTCCAAAATCAGGAATCGACAAGTCGCAAAAACCTGCAACAACAGGATGGAAACCTGACGCTGAGGCGAGAGCTCTGGCTGAGCCCCGCCTTCCAACAACCCAGAAGCATGACTGGGCACTCGGATACGCACCTATTATCAATTCTATTGAACGATACTTCATATCTATGAATTGTACAAATGACTTTTGCCGCGGCATGATGGGTTCCAGCAGCACCCCGAACGAAAGGAAGCCCGCCATGTATGCCAAGGGAACCGCGACCGAGCCCGATGTCGAACTCGCAGCCGTGCGCTTTGTGTGCGAGCTGTTCGCGCGCAACCGTCACCTGTCCGAAGGCCCCGTGATTGCCGAGGCGCCGGAATCGGTGCTCGATGCCATCCGCAGCCGCGGCATTCCGCAGCAGGGACGCGAGCTCGATGACGTGGTGGCCGAGATGGAGCACGACGTTATCGGCTACGGCTATAACGCCGACCACGCGCGTTTCCTGGGCTTCGTGCCCGGGCCCACGACGGCGATCTCGTGGCTGGGCGATATCATCGCCGCAGGCTACAACCGCCATGCGGGAAGCTTCGCCAACTACCCCGCCGGCTGCGTGGCGGAGGACACGCTGCTTTCGTGGTTCGCCGACAAAGCGGGCTTCCCGGCAGAGACCGCCGGTGGCCTGTTCGTGTCCGGCGGCTCGATGGCCAACCTCACCGCACTCGCCGCCGCGCGCGACGCGATGCTTGCGGAGGAGGATTGGGGCCGCGGTGTGGCCTACGTGTCCGAGCAAACGCACAGCTCGGTGGCCAAGGGCCTGCACATTATCGGCATTGCGCGCGACCACGTGCGCTCCATCCCCTGCGACGATGCGTGGCGCATGGACGTCGCCGCCCTCGAGGCAGCCATCGAGGCCGACCGCGCTGCCGGCCTTGTGCCGTTCGCGGTAGTGGGCACGGCGGGCAGCACCAACACCGGATCGGTCGATCCGCTGCGTGAGATTGCCCGCGTGTGCCGCGAGCAGCATGTGTGGATGCATGTGGACGGCGCCTTCGGCGCGAGCGTCCTTATCACCCGCTATCGCGACATGCTCGACGGCGTGGAGCTCGCAGATTCGTTGTCGTGGGACGCGCACAAGTGGCTGTTCCAGACGTATTCGTGCGGCATGGTGCTCTTGCGCGACCGCCGGCACCTGCTTGCCACCTACAGCACGCACCCCGAATACCTGAAGGATTTGGAGGACAACGCCGACTTGGTGAACCCCTGGGACCTGGGTCCCGAGCTCACACGCCCTGCGCGCGGCCTGAAGCTGTGGTTCACGCTGCAGGCGATGGGGTCCGAGGGACTTGCCGAAGCGGTTGAGCACGGCTTCACGCTGGCGCGCTGGGCAGAGGACGAGGCCCGCAAGAACCCGGATATCGAGATCGTGGCACCCGCGCAGATGGCCATGTTGAACTTCCGGTATGCGCCCGCGGGACTCAGCGCGGATGAGCTCGACGCGCTGAACCTCGAGATCTCGCGCCGCATCGTGGCAAGCGGCTACGCCGGCGTGTTCACCACCGAGCTCGATGGCAAGAAGGTCCTGCGCATCTGCGCCATCCATCCCGAGGCGAAGGAAGCCGACATGCGCGGCACCATCCAACGCTTGAACGCATACTGCGCCGAGGTGCTCGCGGAGTGAAAGATTGGAGACAGGCCCCAAACTTTCACTACGGCATCGTCTGTGAGAACAAACGCTGCGCGTTTTCCCAGGTGGCGACAAGCACGTCGTCGGAGCGCTCTGCCGCGAGCAGACGAGCCGTTTGGCAAATGAGCGCCGGCTCGCATTCCAGGCCGCGGATGGGCTCGGGCGCCATGTAGGGACAGTCGGTTTCGAACAGGATGCGATCGAGCGGCATGGCGGCAAACGCCTCGCGCACCTCCTCGTTGCGCGAGAAGGTCGCCGCGCCGCCGAACGCGATGTAGCAGCCCAGCTCGCAGAAGCGCTCGGCCGTCGCGCGGTCCTCGCCGAAGCAGTGCAGCACGCAGCCCGCCTGAGGCACGCCCACCTCGGTGAGCACGCGGTAGGCATCTGCGTGCGAGGTGCGCGCTTCATCTGTGTCCTCGTGACGCAGGTGCAACTCAACTGGCAAATCGCGCTCGAGCGCAAGCTCCAGCTGACGCGCCATCGCATGCATCTGAATATCGTGCGGCGCGGCCTCGATGTCATCTTCCGCATCGAAGTGATAGTCGAGGCCGATTTCGCCCACGCCCAGGCACAGGGGGTCGTCGAGCGCCTCGCGCACGCGCGCGTGGACCTCGTCCGTATAGCGCGGCGCGCCGTACGGATGCACGCCCGCGAGGTATCCGATGTTGTCGAACAGCTCGGGCGTCGCGCGGCCCTCGTCGACCAGGCCTGCCGCACGGCCTTCCTCAAACAGCTTGTGCGCTTGCGAAACCCAGCCGACCAACAGCTCGTGGAATTGCGCGGCGGTCGCCGCATGGCGCGCATCGGACAGCGGGTCCCAAATGGTCGTGAGTTGTGCTACACCCGCGGCGGCGGCACGCGCGAGCGCCTCTGCCGGGTCGACGCGCCAAAAGCTCATGAGGTGCGCATGGGTGTCGGCGATGGGCCCAGGCAGCGCAGGCAGGTCGAATACCTTGCCGTTTTTCACATACGAAAGCGCAAAACGCTGCTCGAGCGAGGGCTCCTCCCCCGTCTCGCGCAGGTGCACGACGCCTACTTGTCCGGTATGTCCACGCTTCTTGCCCATTTACGCCTCACCTTGGCCTTTGCAAAGTGCCGCCGTTAAGCGGACGAAATCCTCCACCCCAAGTGTTTCGGCGCGCGCCGTCGGCGCGATGCCGCAGGCCTCGAAGGCTGCATCCAATGCCGCCTTGTCAAAACCCGAGGACGACATGGAGTTGCGAATGGTCTTGCGGCGCTGCGCGAAAGCGGCGTCGATTACGCGTGCCACGCGCTCGCGCTCCTCCTCGCTCGCCGTGGATCCCTCGGCGCGGTCGAGGCGCACGACGGCGGAATCCACATGCGGAGCCGGCATGAAGCAGCGCGGTGGGACCTCAAAGCGGCCGGTTACCTGCGCATACATGCCAAGCTTTGCCGTATAGCCACCAAACGCCTTCGTGCCGGGATGTGCCGCGATGCGGTCCGCAACTTCCTTCTGCACCATGACGACGGCTGCGCGCAGCGCGGGCATGGTCTGGAAGAACTGCAGGATAATCGTTGCTGCCACGTTGTAGGGCAGGTTTGCCACGAGCACCGTGGGCTCGCCGTCCGCTGCCGCGGCGATGTCCGCAGGTGCGACCTTCAGCGCATCGCCCATGATGTAGCGGAAGTTGCCGTGATCGAGCGCGTGGGTCTCGAGCACCGGCTCGAGCGTAGCGTCCGCCTCGATGGAAACAACGCGCGCCGCATCCTGCAGCAGCGCCAGTGTGAGCGTGCCGATGCCCGGCCCGACCTCGACCACGCGCTCGGTGCCATCGAGCGCTGCCAGGTCCATGATCTTCTCGATCACATGGTTATCGATCAAGAAGTTCTGGCCCAGACGGTGTTTCGTGGCCAAACCGTAATCTTCGAGCAGCCCGCGCGTCGCGCTCGGGTTCGCCAGGGGCGAGGTGGTCATGTCGTCTCCGCTCACCGTGATGTCGTGTGTACTCCGCAGCCATTATCCCCCAAAACCAAAAGGGGGCAGGTCATTTTTGGTTGTCATGGCGACAACCAAAAATGACCTGCCCCCGCTTGGTTGCTGCTACCTGCAGAACAGGTGAGCTCGCTTGTCGAAGTAGATCTTGTTGAGGTAGAGGTACAGGATGGTGGAGCCTCCGCTGATGGCAAGCGGAATGATTGAGAGGATACCGATTCCGGCGGAAAGCTCCGACCCGAAGATGAACGACACAACGAGGTCAAGAACGGACAATGCAAAGTTCAACACCGGCAGCGCCATGAAATGCGTTGGCGCGACGCGCTTGTAATGTGCCAGCTCTTGGCGCACGTACACCGTGATGACCGCGAGCGCGACCGATGCAGCGCCGAATATGATATCGATGATTTGCAGGCCTCCGAAATAGGTGTAGTACAGCTCGGAGAACGCACCGTATTGCGTGCCTGCGATGCTCGCGATACCCATCAGGCCGCTCAAGAGCGCCGATATCCAAAGTGCGAACATGACGTTGAAGGTGTACCACTTCATGGGCAGCTCACCGGTCACGGGCATTGGCTGCTGCGTGCCAAACGTGCGGTCGAGCGAGGTTTGGAACAGCGCCGTGCCGGCATCGACCGCCGCCTGGAATGAGTCGCCTGCTGTCGGGGCGGCATGAGACGCATATCCAGCGCCGCCGGACGTGTAACCGGAGGCGGCGGCCGCCCCGCCAAACGAGCATGCAGACGACTTGTCCGCCGGTACCCCATATGTTTGCGACACATACGGAGTCCCTTGGCCAGTCGGCGCACCCGCTTGATATCCCTGCCACGCGCCCGCTGCGCCTGAAACGGGCATTGCCGCTCCGCATCCCGGGCAGAAGGGCGTTCCGTCCTCGACGCGGCTTCCGCATTTTGCGCATATCTGTGCCATGGCGCACCTGCCTTTCGTATGGTGAGCCCGCAGGCCCACAGCCAATCCGTAAGGCCACGATAGACAGCGCGTGCTGGGAGAACCGGAAGGGAATCAAAAAGTCCGAACGTACCTTACGGGAGCCCAACGCCCAGATTACAAAGCTGTTGGACGCCGGTTTGATTGCGTGGTTTTGAAAACGATGAGCTGGCTCTATCTGCGAATATGCGACGGATAGGCCAACGCTTGCCGCGTTACGGATTGCGCCAGGCCAGTCACCGAGAGATACCGGCGCCATCGTGGCGCCCAGGGAACCAAGAAACCCGCTGCATACAGCGCTTGGTGCCACACGCCAAGCTCTGCATGCAGCGCATAGCGACCATATAGGTCGCTCTTATCGACCGCGTATCCATCCCCATTCATACCTGGGCACCAAGCGCAATAGGAGTGCGGCCGGGAGCATACCAGGCACGCACGAGCGCTTTTGCAATTGGCTGCGCATACAACTCGGCCCTGGTCCCCCGAAGCGAAATCGCCCCTTTTCGATTGCTGCATACTACTGTTCTGCAACCAGGTATTTTGCTGATAGAAATGTATAAAAATGTCGACTTCGGCTCTTGAACAATTTCACCGAATGTGTTCAGGACGAAATTCCGGTGTCTTTTGCCCATACGCCCGATAACCCTCAGCAAAACCCCAGTTGAATCCTGCGGCGTTGTTAGGGCGTATATCGCCTATGAGCGAATGACACCGGAATTTCGTCCCGAACGCATTCGGTAAGCGTATACATGCCCAAAAAGGGGGTCCGATTGCCTCGATCGGACCCCCTTCGACTCGTTCAGGCTGTGCGCCGCCACTACTTCTCGTCGACCAGGCGCGGGAACAGGGCGTCGCCCTTCTCGACCGGCGCGCCGCCGGCAAGCCCGCCCCAAGCGCAGGCGGCAACCAGGTCGTCGGTCGCGGCCTCATCGGCGCACGAGATGCGACGCAGCACCTCGGCGCTCGTGGAGGGCATGAACGGTGCAAGCAGGTGCGCGGAAATGCGGATGGCCTCGAGCAGGTTATAGATCACAAAGGCCAGTTCGTCGGCACGCGCCGGATCTTTGGCAAGCGTCCAGGGCTCGGAGTCCTCGATGTAGTGGTTAGCAGCGTGGATGAGCTCCATGACCTCAGCCGCAGCTTCACCATAGGCAAACGCGCCCATCTTGTCGGCGTAGCGCTGGGCCAAGCCGTCAGCAACCTCGGCCAGCGGATTTGCAAACGCGTCGGCGGCAGCAGGCTTGGCCGGCGCGCAGCCGTCGAAGTACTTGGCGCTCATGTTGAGCGAGCGCGACACGAGGTTACCCCAGCTATTTGCCAAATCGGCGTTGTAAACCTGCTTCATGCGGCCAAACGAGATGGCGCCGTCGGAGCCGGGCACCACGTCGGTCATGAAGTAGTAGCGGTAGCCCTCGACACCCATGAGGTCGATGACCTCGCGCGGCGCGATGGCGTTGCCGCGGGACTTGGACATCTTCTCGGCCTTGCCGGTCTGCTCGTTGCGCACGGTGAGGAAGCCGTGAGCAAAAACGTGCTCGGGCAGCGCCTCGCCAATGGCCATGAGCATGGCGGGCCAAATGACACAGTGGAAGCGGATGATGTCCTTGCCAACGATGTGCGTCTGCGCAGGCCAACGGTACGCAAGCTCGGCGCGCGCCTCGTCGGAATCCACGCCATAGCCCACTGCGGTCATGTAGTTGAGCAGCGCGTCGAACCACACGTAGGTCACGTGGCCGTCGCCGAACGGCAGCGGAATGCCCCAGTCGATGTTGTTGCGTGACACGGACAGGTCCTGCAGGCCGCCGGCAACGAAGGTGCGAACCTCGTTCATGCGGAAATCGGGCTGCACGAAATCGGGATGCTCGTCATACAGCTTGAGCAGGCGGTCCTGGAACGCGGAAAGCTTGAAGAACCAGCTCTCCTCCTGGATGCGCTGCAGCGGACGGCCGCAGTCGGGGCACAGGTGCTCGCCCTTGGTGCCGCGCTCCTCATCGGCCTTCTCGACCTGGGTCTCGGTGAAGTAGGTCTCGTCGGGCACGCAGTACCAGCCGTCGTAGTTGCCCTTGTAGATGTAGCCGGCCTCCTTCATGCGCTCCCACAGGTACTGAACCGCGTGCGTCTGGCGCGGCTCGGTGGTGCGAATGAAGTCGTCGTTGGAGATTTCGAGCTCCTCCCACAGCGCGTGGAAGAGCGGCGCCTGGCTGTCGCACCACTCCTGCGGCGTGAGGCCGTGGGCCTCGGCTGCCTCGGCAACCTTCTGGCCGTGCTCATCCATGCCCGTGAGGAACATGACATCGTAGCCCATGGAGCGGCGGAAGCGCGCCTGGACGTCGGCCATGATGGTGGAGTACGCGGTGCCCAGGTGCGGGGCGGCGTTCACATAGTAGATGGGCGTGGTGATGTAATAGGAGGGCTTTGTGCTCATTGCGCAGACCTTTCCTGATAAGAATGCGGGGTTTGTTCACAGTCAACCTGCCATTTTAGCGCAACCGTCAGGCGCGCGGACAAGATTTGACCCGCCCCCATCTTGTCACTGCAGGCGCAAAACCAAGTCGTAGACCTCGCGTTTGCGGCGCGAATACTGCTGCGACAGGCGCTTGGCTATGACAGAGGCGGGCTCGCCGGCCTCAAGGGCGGCCCGGACGTCGCGCTCGAGAGCCGCGTTGGGATCTTCGTCCGCTTCAACGGCAACGAATGTGCGCATGCGCTCGAGCTCATCTGCCGCAGGCGGCGCCACCACGAGCACCATCTCGCCGCGCAGCTCGTCGCGCTCTCGCACCCGCTCAAGCAAAGCCGGCGCCGCATCGCGCAGCACCTCTTCGTGCAGCTTGGTGAGCTCACGGCAAAGTGCCACCACACGCTGCGGAAACACCTGGGCAATGGCTTCGAGCGAAGCCTCGACGCGATGGGGCGACTCGTAGAACAGCAACGCACCGGGAATCGGCGCGAGCTCGCGCAGGCGGCGCACTCGCTCGCCGTGCTTGCGGGGCAAAAAGCCCTCGAAGAAGAAATGCTCGCAGGGAATGCCGCTCGCCACGAGCGCCGTCACGCAGGCGGACGGTCCGGGCACGACCTCGACGTCGACACCCGCCTCGCGCGCCGCATCCACCAGCACCTGGCCGGGATCGGACACGCTCGGCATGCCCGCGTCCGACGCGAACGCGATGGTCTCGCCCGTCAGCAGATGGTCGACGAGCTCGGGGGCGCGCTGGGAGATCACGTTCTCGTCGCAGCGGACAAGCGGTTTCGAAATGCCCAGATAGTTGAGCAGCTTGCCCGTCACACGCGTGTCCTCGCAGCACACGGCATCGCATGCGCGAAACGCCTCCGCCGCGCGCGGAGACAAATCCCCCAGGTTACCGATGGGCGTGCCCACAACATACAGGCGCCCGGCCTGCCTCGACTCCCCCATGGCGCTAATCGATCATCGCGCGCTCGAGCGGCGCGAGGGCGACGCGCGCGTCCCACGAGGGAATGCGCTTCTCGGTTTTCCAGGTTTGGAAGAACCAGCCGGCAGCGCCCGCGAAGCTCGCGAGCTCGCTCGACACGAACACGCGCTCGTAGGCGTCGCGGCCCTCGGGCGTCACCGTGGAGCTGGACATGACCGCCGCGGCCGACCACTCGCCCACGATAACCGGGAAGCCGCAGGACTGCGCCGTCTTGATGAGGCGGCGGTTGCGCGCGACGGCCTGCGAGATGCCCTTGGGCGAGGTGATGTCGATCGCCGTATCGTCGCGGTAATGGTACAGGTGCAGGTCCATGTACACGTTTTTGTACTGCGAGCCGCTCATGAAGCGCTTCCACATTTCGGGATGGCCGGAGTCGGAGAAGACGACCATTTTGTCTTCGGGCATGTGCGCGCGCACGAGCTCGTAGGCGTCGCGGTAGTAATTGCGCAAGTAGTGGCTGGGAATGCCGGAGGTCACGTTGAAGAGCCCACGCCGCACGCTCATGATGGGTGAATCGAGCAGCTCGAGACCGAGCAGGGCATCGTCGGTGCCATAGCGTTCGGCGAGGCGGCCCAGCACCTTGAGCGCAACGGTGCGTCCGTTGGTGGTGGAGTGCCAATCGGCCGCGGTTTCCGGCGTGGTGGGGCTCTCGTTGGAATCGCCCTGGCCACCCGGGACGGTCGCGAGGTCGATGAGGACCTTCATGCCGTACTTACCCGCCCACTCCATCGCGCGATCGATGTAGTCGACCGCGGGGATGTAGGCAAGCGAATCGTCCTGCGAGCCGAACACGTACCAGGGCACGGGCAGGCGCACCGCGTTGAAGCCGATAGCGGCCATGCGGCTGAAGTCGAATTCGCTGATGAACGTCTCGTAGTGCTGACGCAGGCGCTCGTTGTAGACCGTGGGGCCCATGGCCTGCTGGAGCTCGACCTCGTTTGCCGCGCCCGTCGCCGCGAAGAGCGAGGGGGTGACCCAGGGTTCAGGAATAAACCAGCCGGACAGGTTAACGCCGCGAATTCTCTCTGCCATGCCAACCCCATCTCGTCGACGGCGAAAAAAAGCGCCCGGCGTGCTCCGCCGGGCGCTCCATGCTGCAAAGGGTGGCCAGAAAGGGATTCGAACCCCTGACACGAGGATTTTCAGTCCTCTGCTCTACCAACTGAGCTATCTGGCCACAAGGTCTGTCGCGTGCGACAGCTAGTACAGTTTAACAAATGGCGAGAAGCGGTCAAGGGGCATTTTCGATTTTTTCTCGAGAGCGTCCCGAACTGACATCACATGCCTTTTGCGCAGCTCGAACGGGGCAAACCGCCGCACTCGCTCCTATGCTGATTCCGAGGGGCTTCCGCGTTTTGCGCATTCGGAGTCGAGCCGCTCGCCAATCCACATCTTGATGATAGCCTGACGCGTGACCGCAAGGCGATCAGCTTCCCGATCAAGCTGCTCGACCATCCAAACGGGAAAATCAACGTTCACGCGCTTTGTCTGTCGCGCGCCTTCGATCACTATGGGATGCTCCATATCGAAATATCCGGTCACATCTTCGCCAGCATCGAAGGCCCTATCGATGTCAGCCGCCCTGACAGTATCGGACATATGCCTCAACCTCCTTCTTCCTCGAACGTCTCACCGAAATGATCCGCGTGCGCCCCTCTCTCATCGTTGTGATCGCGGTCCAATGCTTCCCGTCAATCGCTCCGACCGTAAGCCTTCTTACCTGGTCGGTTCCGGGCTTCGCATCAAACGAAACGGTCGGACCATCCCAGAGCCGTTGGGCATCGACAAAGTCCACACCATGCTTAACGAAATTCGAGGCGCTTTTGTATGGGTCGAATTCAAATACCATTGTACCCTCTTTTGGTATAGAAAAGGTATGGTTATAGAACCGTTTTGTGTTGATTGTTAGGGAATAACACCGGATGACACGTCTGCTCCGCCATATGAAACGTGAAGCGCTCGCGCGCTGTTTGTGGAAATGAGCGACGCGCGTTCCAGTGCGGCGAACGCGCCGGCACAGGAGAGGAGCCGCCAGGGGACGACGCTTTCGCAGACGCGCAGGATGTCGCCCCCGCGGTCGATGAAGACGACATCGAGCGGGTAGCGCATGAAGCAGGTGTGCACCGATGCGCACCGGGGAAAAGCTATCGCGAGCGGCAGGCCGTCCGCCGTGACGGGCTGCCGTACCGTCATGCCCAGCAGGCGGTCGCGAAACCGTTCCGCCACCACCAGATGCACCGGCTGCCAGCCAAGAGTTTCCAGCACGCACGCGTAATCGATGTGCGGGGACGCGTCGCTCGCCATCACATCACCACCCCCGGTTTCCACGGATCGACCGACACCGACCGTTCGTGCTCCAAATAGGCCGGGGGCCCGAACTGCACGCCTGCGATGGAAAACGGCTGGGGCCACGGCGCGTAGCGCATGGTGCAGCGATACGTCTTGGGGCTTGTGATCAGCGAGAACACCGTGCCGAACCCCGAGGCCTCCTGTTCGCCGGCAACGTCGTAGCCCGCCATGGCATCCTGGAGCTTTTGGGCGACGATCTCCGACGCTTCCGTGAAGCCATCGCCCTCGGGCGCGATGCCGTGCGCGACCACGATATCGGGTGCCACGCGGTCGAAGCGCGCGACAGCCGCCGAGAACGCCATGAGGTTGTAGACGATGAGTGCAAGCACGATGAGCAGCGGCGTTACGATGGCCATCTCGAGCGTCACCTGCGCGCGCCGTTCGCGCAAAAGGCCTGTGCTCCGCATCATTGCCCATCATCCCCTGCGCCCACAAAGCCCACCACGTCTTGTAGCCGAATGGTGAGCGGAATGGTTCCGCCGAAGGGCAGCTCGATCTCGGCCACGGTGAACTCGTACGAATCGATGGTTTCCAACACCTCGCAGCCCACGGATTCCAGCACCTGGGTGGGGTCGCTGCTGCCCAACGGAATCGCGCGCAGCACGTCCTGCGCTTTGGACAAGCCGGGGATGTCGCTGCGCTCCAGCACGTTCGAGGTGTCCGTGAGCACCGGCTTCTTCAGGCGCAGATCGACGGGCTCAAGCCCCAAGCCCTCCACCGCGTCGACCAGGCGGTCGCGCAAAAAGCCCACCAAAAAGCCCAGACCGACCTTATCGGCGCCGGCCACGAGCTGGTCGAGCAGCGTGGACAGGAAGTTACCGGCGTTGCCGTAGGCAACCAGCAGCGTTCCCCACAGGTCCATGACGCCGCCGATGAGTCCCACGAACAGGTTGCCCTGAACGCGCGATTCGAGGCTCGAAAAGAAACTCGACAGCACGTTGTTTTGGAACGTCGCATCGTCGGGCGCGAGTGCTGCCGCCGCGATGGCGCCGCGATTTCCCATGGTCACGGATGGCGCAAACGTGGTATCGAACGCGCCGGACGAATCGATTTCGCCCGAGACGGCAAACGCCACGCAGCCGTAGCGCCCCGGCGGCGCGATCTTGGGCCGCTTGCTGGCCAGATAGTCCATGGCCTGCTCGAAGATGTCGCCCGCCTCGTCGGCCTCGTCTTCTGCCTGCGTCTCGAGCTCGAGCTCCTCGTTGCGCGCCGCCACGTAGTCGTCGAGCGCGAGCGTGAACTCGCGCAGGTGGTATTCGAACCCGTTGTCGATGGATGTGGACGCTGCCGGCGTCTTGCCCACGTCGCCCACGCTGAACTTGCACGTGGGGCACTCGCGCGCCGCGCCCGTGTCGATGGCGGACAGCGCGAGCAGCGACCCCGGCGCGCCCGTCGCCCCCGGGCAGTCCGAGGAATAATGCAGCGTGAGGCCGTCCGCCTCGAGAGACGAGGGCCACACGACGTCGGTGTAGAGCGTGGTCTTCTTAACCTCGCTCGTGTTTTTGGGCAGCGGTTTGAGCGTCGAAGTGACGGTGTCGTCCACCTCGGTAATGGAGGCGGAAGACAGCTGCTTATAGGCGTATTCGTAGTAGGCGCGGCGCGCGGCGGAGTTGGCCTTTTCCTCCACGCTGTCGTTTTTGGGCTGCTCATGGTCGCGCCGCCAGCGGTAATAGGCGCGGGCGCGGTCGAGCCCCACCTGCGGCGTCCAGGTGAGACTCGACGCGTAGTCAGGATTTTCCGCAGCCGTGAGGCCCGAAAGCTTGCTCGCGCGCTCGCGCATGTTGCGCCCCGTGCTGCCGCAGTCCGCAAGCCAGGCGCGCTTCTTCGCGTCGGCCGTCTTCTGCCGCGCGTCCTCGAGGTCGTCGGAAACGTCCTCGAGGTCCTCACCCGCTTCCTCAAGGTCGTCGGTCTCGACCTTGCCGTCCGAGAGCGCCGTGAAATCGGAGGCGGACGTCCAGGGAACCGCCACCGCGGCGCCCGTGTAGGCAAGCCCGTCGACCGACTGCGCCGAACAGATGCGCAGCCCGTTCACGCCCACGAGGAAAGGCAGCGCCTTCTCGATCGCCTGCAGCCCCTTCGATGCGCTCTCGGCAAACTTGTTGCGCGCATCGATGAGCTTGGTGCCCACATTGAGCACGTTGCCGCTCACGGGGGTTGCGGTGCCCAGCGACCCGACGGTCGCCACCAGGCCGACGCCCGTCGTAACGATTCCCGCGAACCCCAGCGTGGCGATGCAGGCGTCGATCGTGGTCGCCACGGTGCAGTAGGAGGAAACCACGTTCGCCCCGGCCATGGCCGTGATGTCCGCGCTGGCCTGGACATCTGCCGCGCGCGCCAGGCTCCACACCGCCGTGACCGAGGAGAACAGCAGCGTGAGCACGACCAGGATGGTCACTGCCGCGGCAACCGAGGTGTAAGCGCCGTTTTCGATGAACAGGTCGATGCCCCAGCGAAACAGAGGCTCGCCCCCTTCCGCGCCCTCAGTGCTTGGGCTTCTTGCTGCCGCCACTTCCCTTGTTGCCGCTTCCTTTGTTGCCGCTACTTCCCGTGCCGCCGCTCCCCTTGTCCTTGTCCCCCGAGCCCTTCTTGTCGTCCTCCTCGTCGTCCTTTTCTTCCCATATCGAGATCCAAGATTCGTAATCGCCTTCCAGCCAGCCCGGTCTTCCCTCATAGCTCACGGTCACCTCCAACACGACGTCCCCGTCTTCGTTTGTGGACCCCATCGCCGATGCGAACACCCCGATCACCGGCAGCGGGCGCACGGCCCCCGTTATGGTCACGCTCACCTGGCTGCCCGTCTCGGTCGCGCGCGTGAGTTTGATGTCCCAGTCGTACGCCCCGCCCGTGTGAAAGATGTCCAGGTCGGGCACGGCCTCTAGGCGCCGGCGCGCGAACGCCCGATAGCTCAGGTCGCTTTGGCCCTCGGCCGTGACCATGATGCGCGCCGTCTCGGACGCGGCGGACTCCATGACGCTGCGTGTGTAGAGCAAGCACGCCGGCTGCAGCGCGATGAGCATGAGCGTGAGGAAGACGGGGAAGGCGACGGCGGTCTCGACCGTCGCCTGCGCCGTGCGTTCCCGCAGCAGCTCAAAACAGCAGGATATCCAGGGCGCCGATGTCGCTGAGCGCATGCGACGCCGCCCGCTCGACAGCCGCGACGAGCCCTCCTTCCTCCCCCGCATGCCAAAAGAGGGCAAGCGCCACAATGGTCGAGAGCATCGCGAGCATGGCGATGGCGTACTCGACCGTTCCCTGGGCGCGCCACTCGCGGCGCAATTCGCGCAGCAGGTGCCGCGCGTTCTTATGTTCGCAAAGGCTCTCTTCGGTTTGCATTGCCCCATCACGCCCCCTCTCACGGGTCGGCGAACAGCCGCACGACGCGCAGCGTCGTTTCGTCCGCTTCCTCTGTCGTCGTCACATACGCGATGTCCACCCAACCACGCCCGTCACGCAAAACCGCACCCCATTGGTTGCCCATGATGTCGAGGTAGCCATATGTTTCGAGCTCGTAGGTACCGGCGGATTCGTAGGCAGAGAGCACCTCGGATATGGGGTCGATGAGGTCGCCCTCTTCGGTCCAGATGACCGAGGCGCTGGTTTCGCCTTGCTTGGGCTCCGCCAGGTCGTCCAGAAACGTTTCCGCCGAAGAGCCGGAGGCCGGCGCGGAGAGGATGCCCTCCATCGCACCGGCCACATCGGGAAGCTCCAAGGCGCCGCCTTCAGCGGGCTGGTCGCTTACGGGCTCTTCCTCGGGTTCCACCCCTGCTGAATCGACACCCTGCGAACTTCCCTCCCCCGCTCGGCCTCCCCCGCTGCTCACGTTCGACGCCCACCACAGGGCTCCGAGCGCCACGGCGAGACAGAGCGCTACCAGGGCGAACATCGCACGTGATGGGTTAGTCGTTTCCCGTGCCAAGCTCGTCGAACCCATTCGTAATCGCGTTCCACAGGTCATTGATGGGATCCTTCAGCGCCACGATTGCGCCGATCGCGATCACCACGAGCACGCCGACCAGGATCGCGTACTCCGTCGTGCCCTGGGCTCGTTCCTCGCGCAACAGCCGCTTCGCCTGTTCTGCAGCCACCTGCACCCGACAAAACGCCCGGCATGCACGGTCTTCGAACCGCTCCAACATCGCTACCTTCATAACACCCTCCTTAGAACATTCCGCTGGATGCAAGCAGCGGACCAACAATGGACAGCAAGAGCGCGGGCAAAATGAGCGCACCCGTGGGGACGACCATCTTGACCGGCGCGCGCTCGATTTCACGCTCGACCGCCGCGCGATGGGCAGCGCGCATCTCGACGCTTTGGCGCGCCAGGGTAGCGGCAAGCGGGGCACCCAGCTCGTGCGCCTGACCGACCGCTGTCGCGAACGACTCGAGCTGGCGCACGCCGAGCTGCCGCGCCACGCCGAGCAGGCTCTCCTCGCGCGAGGCCATGCCCATCTGCCAGCTGAAGTGAGCCTGGGCCATACAGGCAGACAGCGCTCCGGGGCGGTGCTCGCAGTACAGGGCGAGCGCCGCGTCGAACGAGAGGCCCGCCGTGAGGCCAAGACGGATCACATCGACCATCTCGGACACCTCGCCGAGCGTCGCGCGCTCACTCGGGCGCGACCCGTTACCATGCCCGGGAACCAGGCGCGCGATGAGGCGCGCTTCGTTGTGCAGCACGCGGCGTGCCGTCGCCACCACCCACGCGCCGTCGAGTGCCTGCACGTGCCAGGCGCAGAGCGCGGCCGCGCATCCCAGGGCGACGAACCATACGGCTTCTCCCATGAACGCCCCCCCCTTACAGCTCGATCGTCATGATGCGTCGGATGACCATGAGCGCCGCGGCGTTGAGCGCGAGCCCCATGAGCAGCGACACCATGCCCACCGTGGTGGCCATGCCGGCGCGGTAGTCGCTCGAGAGCAGCGACAACAGCACCGTCATGGCGATGGGCATGCTGGCCACCATGTGTGCCGACATGCGCGCCTGCGAAGTCTTGACGTCAAGGCGTCGGCGCAGCTCGATGCGCTCAGTGACCATCTTGGTGGCCTCCGCGAGCAGATCCTTGAGCGGCGCACCCGTGCGCTGTGACACCTTGAGCGCAAGCACCACGAGATCCAAGCCCGGCGCATGGAACCGTTCGAGCATGGCGTCAAGTGCCTCCACCGCCGATTCGCCGCAGTCGACCGCGAAGGCCACGCGCATGAACGCCGAGCGCACCGGCTCATCCGCATGACCGCCCACGTAGCGCATGGCCTGCGCGAGTGAATAGCCGGAACCCAGTGAGATGGCAAGCGCCCCGAACGCCTCCGGCATCGCTTCTTCCACCCGGCGCTCCTCGTCGTGCCGGCGGCGCGTGGCCGCAAACGCCAGGGCAACAAGCGGCGCTATGCAACCGATGGCGAAACCGACGAACGACAGGGAGACGATGAGCCCGGCCATGCCGCCCGCCGTGCACAGCAACATGACGATGCCGGTCGCCGTCGCATCGTCGACCTCGCGCAGCGGGCGCACACCTTTCCAGGAAAATGCCCGCACCTGCGCGACGATGCCGTAATCGCCCGGGGCGGGCAGCGCGGACGCCAGCGGACGCCCCACGGCGCGCGCGGCGCCGAGAACGGCTGCGAGTGCGCCGCCCGAAGCCGCACGGCGCGAAGCGGGAACGACCGCATTGCGCACGGGCAGCACGCCCATGAGGCAGATGGCGACGAGCCCTCCTACGCAGCAGGGCACAACGACCTCCATCGCTCCACCTCCTTCTCGTCGAGTGCGCCCGAGCGCAACCCCTCCTCGATAAACGGCGGCTCGCGCACCAGCTCCCAGGTGGCGGTCGCGGCGTCGAACGACACGAACTCCGTGAGCTCCACGCCGCCGCCCTCCGCGCGCGTCACGCCCGTGTAGGACGATACGTAGCGCCGGCCGCCCGCAGTGCGCAGCGACATCACGATGCCGTCGAGCGCCATGGCGATCTGCTCTTCGATGAGGTCGCCGGGCAGGTCGATGCCGTAGCGCGCGAGCAGGGTGAGGCGCACGATGGCCTCGCGCGGGGTGCCGGCGTGCAGCGTGGTGAGTGAGCCGTCGTGGCCCGTGCTCATGGCCTGCAGCATGTCGATGCACTCGGCGCCGCGCACCTCGCCCACCACGATGCGGTCCGGGCGCATGCGCAGGGCGTTGGTCACCAGGTCGCGAATCGTGATGGCGCCCTCGCCCTCGATGGACGCCTCGCGCGCCTCCAGGCGCACCACGTGCGGATGGCGCGAGAACTTGAGCTCGGCGGAGTCCTCGATGGTCACGATGCGCTCGTCGAGCGCGATTTCACAGGACAGGGCGTTCAACAGCGTGGTTTTGCCCGAACCCGTGCCGCCCACCACCGCGAGGTCCTGTCTGAGCGCCACGGCGCACGAGAGCAGGCCCGCGTACCATTCCGGCAGGGACCCCATCTCGACCAGCTGCGCAAGCGAGCTGATGCGATCGGAGAACTTGCGGATGGTGAGCGCCGGCCCGTCGATAGCGATGGGCGGGATGACCGCGTTCACGCGGTAACCGCTGGGCAGACGGGCGTTCACGAGCGGGCTGCGCTCGTCCACGCGACGGCCGAGCGGCGAGATGATGCGGTCGATGATGATGCGAATCTGCTCGTCGCTTTCGAATAGGTTCGGCAGCGGATGCAGCGTGCCGCCGCGCTCGAAGAACGCCGAGATGCAGCCGTTCACCATGATCTCGGTCACCGTGTCGTCGTCCAGCAGCGGCTGGAGCGGGCCTAAACCCACAACGTCGTCGAGCACCTCGTCGACGATCTTCGCGCGCGTTCGGGAATCGATGTCCTCCGGCCCGTGCGTATTGACGACCGCCTCGATCACCGGGCGCAGCTCCTCGCGCGAACGCGCGGCGTCCGGCGCATTTGCCATGCGCGCGACCTCGGCGAACCCGACGCGCTCCATCATCTCGCGCTTCGCGGTGCGCTTTGCCGCGCGATGTCGCTCTTGCGCCTGGGAGTCCTCTTCCTCCACATCGTCGAACCGCTCCGCCTGTTGCACACGCTCAAGCACACTCATCGCACATCAGCTCCCTCGTGCTTCCAGGGCAGCTTGATGCGGCCCTTAGTGCCTTGCGCCGCCTGTGTGCGCATGCGTTCCTCCCATGCTTCGAGCGGACAGCCCAGCTCGCGCAGCATGCCGAAGGTGAGCTCCTGGATATCGCGGGTGAACGGGGTCGAAGACGACATGAGGTCACCCAGCTTGCCGAACGACAGCAGGTCGGCCATGGCCTGGCCGCCATCCGCGACGCGTGCATGCGAGCGCAGGGCAACCGCCATCTCGAAGCGCATGGCGCTCTCCTCGGCCGCTCCGTTTCCACCAAAGCGGTTGAACACGCTGGTCATGCGGGTCTTGGGCACGCCGATGCGCGTGGCGAGCGCGACCGCCCGCGCCGTCAGCGAGGCGCTCGAGACGCTGCCGTCGCCCACGACCAGGCAGCGATCGCAATGCGAGACGGCCGACGCCACGGCATCGCCCCAGAAGACCGAGGTGTCGACGAAGATGACGTCCGATTCGCGGCGCAGCACGCGGATGAGCTGCTCGCTGGGCTGCGACATGAGCTCCGCCTGCTCGGGCGCGAGACACGGACCCCATACGGTGAGCCCCGGCGCGATGCGCATCGCGGTGGCCTCGATGGCCTGCGGCGCACACGGCTCGCCACCGTTTTGGGCGAGCAAGCCCGCGAGGTCGCTCGCATGCTCGACGCCCATGAGCATGTGCGCGTTGCCGAACATGAGGTCAAGGTCGACGATGGCGGCGCGCAGCCCCATATGGGCAGCCCACCAGGCCATCGCTGTCACGACCGTGGTCTTGCCGCAGCCGCCGCTGCCGGAGATGGCCACGATGAGCGGCGCTTCGCCCGCTGCGCGCGCAGGTTCCTGCGTGATGTGGAACGAGCCGGTGGAGCTGGAGGGCGCAGCTGCCTCGCCGGTTGCGTTCGCGTTATGCGAAAGCGGAATCTGCAGCTCTCCGGTATGTGCTGCGGACGTGGACGCAGCGGGCGCAACCGGGGCGCTCGCAGGGATTTCAACAGGCGCCGCAACAACGGACGGATTCTGAGCGGGCGGCACTACGGGCGCATGGGAAACCGAGTCCGCCGCAGGTTGGGATGGTTGCGCAGGCGTGTTTGCAGGCAGCATTGCAGGGCACGACCTGCACGCGACGACAGGGGTGGGAACGGGCGCTCCCGCCTCTCCGATAGGTCGCTCTTCCTGAATGACGGCAGGTTGCCTGTCTTGCGGCTCTTCTGGTTGTGAACAGGATGGCTCGCTCGATGGCGATGCACTTGAATCAACAGCAGGGGACCCGCTGCCATCCTCGTCATGCGGAACACCCTCTTCCGCACACGCCTTGCGAAGTGAGAGATCTGGATCCCCCGCTGCGATCACCTCGGTAGCGCCCGCGCGGAACAGGCAGGCTATGCGACCAGCATCGAGATCGTTCAGCATCACGAGCACGGTCTTCGCGCAATCGTTGCGCACGACCTCGGAAATCGCGGGTTCGATAGCCTCCTCGTCATGCGGCATGTACACGGCGACACCCTCGGCTATTCCCGGCAGCATACCGGCCATCGCAGCAAGGCCCGCGAGGTCCGAGGACCGCACGACCTTCGCCTCGCGCGTGCGCGCATCGATCTCTTCGCGCACCCGCGCGATGTGCTCGCCCGCACAGCATGCCAGCCAAATCGAACTCATGCTCCATCACCTGTCTTCGCCGTATCTTCTGTGTCCTTCGTGTCTGGCGTCTCTGCTTGCTCTGCCGAATCCGCCGGCTCTTCCGTTGTCGTCGCCACCTGCTCGCCGGGGACGACGAGCGTCACCTGGCCTACCGTGGTCGCCGCGAGCAGCTCGGGAACCGATGCGGGGTCGACCGCCACGGTCACCCAGCTCACCTCGCCGCCGCCCGCAGCGAGCGCGCTCGTGTCGAGTACGCGGGCTTCGCACAGGCGATCGGCGATCGAGTCGCCCGAGACGTACACGTCGACCGTGTCGCCGCGCTCGAGCGCTCCTCCCGCCGCGTGCGCAGGGTCGCTCGCCAGGCAGACGGCGACGGTCCCGTCGGGCACGTCGAGGCCGTCTGAGCGCGCCTCCGTGTAGGCAGGGCAAAGCACCGCACGTTGCGGAATAGCGGAGGTCGCCGTCTTGCCCGCCACATCTTCGAGCGATGTGAATGCGTCTTCTGGAAGCAGGCTCGCGACCCACTGCTCGACCGTGACGTTGGTCTCGTCGAGCGTGTCGCCCGGCGCGATGTCGCGCGTTGCGACGCACACCGTCACGAGCTCTCCCCCGTAGCGCGCGAGCGCCTCCTCCTGCGCCGCTTCGGCATCGGAGCGGGTCGACGAGGCGTATGCGAACGCCAAGACCACCGCGGCGAGTCCCGCAAGGACACTGATTGCCAGTCTGACCTGTCGATTCACGTCGCACCTCCCCGTCGATCCCGCCAGCATGACAGCGGCGCGGCTGCGCCCCATGGGCGCCCGTCACGCGAGCTCGTTTCATTGTTGCGAGGATGACCAGCCAAAACGTCGGCTGAATGAGAAAGTCCCGCGCCATCTTACGGGAGCCCTTCGGGCTTCCGACAGCGCTGTTGGGATGTGGTTTGATGCGATGGTTTCCGCTATCGCGTGAACGCGCTACCTGCAGGTATGCTTCCGGTCACGCGAAATGAGCGATGCGGTAGCACCGGCGCGAGCATACCGATGACGGCCCGAATCAGCAGCAGCGATCACGGCCAACTTGCGCCGGCACACAAAGGGAAGCGAACGAATCTCGTCAGTGTAGCCGCTGGTCGCAGGGCCTATTGGAGCGCAAACAGCCCATAGTTAGCACCTCAAGCGGTTGCTACGCAGGTCCCTCTCCACCGCGCGCCGCCAGCGTATCGTGCCGCCTTACCGTGCGCGTATCCATCCGACAGACTGTCGTATCGCAGCCCGCACCAACAGGCTAGGAATTAGAGCTTGATATCGGGGTCGAGGCTCTGCGCGCTCACGCGCATCTCGGACGCGAGCGCCAAGAACGCCTCCAAGCGAATGGCGTCGATCTCACCCTCGTCGACTGCCTCTCGCACGGCGCATCCCGGCTCGTGCGTGTGCGTGCAATCGTTGAAGCGGCATGCGTGCGCAGCCGCCACGATCTCGGGGAATGCACGGGCAAGGCCGCGCTCGTGGCCCACGAGCGGCAGGCTGCGCAGGCCCGGCGCATCCGCAATAACGCCGCAGGGAGCAGGCAGCGACACCATGACGCGGGCGACCGTCGTGTGCCGGCCGGCATCGTCACGCTCGCGCACCTCGCCGGTCGCCAGCGCCTCGTAACCCAGCAGGGCGTTGAGCAGCGTCGACTTCCCCGCGCCGGATTCTCCCAAAATCATGCCGCAGGTACCTGCGGGAATGCAAGCGCGTACCTCGTCGAGGCCCATCGCCTGCGCCGACGACGTCACGATCACGCGCACGTCCTCGCCCACCAGGCGTCGGGCATCTTGGCACGTTTCTTCCAGCTCGTCGGGGGTGCAACGGTCGGCCTTGGTGAACACGACCACGGGTTTGGCGCCGCAATCGTAGGCGAGCACGAGCGAACGCGCGATGCGGTCGCGCACGAGCTCGCAGGTGTCGCGAGAGGCACCGAGGGGTTGCACGATAAAGATGATGTCGACGTTGGCGGCAAGCACCTGGCGCTCGCCGCGGTTCTTCCCACGCCAGCGCTCAAAGGCAGTGCGGCGCGGCAGCACGCGCTCGATCACGCCCATGTCGTGCCCGGGCGCGACGCGCACGGCGACGGCGTCGCCTACCGCAGGCAGCAGCCGCTCGCCCTCTCCACGCGCCTTGGCGAAATTGACGGAATGCTCTGCGCGGAAGGTGCTGTTCTCTGTCGCCACCAGCGGAAACCCGCGGTCGAGGCGCACGACGCAACCCAGCTGCATCTCGGAGGCCGCCGGGGCATCTGCCTGCGCAAGCTGCTCGATAAACGCGTCGAACGCCGCGCGCTGGGCGTCATCGATGCGCATGTCGGAAAACGAGGGGATGTCGCGCAGGGTTTCGACCTGTGGCAGCGAGGCCGCCAGCGCGACCGCATCGACCGTCGGTGCCTGCACCCGCTTCTTGCCCCGGGGCTTGTTCTTACCCACGCGCACCTCTTCTCATCGCTCAAGGTTTCGCACGTGGCCAGTGTAGCGCAAACGACAAGGTTGATGCGGGCGCCATCTTCTTAGGTGGAGGCGTCACAGCCCTTTCATTCGGGGAAAGGAGAAAAACCGAACGAAAAAGCTGTGACGCCCCCGCCGGGCGTCTTCCGCAGACCGCAGGGGCGATAGTGCAATGCGCTGCATTTCGCTTGAGCGTATGACCCATGCTACCAGCGCATTCGAGTGCTTCCGTGTTCTTGCGGTGTGCGAATATGACTATATGCGCCACGCGCGCGGCGTCCTATGGTCGGCAAACCAATTTAGACGCTTGAATCGCGCGCGTTTTCGGTCCCCGCGGCACAGCGGCGGAAAACGTGACGCAGCTCTCACACGATTCTTGCATTTGTGCGATTTGCTCAAATTCAAACGGAGCAAATCGCACAAATGCAAGAATCGTTTTGCGCGACCCGAGCGACCGCTATCCCACGGACCCGTCGCGCACTTGGCGGATTCGCTCACGCAAAAAGTCCGGCCACACGGTCGCATCCAAATAGGGCTGCGCAGCATCGGTATAGGTACCCGCACGGTCCAGGATCTCAATCTGGTTGGGGCGGCTAGGCAGCGCAATGTCCACGTGCAAGTCCATAAGGCGCTCTGCGTCGGCGATGAACCGGTCGCGCAGGGCAGATGTGAGATAGGAACTCGTCGTATAGTACGCGTCGTTCATGGTGTTGACGCCCACGCCGCCATGCATGCCGACTGTGTAGCGCGCGCCGTCCGCCGGGTTCTCTACATCCCAGAAAAACGAGGTACAGCCGCACGTGTGGCCCAGCGTGAGAAGCGTACGCACCGACACCTCGCCCAGCGTGACGGGAGCGTCGTCTGCAAAGAAGCCGTCGACCTCGAAGGGCTGTACGCGCAGGCGCGGGTCGATAGAGATCGTCTCCTGGGGACAGGCATGCATGAACTCGTAGTCTTCTGTGGCGCCGCCGTGGCTGCCCATGGCCGGCACGATGAAGGGATTGGCCCCGCGACGCTTGACAGCATCGACGACGGCCTTGGTGATGATGTCGACGTTGCGGATACCGCGGCTGCCTGCCGTGATGGCGATGTTCATGCCGGGTTTGATCTTCTCGGAGAACTGCGGCTGGGCGATTTGCTCCTCAACGACACCGGGAATCTGTTCTGCCGAGATGGACTCGCGCGGGAATGTCTGCTTCGCATGGAACATGCGGGGGATCTCGACGCCCGCAAGAAGCTTGGATACGGTTCCGCCCTTGGTAACCTTCATGGCTGGCCTCCTATGTTGGGAGCTATTCGACCTTGCCATCCATGCTAGTTGCGCCACCAGCATCACCCCATAGTACCCAGCACAAGTTTCCCCCACCGCAAGCTGGCCCACCACACATTGGGAAATTGGGGACAGGCACTTTTTCCCACATGTGGGAAAAAAGTGCCTGTCCCCAATTTCCCACGCGCGAATGCGCAGGAAGAGCTGCGACTAAGACCCCCAGCCCTACCACCGCTGGGCACCGAGCGCGGAGCGCGAGGCACCCGGCGGGCGACCCGGGTGAACGCAGGGAGGCCCCGGAGGGATTCCCCCGCGGACCGCTTTGAGCGCCCGGAGGGCGCGATAGGTCCGCGGGGAACCCTCCGGGGCCTCCCGGTCGGTTCCGATACGGCAGCGAGGACTACGCGTCCTTCTCCACCGCGCGCATGATGGCCTTGTAGACCTCCATGATGGGGATGATCAGGAAGGCCAGGCCGATGGCGCAGGCGAGCGCCTCGAGCGGGAGCTCCATGAAGCCAAACATGACGGCCAGCGGGTGGAACTCGACGACCACGACGGTGAGCACGAGCGCGAGCAGCGCGGCGCCCCACAGCCACTTGTTCTGCTTGGGCATGCTGAACAGCGACGCACGGCGGCTGCGCATGTTGAAGCAGTGGAAGATCTCGACCATCGACAGGGTGATGAAGGCCATGGTGACGCCCTCTTCGTCGGCGGTGCCGGCGACCATGTCGGCGATGTTGATGTGGCCCATGTCGAAGTACACGCCCACGAAGAAGGAGGCGAGCACGAGGATGGTGATGACGACGCCCTGGAACAGGATGTCGACGCCCATGCCGCCCGCGAAGACGCCATCGGTGGCGTTACGCGGCTTGCGCTTCATGATGTCGCCCTCGGCCTCTTCCATGCCGAGCGCGAGCGCGGGGAAGCAGTCCGTGATGAGATTGATCCACAGCAGCTGAACCGGCTGGAAGATGGTGAAGCCCACAAGGGTCGCCACGAAGACCGAGAGGACCTCGGCGATGTTGGCGGACAGCAGGAACTGGATGACCTTGCGGATGTTGTCGTAGATACGACGGCCTTCCTCCACCGCGTTGATGATGGTGGCGAAGTTGTCGTCGGCGAGCACCATGTCGGCGACGTTCTTGGTGACGTCGGTGCCGGTGATGCCCATGCCCACGCCGATGTCGGCGCGCTTGATGGACGGGGCGTCGTTCACGCCGTCGCCGGTCATGGCGACGATCTTGTCGCGGCTCTTCCAAGCGTCGACGATGCGGGCCTTGTGCTCGGGCTGGACGCGCGCGTAGACGTTGTACTCGGTGACCTTCTCCTTGAAGTCCTCGTCAGAGATCTTGTCGAGCTCGGTACCGGTGATGGCCTGGCTGGCGTCCTCGCAGATGCCGAGGTTCTTGGCGATGGCCACGGCGGTGTCGATGTGGTCGCCGGTGATCATGACCGGGCGGATGCCGGCGCCCTTGGCCTCGGCGATGGCCGGGGCGACCTCGGGACGCTCGGGGTCAATCATGCCGGAGAGGCCCACGAAGGTGAGGTCGTGCTCAAGCGCCTCAGGTGCGCAGTCGGCGGGCTGTTTGTCGTGCATGCGCACGGCGGAGGCCAGCACGCGCAGCGCCTGGTTGGCCATGTCCTTGTTGGCGGCCATGATCTTCTCGCGACGGGCGTCGGTCAGCGGCTCGACGGTGCCGTCGGCGTTCATGACGGTGGTGCAGCGGCCGAGCACGACATCGGGACCGCCCTTGGTGTACTGCTCGAAGGTGCCCTCGGGGGTCTTCACCACGACGGACATCATCTTGCGGCCGGAATCGAACGGAGCCTCGCCCACACGTGGGTACTTCTCGGCGTTGCCGCCCTCGTAGAAGCCGAGCTTGGCGGCATCGTTCACCAGTGCGCACTCGGTGGGCTCGCCCACGGACTCGCCGGCCTCGGGATCCCACTTGGCGTCGGAGCACAGGGCCATGGCGCGCACGTGCAGGGCGTCGGGGCCCTCGACCTCGTGCTTGATGACGGTCATCTTGTTCTGGGTGAGGGTACCGGTCTTATCGGAGCAGATGATCTGGGTGCAGCCGAGGGTCTCGACCGCAGTCATCTTGCGGATGATGGCCTGACGCTTGGACATCTTGGTGACGCCCATGGACAGCACGATGGTGACAACGGCCACGAGGCCCTCGGGAATGGCCGCGACGGCGAGCGACACGGCGACCATGAAGGTGTCGAGAATCATCTCGGGGTTGGACCCGAGCTCACCGCCGTGGCGGATGAGGTCGACGGCGAAGATGACCACGCAGATGCCGAGCACGAGCTTGGTCAGGATGCCGGAGAGCTCGTTCAGCTTGATCTGCAGCGGCGTGAGCTCCTTCTTGGCGGTGGTGAGGGCGTCGGCGATCTTGCCCATCTCGGTCTTCATGCCGGTGGCGACCACGACGGCGGTGCCGCGGCCGTACACGACCGTGGAACCCATGTAGCACATGTTCTTGCGGTCGCCCAGCGGCACGTCGTCGGCGCCGTCGAGCTCGATGGGATTCACGTGCTTCTCGACCGGGACGGACTCGCCGGTAAGCGCCGCCTCCTCGATCTTCATGGATGCGCTCTCAAGGATACGGCAGTCGGCAGGCACGGAGTCACCGGCCTCGAGCAGCACGATATCGCCGGGAACCAGGTCGGCGCTGGGCAGATGCACCATCTTGCCGTCGCGGATGACCTTGGACTGCGCGGCGCTCATCTCCTGCAGCGCGGCGAGCGCCTGCTCGGACTTGGCCTCTTGAACCACGCCGAGGACCGAGTTGATGATGACGACCGCCATGATGATGATGACGTCGGCCCACTCGGACTCGCCCTGGATCATGCCCGTGACGGCAGAGATGACCGCGGCGACGATGAGCATGATGACCATGGGGTCGGCCATCTGCTCAAAGAAGCGCTTCCAGAGCGGGGTCTTCTCCTCCTCATCGAGCTTGTTGGGACCAAACTGCGAAAGACGCTGCTGCGCCTCGGATGCAGTAAGGCCGGTCTCGGCGTTCGAAGACTGCGCTTTAAGCACATCCTCGGCCGAGGCCAAGTATTCCTTTTCCATACGC
The DNA here is from genome assembly GCA_944321445.1 of uncultured Collinsella sp. GTDB lineage: Bacteria > Actinomycetota > Coriobacteriia > Coriobacteriales > Coriobacteriaceae > Collinsella. Next base: position 30,866 of record CALULJ010000022.1, read on the forward strand.
AAATTCCCTCCTCCTGGGATCGAGCCAACCAACGGTTGACGCCCGATCATAATTCCCCAGGAGTACGGGGCAAGGGCTCGTCAAGGCTGCCATGTCAGCTGGCGTCTTGCAATGCTTGGGATAGTACCCTATTTCGACACTGAATAGACTACTGGTTCCAGAAAACGAACACCATGTTACAAATCGCGCGTTCTTCTATGATTCAACCCCCGTTGTCTGTTCCCCAGGCCATTGGCCACCCCACTGTCCCCATTGGGGACGGGGGTGCCAGGGGACATTTTGTCCCCTGTGGGGACGGGGGTGCCAGGGGACATTTTGTCCTCTTTTGGGACAGGCCTGCCGCGGGATGGTCCGTTGATGCCGCTTGGAATGGGACTCACGGCAAAAGAGCCGCAGGACGGATTAGGCCAAGGATCAAACCGGAGCGCCCACGCCCCGGCAGGGGCATCCTCTCCCGTCCGCCCCAAACTGTTGTGTGCACTTTCAGCCAATCCCGAGCTGTTGTGTGCACTTTCAGCCACCATAAACCCGAATAATCCAGAAAACCGTTGGCCGAAAGCGCACAGAACAGACGACGATTGGCCGGAAGCGCCACAACCCAAAACGAGCACGCAGCCCGGGGGAACCCGTCCCCAGAGACTCCAAAGTGGCGCCTGGCACCCCCGTCCCCAGAGAGGACAACGGAGCAGAACGCGGCGCGCGAAGCCAGCGCCGAAACGCGCGAATGCACAGGAAGAGCCCCGACTAAGACCCCCAGCCCTACCACCGCTGGGCACCGAGCGCGGAGCGCGAGGCGCCCGGCGGGCGACCCGGGTGAACGCAGGGAGGCCCCGGAGGGATTCCCCCGCGGGCCGCTTTGAGCGCCCGAGGGGCGCATAGGTCCGCGGGGAACCCTCCGGGGCCTCCCGGTCGGTTCCGATGGGCGAGAAGACTACGCGTCCTTCTCCACCGCGCGCATGATGGCCTTGTAGACCTCCACCAGCGGGATGATGAGGAAGCCGAGCACGAGAGCGGTGATCATGCCCTTGGGCTCGAGATGCTCGACGCCGAAGAAGATCATGGACAGAGCGTCGACCTCAACCACGATGAGCGTGAGGATGAGCGCGAGAATCGCGGCGCCCCACAGCCACTTGTTCTGCTTCTTCATATGGAAGATGGAAGCACGGCGGCTGCGCATGTTGAAGCAGTGGAAGATCTCGACCATGTTCAGCGTGATGAACGCCATCATGACGCCCTCTTCGTCGGCCATGGTAGTGGCCAGCTGGGAAAGGTCGATGGTACCCAGGTCGTAGTACACACCGCAGAAGAAGCTCGCGAGCACCAGCACGGTAATGATGAGGCCCTGGACGATGGTGTCGAGGCCCATGTTGTTGGCGAACACGCCGTCGGTGGCGTTGCGCGGCTTGCGCTTCATGATGTCGCCCTCGGCCTCTTCCATACCCAGCGCGAGCGCGGGGAAGCAGTCGGTGACGAGGTTGACCCACAGCAGCTGGATGGGCTGGAACAGCGTGAAGCCCATGAGCGTGGCGGCGAACACCGAGAACACCTCGGCGAGGTTCGCGGACAGCAGGAACTGGATGACCTTGCGGATGTTGTCGTAGATACGACGGCCTTCCTCCACCGCGTTGATGATGGTGGCGAAGTTGTCGTCGGCGAGCACCATGTCGGCGACGTTCTTGGTGACGTCGGTGCCGGTGATGCCCATGCCCACGCCGATGTTGGCGTGCTTGATGGACGGCGCGTCGTTCACGCCGTCGCCGGTCATGGCGACGACCTTGTTCTTGGACTTCCACGCCTCGACGATGCGCGTCTTGTGCTCGGGCTGGACGCGCGCGTAGACGCCGTACTTCTCGATTTGCTTATCGAGCTCGGCATCGGACATCTTGTCGATCTCCGCGCCGGTGATGGCCTCGTTGCGGCCCTCGACGATACCGAGGTTCTTGGCGATAGCCACGGCGGTGTCGATGTGGTCGCCCGTGATCATGACGGTGCGGATGCCGGCGCCGTGGGCCTCCTTGATGGCGGGGGCTACCTCAGGACGCTCGGGATCGATCATGCCGGAGAGGCCGCAGAACACGAGGTCGTTCTCGAGCGCCTCGGCAGAGAAGTCGGTCGGCTTGGCGGTGTAGCTGCGGCTTGCAAGCGCCAGCACGCGCAGGGCCTCGTCGGCCATGGACTTGTTGGCGGCCAGCAGCTCGTTGCGCTTGGCGTCGGTCATGGGAACGATCTTGCCGTCCTCATAGACCTGCGTGCAAAGATTCAGGATGACGTCGGGCGCGCCCTTGGTGTACTGCTCGTACGTGCCGTTGCCCTCGTCGACCACGACGGACATCATCTTGCGGCCGGAGTCGAACGGGGCCTCGCCCACGCGCGGCTGCTCGTCCACCAGGTTGGTCATACCGGCCTTGCCGGCATCGTTCACCAGCGCGCACTCGGTGGGCTCGCCCACGGCCTCGCCGGCCTCCGGGTCCCACTTGGCGTCGGAGCACAGGGCCATACCGGCCAGCAGCTTCTCCTCGGAGGAAGCGAGCTCGTGCTTGACGACCGTCATCTTGTTCTGGGTGAGCGTACCGGTCTTATCGGAGCAGATCACCTGCGTGCAGCCGAGGGTCTCGACGGCGGACAGGTTGCGGATGATGGCCTGGCGCTTGGCCATCTTGGTGACGCCGATGGAAAGAACGATGGTCACGACGGCGACCAGGCCCTCAGGGATGGCGGCGACGGCGAGCGACACGGCGACCATGAAGGTGTCGAGCAGCATGTGCGGCTCTTCCATGACGTTGCCGATGCCGGAGCGCAGCAGGTCGACGGCGAAGATGACCACGCAGATGACGATGACCATGATGGTCAGGATCTTGGAGAGCTCGGCGAGCTTCATCTGCAGCGGGGTGAGCTCTTCCTTGGCCTCGTTCAGAGCGCCGGCGATCTTGCCCATCTCGGTCTTCATGCCGGTGCCGACCACGACGGCCTTGCCGCGGCCGTAGACCACGGTGGAGCCCATGTAGCACATGTTCTTGCGGTCGCCCAGCGGCACGTCGTCGGCGCCGTCAAGCGAAATGGGATTGGTGTGCTTCTCGACGGGGACGGACTCGCCGGTAAGCGCCGCCTCCTCGATCTTCATGGACGCGCTCTCGAGCACACGGCAGTCCGCGGGCACGGAGTCACCGGCCTCGAGCAGCACGATGTCGCCCGGGACGAGCTCGGACGAATGCAGCGAGGTCATCTTGCCGTCGCGGATGACCTTGGACTGCGCGGCGCTCATCTCCTGCAGGGCCTCGAGCGCCTCTTCGGACTTGGCCTCCTGAATGACACCGAGCGCGGAGTTGATGATGACGACCGTCATGATGATGACGACGTCGGCCCACTCGGACTCGCCTTGGATCATGCCGGTGACCGCGGAAATGACCGCGGCGACGATGAGCATGATGACCATGGGGTCCGCCATCTGCTGGAAGAAGCGGATCCACAGCGGGGTCTTCTCTTCCTCATCCAGCTTGTTGAGGCCGTACTGCGAAAGACGCTGCTGCGCGGTGGCCGCAGTAAGGCCGGTTTCGGAGTTCGAGGCTTGGTCCTCGAGCACCTCCTCAGCCGAAGCTAAGTATTCCTTCTGCATACTTTGCTTCCCCCTCTTGGGAACACATGCCGACCAGCAGATTTTGCCCGATCTTAATTCCCCAGTAGAAGGGGCAAGGGCCTCTAGAGGCTGCGTACCGGTCGGCGGCTTGCAATGACCAAAATAATACCTCAAAAACTACATGGACAGTTCACACTGAGCCGTGGGCGCACGAGCGGAAGCGCTCGGTTTCGCAGGCCGGGAGCGGGTCATTTTATGCGTTCATGCGTCGTTCCCGCACCTTACCTGCCAGCTTGCGCACGCTTTGCGCGCACCGTGTTCATTCGGCGAACGGTCGACATTCCCCGTCTGGCCGTGAAAAAACCTCTGTCTTTTTTCACGCGGTGCGATCGGGACAACGAAAAGACACCCCGGTGTGTAAAGAAATCGTCGCGCGGGCGCGCGCTGCGCTACAGTAGGGCGGTCGCGTGCCCTCAGATAGCACGCCGCACGGGGCCCGCGACGCCTCGCGAACCCCGTGCGGAAGGAAAAGGGAGAGCTTGTTTCCCGCCTGAACCTGCGCCAACAGGAATC
>CALULJ010000023.1 GCA_944321445.1 uncultured Collinsella sp.
GGTTCGGTCACGGAGCACAGGGCGGTCACGCCGGCGCTCACGGCCACAGACTTGTCGTCGATGTCGCGCTCGACGCGCGACGCGGCGAAGCAGGCGCCCGCAACGGCCATGTTCGCGGCGACCATGCCGGCGCAGATGAGCGGGTCGGAGCCGACTTCGGACATGAGGATGAACTGCAGCGGGTACAGGGCGTTGTTCATGCCGAAGAACACGAGGAACGGGGTGAAGCAGCCCACGAAGGCGACGGCCACGGGCGGGCAAGCGTGGTAGATAGCGAGCAGGACGTTGGCCAGGCCCTCGCCCACGGTGTAGCCAATGGGGCCGAGCACGATGAGCGTCACGGGCACGGTCACGATCATGGTGAACAGCGGCACGAAGACGGTGCGCAGTACCTCGGGCAGTGCCTTCTGCAGGAAGCGATAGACCACGCTCATGAGCAGGACGCCCAGGATGACGGGGAAGACCGTGGAGTTGTAGCTCACCTGCGCCACCGGGATGCCGATGAAGTCGAGCGCGGCATCCTCAGGCATGTTCATGGTGTAGAACAGCAGCACGGCACCGAGGAACGCACCGAGGAAGCCGTTGGACTTCAGGCGCTGGGCGGCCGAGAAGCCGATGAAGACCGGCAGGAACCAAAACGTCGCCTGGTTGATGAAGGAGATGACCTGGTAGGTGCCGCTTTCGGACGAGACACCGAAGAGGTTCGTGAGCAGCGACAACACGGCGCCCATAAGGCCGCCGGCGATGATGACGGGGATGACGGGCGAGAACGTGCCGCCGAGGAACGACAGGATCGCCTGGAGCACATCGCCCTTCTTGCCCTGGGTATCGGCTTTCAGCGCCTCGGCGTCCTCCACGGAGCCATCAGCGGTGATGCCGTCGACCTTGAGGAACTCCTCGTAGAGCGAAGGGACGTCCTGACCGATGACGAACTGGTGCTCACCGTTCTGGACAACGAGGGACAGCACGCCGGGGACCTTCTTAGCGGCGTCCTGGTCAAGCAGGGTGGTGTTTTTCAGCTGGAGGCGCAGGCGCGTCATGCAGTGGGAGACGCCGGCGATGTTCTCCTTGCCGCCGCAAGCGCCGATGATCGCGGCGCACATCGCCGCGTAGTCTTTTTTAGCCACGGGAACCTTCTTCCATGAGGTCGGAACCGTACGAATGCAGCGCGCGTTGCTGTTAGCTGCAATCGTACGGTGTTTGCCGTGGCGCATGGGGTTCAGGTTTTGGACCCTGCATAGCACGAAATCGGGACAGAGGTTTTTTCACGCCACTTCGAACAGACGGTAATAGCGGTTGTGCAGCAGATCGAACACGTAGGTGAGGCCGTACTGGGCGTATGCCGTCCTGCCTGACGCCTCGGGTTCGCTCGAGAGGCGCAGCGCGTAGTCGAATGCGGCGATGAGGTCGTAGGGCGCGTCGACGGTGATGAGAGCGCGCGGCACGGTCGCATGGGGCAGCGCCGTCTGCACGGCGCGCGCGTAGTTGCCGTGTTCCGACACGACGATGAGGGCGTCGCGCGGGCCCAGCGCCTCGAGCTGGGCCACATCGCCGGTCGAATCGGTGATGATGTGGACGATTTTGCGCAGGTAGAGCATTGACTGCTGGAACTGGCGAATCGACATGCTCGAGAAGTCCGAGGTGAGAATCACCACGTGCTCTGCGCGATGCAGTAGACGCGCGAGCTCGTCGAGGAATTCATCGGTCACGACACGATTGACCTGCCGGATGGTCTTCTCGATGGCGTCTGCAAGGTAGCGGCGGTAATCTTCGTGCGCCGCATAGGTCACGAACTGGTTGCGATGCCGCTCCCACTCCCATGCATAGGACTTGAGGTCCGAGAAGTTGTCGAGCCCGATGGACTGGCAGAAGCGCCGGATGCCGGAGCGCGAGGTGAAGCACTCGTTGGCGACGTCGTAGACGTTCAGCTGGTCAAGATGGTCGAAATGCTTGAGGAAGTACCGCGCGAGCACGCTTTCCGTCGAGTCGTGCGGGCTTGCGTTGAGCACGGCGAGCAGGGAGTTCATAAGGCTGAAGTGCCGAATGGTGCTACGTTCCCCAACAGGCGGATTCATGGCCCCTCCCTCCAGTGCTAGCACGATACGGGTCCATTGTCGCACAGGATGACGCACTTCTCCCCAGGGGAGAAGCGCGTCCTACACCTTCTGGCGGACGGCGGTGTCGCGGAAGCAGAAGTGGTCCAGGCGATGGCGGCTCTCGGTGCACTCGATGAGGATGCCCTGGGTGTCGAAGGTCTGGCTTGAAACGACGGCGAGATAGTCGACGTCATCGAGGTCGAGTACCTCACGGTCGCGCGCGGTCGCGCGTTCGCCGGTGATGGTGCGTTTGCTCATGGCGATGCGCAGACCCAAGTCGCCCTCGATGTACTCGTAGATGGAGCGTTCGGCGATCTCTTTCGTGATGCCGGGAACCGAGTCGGTGCGGAACAGGTTGCGGTCGCGGATGAGACGCTCGCCGCCGATGCGGCGCACGCGCTCGACCGAGGTGAGGTCGATGCCTTCCTCGAACCCCGTAGCGCGGGCGGTCTCGGGCGTAGCAGTGATGTGCTCGAGCGCGAGCACGATGGTTTCCGTTGCGACGTGCGAGCGTTTGCCTACCTCGCGGAACGATTCGATTTCGCCGATGGCAAAGGTGGTGCGTTCCGCCTCGCGATGGATGACGCGCACGCCCTTGCCATGCACCGGCTGGACGAAGCCTTGCTCGCGCAGAAGGGCGAGGGCGCGGCGCAGCGTGTTGTGCGAGCAGGAGTACTTCTGCACCAGTTCCGCCTCGGAGGGCAGAAACTCCTGATACGGATAGGTGCCATCCTCGATGCTCGCACGAATGTCGCGGTAAATCGCGTCGTAGCGCGCCTTCATGTGCGCCTCCTTGTCGGTCGTCGTCACCCGCATCATAGCTTATTCACATGAGTTATATGACGCCAAATTGTCCGAGGGGCCTTCGACATCTTCGCTCCTAGACAAATGTGGTCGATATGCATTTTCCTGAGGGCCAATCATCTGCACGGCAAGGCGCAGGAAGCCGTCGGAGGGATCTTCCAGCTCGCTGAAACCGGTTTCAGCGAGCTCCTAGGGCTTCTTTTCTGCCCGATAGCGACCTTGAGAACCGTTGAGAAAATGCATATCGACCACATTTGTCTAGGGCCACGTACTGCATGAAGAAGCCCTCTTCTGGGGCAGCGCGTCGCCTGCCGTTCGCCGAAGAAAATCGACCGTTCGCAGTGGCAGTAAACTTATTCAAATAAGTATGTCAACCCCATGTGTAGACTAGCGTCATTAACTTATTCAAATAAGTTTGCCACGAAAGGATGGAAGGGGTATCTACATTGCGAAGTACACGGAGGATGCGGCACGCCTCCTCGAACTCGTGGGCGGCAAAGAGAACATCTCCGCCGTCACCCACTGCATGACGCGCATGCGTTTCGTGCTGGTCGACGAGGGCAAAGCCGACGTCAAGGCGATTGAGGACCTGCCGGCGGCCAAGGGCACGTTCACGCAGGCGGGGCAGTTCCAGGTCATCATCGGCAACGACGTGGCCGACTTCTACCAGGAATTCACCAAGGTTTCCGGCATCGAGGGCGTGTCCAAGGAGGCCGCCAAGGCCGCGGCGGGTGCCAACCAGAACCCGCTGCAGCGCGCAATGGGCGTGCTCGGAGAGATCTTCGCGCCGCTCATCCCCGCGCTCATCTGCGGCGGTCTCATCCTGGGCTTCCGCAACATCATCGGCGAGGTCAACTTCTTCAACGACGCCGGTGCCTTCGACCTCGAGCACGGCACGCTTTCCATTGCCGATATGTCCACGTTCTGGATGGGCATGTACAGCTTCCTGTGGGTCATCGGCGAGGCCGTGTTCCACATGCTGCCGGTCGGCATCTGCTGGTCGGTCACGCGCAAGATGGGCACCACGCCCATCCTCGGCATCATCCTCGGTCTTACGCTCGTGAGCCCGCAGCTGCTGTACGGCTTCAGCGTCGCCACCGCCACGCCCGAGGACATCGCCGCGCACACCTACGATTTCGGCTTCTACTCGTTTGTGGGCACCGGCTACCAGGGTCAGGTCATCGCGTCGCTGCTTGCCGCCTTCGTCCTCGTGTACCTCGAGAAGTTTTTCACCAAGGTGTGCCCCGAGGTCGTGCGCATGATCGTCGTACCGTTCATGTCGATCGTGCCCGCAGTGTTCATCGCGCACCTGGTCGTGGGTCCCATCGGCTGGGCCATCGGTGACGCCATTGCCAACGTGGTGAACGCGGGCCTGTCCTCCAGCTTCCGTGTCGTCTTTGCCGCGCTGTTCGGCGCCCTGTACGCGCCGCTTGTCATGACCGGCCTGCACCACATGACTAACGCTATCGACACCCAGCTCGTCAACAACCTTGGCTACACAACCCTGTGGCCCATGATCGCGCTGTCCAACATCGCCCAGGGCTCCGCCGTGCTCGCCATGATCGTGCTGCAGAAGAACAACGAGCGCGCCCAGCAGGTGAACATTCCCGCATGCGTGTCGTGCTACCTGGGCGTCACCGAGCCGGCGCTCTTCGGTGTGAACCTCAAGTACAAGTTCCCGCTGCTCTGCGGCATGATCGGCTCCGCCTGCGCCACCATGGTCTGCACCGGTCTTTCCGTGAAGGCGCTCTCCATCGGCGTCGGCGGCATCCCCGGCATCCTGTCCATCATGTTCGAGTATTGGGCCGTGTTCGCCCTGTGCATGGCCATCGCCATCGTGGTGCCCTTTGTGCTGACGATGATCGTGGGCAAGCGCCAGCTGGCACCCGAGGGCCGCGGTCTGTCCGCCATCGAGGCCAAGTCTGCCGCCCCGGCAACCGCTGCCGATCCCGCCGTCGAGCCCGAAACCGACGCCGTCAACGCGTCCCCGCAGGTCCTGGTGGCCCCGCTGTCCGGCACCGTGAAGCCCATTACCGAGATGCCCGATCCCGTCTTTTCCAGCAAGTGCATGGGTGACGGCGTGTGCATCGAGCCTACGGGCGATACCGTCGTGGCGCCCGCCGACGCCACCGTCACGGTAACCATGCCCGCGTCCAACCACGCCGTGGGCCTCACGCTCGACAACGGCGTCGAGCTGCTCATCCACGTGGGCATCGATACGGTCGCCATGGGCGGAGAGGGCTTCTCCTGCCATGTGAAGCAGGGCGACCGCGTGAAGGCAGGCGAGCCGCTGCTCACCTTCTCTACCGAGAAGATTGCAGCCGCAGGTCATCCCGCCACCACGGCTTTCATCGTGGCGGCAACGGCGAAGGCGACCGATTTCGAGTTCGAAACCGGCATGGATGCCGAAGCGGGCACGACCGAGGTCGTTCGCTTCCGCGCTTAGTGCCCGCGCCCACCCCTCGCACATGAGGGGCGGGCGCCCGTCGTAAACACGTTTGAAAGGAGCGGCAATGGCGGCCGTGCAAAAGGACTTCAAGAAGAGCGTCGTCTACCAGATCTATATCAAGAGCTTTTGCGACAGCAACGGCGACGGCATCGGTGACCTGCCGGGCATCACGAGCAAACTCGATTACCTCGCGCGCCTGGGTGTCGACTACCTGTGGATCACCCCGTTCTTTCCGTCGCCGCAGCGCGACAACGGCTACGACGTGTCGGACTACTGCGCCATCGATCCCGTGTACGGCACGATGAGGGATTTCGATACGCTGGTCGCTGCGGCGCACGAGCGCGGCATCGGCATCATGCTCGATATGGTGCTTTGCCACACGTCGACCGAGCACGAGTGGTTCCAGCGTGCGTGTGCGGGTGACGAGCGCTACCGACGCTTCTACATCCTGCGCGATGGGCGCGGGTCGATGCGCGCGGACGATCCTGGTGAGCCACCGACCAACTGGCAGTGCGCCTTCGGTGGCAGCGCATGGGAGTGGGAGCCGCGCCTGGGGAAGTGGTATCTGCACATGCACGACCCGAGCCAGCCCGATCTGGATTGGACGAACCCCGAGGTGCGCGCGGCGTGCGCCGACGTGGTGCGCTTCTGGCGCGACCGCGGCGTGGACGGGTTCCGCTTCGACGTGGTGAGCCTGCTTTCCAAGCCCGAGGTCATCGAGGATGTGCCCGGGGACGGCAGCGCTTGTCGCAGCTTGGTGGCCGACGGGCCGCATGTGCACGAGTACCTGCAGGAACTCGTGCGCGAAGCCGGCATCGATGGCATGGTGACGGTGGGCGAGATGGCTTCGAGCACGCTCGAGCACTGCATTCGCTATTCGCGACCCGAAAGCAACGAGCTCAGCATGACGTTCAACTTCCACCACCTGAAGGTCGATTACGCGGGCGGTAACAAGTGGGCACTCACTGAGCCCGACATCGCGAGCCTGCGCGACATCTTCCGCACCTGGCAGGAGCGCATGCAAGAAGGCGGCGGCTGGAACGCGCTCTTTTGGGACAACCACGACCAACCACGCGCCATCACGCGCTTCGGCGGCCGCGAGCTCGTGGGCGAGCGCGGCGGCAGCTGGGAGCACGTGGGTAAGATGCTCGCCATCATGAGCTTCAGCATGCAGGGTACGCCCTACATTTTCCAAGGTGACGAGCTGGGCATGACGAACGCCGGCTATGCGTCGATTGCCGATTTCGACGACGTGGAGAGCAAGAATAACTATCGCATTCTGCTGGAAGGCGGCGCCACGGAGGAGGAAGCGCTGCACGTGGTGAACGAGCGCTCGCGCGATAACGGGCGCACGCCCATGCAGTGGACGGCGGGCGAGCACGCCGGGTTCACGACGGGCACGCCCTGGTTGGCTGTTCCGGATAACCACGTGCGCGTTAACGCGCAGGGGGAGGAGGGCGTGCCGGGCTCCATGCTCGAGTTTTACCGCGCGCTTGTGCGTCTGCGCCATGAGCTGCCCGTGCTTGCCGAGGGCCGCGTGCGGTTTTTGGACGCTGGCGTCGCAGCGCCCCAGGTCATCGCATTCGAGCGCACGCTCGGCGGCGTGCGCACGGTGACGGTCTGCTCGTTCGACGATGCCCCCTGTTGCGTGCGGGGTCTGGAGCTTGCGGGCATGCAGTGCATGGTAGGCAACTACGACGAGGCGCCCGCGCCCGCAGAGGACGGCTCCCTCGAGCTGCGCCCCTTTGAAGCTGCGATATTCCTGCGGTAACGACAGCATGCAAAAAGTCGGGACTTTGGACGGATTTTTCGGTCCAGGTCCATATCGGCAGCTTCTGGACCTGCGAAAACATCGAGGTCAAAAGGGTGTCGATACAGCCTCGGGGCTAATAATCCGCCCATAGTCCCGACTTTTTGCAGCGCATAGTCAGGGATGGAACAGACAGGCTACTGCGTCCCACCTTGATATATACTTGCTCACGACATATGGGGAGCTGGAGGAGTCCGGCTGAGAGGAGGCACGGCGTCCGTGCGGCGCACCGCCTCGACCCAAGAACCTGATCCGGATAATGCCGGCGTAGGGACGAACAACGTTTGCCCGAACAGCCCCTACGGAGACAAGGGGCTTTTTCATGCCCCGGAAGGGAAGAGCCATGGAAGCGAGCGTTGCCATCCAGGTGCTGCCGCAAAACACGGAGTCCGATGCCGAGACCTGCCGCATCGTCGACGAGGCCATCGCCTACATCATGTCCAAGTTCCCCGACGCGTACGTGGGGCCGTTCGAGACCGCCATCGAGGGCGACTACGACCTGTGCATGGAGGTGCTCGCCGAGGTGAATCGCATCGTCATCAAAGCTGGGGCCGACAAGGTGGCCACCTACGCCAAGATCTTCTACGCGCCGGAGCGTGGCCTCATGACGACCGAGCAGAAGGTCGGCAAGTACCATGAGTCCGAGGCCTAACGTATCTCGTCCCGGTACCGCGGGCCGCACTTCGGGCGTGAACCCGCTCGTCGGCAAGCTCGCCGCGCCCGTCGCCGTCGTGGCCCTCGTGGCCCTGTGGCAACTCGTGTGCATCGTCGGCCTCGTGCCCTCGTTTCTGCTGCCGAGCCCGGTGACGGTCGTCCAAGCGCTCATCGGCGACTGGCAACTGCTGGCGGGCCATGCCGTCACCTCGCTTGCCGAGGCGGCACTCGGCCTTGCTGCGGGCATCGCGCTCGGTTTTGCCGCAGCGATTCTCATGGATCGCTTCGAGCTCGTCTACCGCGCGTTCTACCCGCTCGTCGTGCTCACGCAAACCATCCCCACGGTTGCCATCGCGCCGCTGCTCGTGCTGTGGTTCGGCTACGGCATGCTGCCCAAGGTCGTGCTTATCGTCATCGCGACGTTCTTTCCCATCACGGTCGGCCTGCTCGACGGCTTTCGCTCCGTCGACCCCGACGTAATCGACCTCATGCGGTCCATGGGGGCGAATCGCGCGCAGATCATGCGCCACGCCAAGCTGCCGGCGTCGCTCGGACACCTGTTCTCGGGCCTTAAGATCTCGGCGGCCTACGCCATCGTGGGCGCCGTGATCGCCGAGTGGCTGGGCGGATTCTCGGGCCTTGGCGTGTACATGACACGCGTGCGCAGCGCCTACGCGTTCGACAAGATGTTCGCCGTCATCATCCTCATCTCGGCGCTTTCGCTCGCGCTCATGTGGGCGGTCGGCGCCCTGCGTCGCGCCCTCATGCCGTGGGAGCGCAGCGGCGACTGACCCGACGATTCCATGTGGGAAAAAGGGGACAGTCCCTTTTTTCCCACATCGGGCCCTTTCGGGACATTCCATCACGTTAGGAGAACGATATGCATCACATCCAGACTATCGATCAGATGATCGCCCGCCGCGCCGTGTCGCGTCGCGGCTTCGTGCGCGCAGGCCTTGCGGGCGCGGCTGCCCTCGGCACGGCCGCGCTTGCTGGTTGCTCCGGCACCACCGCTCCCGCCGGCAGCTCCGCGGGTTCCGCATCCGGCCTCAAGAAGATCACCTTCGCGCTCGACTGGACGCCCAACACCAATCACACCGGCGTGTACGTGGCAGCCGCCAACGGCTACTACAAGGATGCCGGCCTGGACGTCGAAATCGTTCAGGCGCCCGAAAACGGTGCCGACGCGCTCGTTGCCACAGGTGAGGCCCAGTTTGGCGTGAGCTTCCAGGACACCATGGCGAGCTACGTGTCGAGCGACAGTAAGCTTCCCGTGAGTGCCGTGGCCTCCATCATCCAGCACAACACGTCGGGCATCATCAGCCGTGCCGAGAAGGGCATCACGCACCCTGCGGCTATGATGGACCACACCTATGCCACGTGGGAAGGCCCCATCGAGCAGGGCGTCATCAAGCGCTGCGTCGAGGCGGACGGCGGCGACTTCACCCGCGTCCAGATGATTCCCTCCACCGTGACCGACGAGGTGACGGCGCTGCAGACCGACCAGGTCGACACCATCTGGATCTACTGGGCATGGGCGGGCGTGAAGTGCGAGCTCGCGGGCCTCGATACCAATTATTTCGCCTTTGCCGATATCGATCCGGTTTTCGATTTCTACACCCCGGTCCTCATCGCCAACGATGCGCTCATCGAGGAGGACCCCGACACGGTCCAGGCGTTCGTGGACGCCACGCGCCATGGCTACGAGGACTGCATCGAGGACCCGGACGCCGCTGCGGACGCGCTGCTTGCCGCCGCGCCCGAGCTTGACGAGGAGCTCGTGCGCGCGAGCCAGGAGTACCTGGCCGACCAGTACCAGGCCGATGCCGCCCAGTGGGGCGTCATCGATCAGGACCGCTGGGACGCGTTCTTCGCCTGGGTGAGCGAGCAGGGCTTCGCTCCTACTATCGAGGCGGGAGCGGGCCTGAACACGCAGTTCATCCAGTAGATGGGAAAATAGGGACAGGCACTTTTTTCCCAGAAGGAGGCAGTGTGGCACAGCTTGAGGTGGAGCACGTAAGCGTCGCGTTCGATGGGGTTCGAGTGCTCGACGACGTGAACCTGACGGTGGAGTCGGGGCATATCGCCTGCCTGCTCGGCCCGTCCGGATGCGGCAAGACGACGCTTTTCCACGCCGTGGCCGGTCTTTCGGTGCCGGATTCCGGTCGCGTGCTGCTCGATGGCCGCGACATCACCGGCGTTCCCGGGCAGCTCGCCTACATGCTGCAAAAGGATCTGTTGCTGCCCGATAAGACCATCGTGGACAACGTCTCGCTCCCGCTCGTGCTGCGCGGCGTTTCACGCGATGCAGCCCGCAAGCGGGCGCTCGAGCTGTTCGATACCTTCGGCCTCGCCGGCACGGCTGACCGCTGGCCCTCCGAGCTTTCCGGTGGCATGCGCCAGCGCGCCGCCCTGCTGCGAAGCTATCTTTTCAGCCAGGAATTCATGCTGCTCGACGAGCCGTTTTCTGCCCTCGACGCGTTCACCAAGGCCGATATGCACGTATGGTTCCTGGATGTTGCTGAGCGCTTCGGCACCACGGCCCTCGTGGTCACACACGACGTCGACGAGGCGCTTGAGCTTGCCGACAAGATTTTCGTCATGCGCGGCGCGCCCCAGGCGGGGAAGCCTACGCGCATCGTCGGCACCGAGCGCATCGCTTGCCCGCGGGCGAATCGAGCCAACTTCGCGCTCACCGAGGAATTCCTCGAGCACAAGCGCCGCGTTCTCGAGCTGCTGGGCTAGCTAAAACCAAAAGAACCAAAATGAACCCGCCCCCTTTTGGTGGACAACCAAAAGGGGGCGGGTTCATTTTGGCGGCCATATGCCATCGTTCCTGTAACATATGTAAGCCATTGGTAACTTTTTTGGCAAACAGGCTCATTTCTTCTTCACAAAGCGCGCCCCGTGTGATAGTTTACCGAATGAAACATAGACGAGGTTAACTTTGAACATGTCATTGCCCCGCCTATGGCTTGGCAGGCTGCGACGAAAGGAAGCGTTCAGAATGACTCAGGGTCCTCGAATTCCGGCGATGCCGCTTTCTCTGCGCCACGCGGGGGAGACGGTGGCGGTTACGCGCGTACGCGGAGATGAGGACCTCAAGCACCATCTGGCGAACATCGGGTTTGTCGAGGGTTCCCAGGTGCATGTTGTCTCTGCCAGCGCATCCAACATCATCGTGGTGGTCAAGGGCGCTCGCTTTGGCTTGGACGCCAAGGTGGCGCAACACGTCATGACGGCATAAGGCAAGACCCGGCGCGTCACATGCGGCGCGCTTCGGATAGGACGTACGAAAGGGGGAAGGACATGAAGACTCTGGGAGATGTGGCGGTAGGCGATAGCTCCACCATCATCAAGCTGCACGGTACGGGTGCGCTTCGTCGCCACCTGATGGACCTCGGCCTCATCAAGGGCACGCAGTTCAAGGTCGTGAAGGTCGCGCCGTTGGGCGATCCGATCCAAATCACCGTCCGCGGCTACGAGCTTTCCATCCGCAAGGAGGAGGCAGCCATCGTCGAGGTGCAGTAGCTGTGCCTCGAGCGAACGTTTGCGCAGGTAGAGTTAGCTATTTCTAACATAAGGGACAGGGGGTGCCCTTATCCCCACAGGCTAGCTCGGTAACTTACTCAAGTTTCAAAGCCTATATGGAAGAAGGAATGCATGGCGGCTTCACAGCTTCACGTCGCACTGGCGGGCAACCCCAACTGCGGCAAGACCACGCTTTTCAACCTCATTACCGGACAAAACGGCTACGTGGGCAACTGGCCCGGCGTTACGGTTGAGAAGAAGGAGGCCACGCTGACGCGCGATAAGAGCGTGCGCATCACCGACCTCCCCGGCATCTATTCACTTTCGCCTTACAGCCCCGAGGAGCGCGTCTCGCGCGATTACCTCATGAGCGGCGAGCCCGACGTCGTGATTCAGGTCATCGACGCCACGAACCTCGAGCGCAACCTGTATCTGGCGCTCCAGGTTGTGGAGACCGGCCTTCCCGTCGTGGCGGCCCTCAACATGGCCGACCTCGTGGAAAAAAGCGGCGACAAGATCGATACCGCAGCGCTCTCCAAAAGCCTTGGCTGCCCCGTCGTGATGATTTCGGCGCTGCGAAACACGGGCGTGGACGAACTCATCGCCGAGGCCAAGCGCGCGGCAGCCACGAAGGGCAACGTGCCGCGCCACACCTTCGATTCGGCCATCGAGGACGTACTTTCCAAGATCGAGACCTTGCTCCCGTCCTCCGTTTCTGCCGAGAAGCGCCTCTACTACGCAGTCAAGCTCTTCGAGCGCGACGAGGACGCTGCGCGCCTCATCAACCTCACGAAGGATAACGCTGCGAAGGTTGAGCAGCTCATCGCGCAGTGTGAGGCCGATTGCGACGATGACGCCGAGTCCATCATCACCGGCGAGCGCTACGCCGTGATCGCGCACATGATCGACGGCTGCCTGAAGCGCGCCCCGGAGCGTATGAGCACCTCCGAGAAGATCGACCGCATCGTGACGAACCGTATCCTCGGTCTGCCGATCTTCATCCTCGTCATGTGGGCAGTCTACGCCATCGCCACCGGCGCGAACGCCTTCGGCACCGCCGGCACCGACTGGGTGAACGACAACCTGTTCGGCGAGGGCTTCGAGCTCTTTGGCCAGACGTTCCCCTCCATCCCCGGTGCCATCGAGGGCTGGCTTGTGGCTGCCGGCGCAAGCGACCTCGTCCAGAGCCTCGTGCTCGACGGCATCGTCGCCGGCGTGGGCGCCGTGCTCGGCTTCATTCCGCAGATGTTCGTGCTGTTCGTGCTCCTTTCCTTCCTTGAGGACTGCGGCTACATGGCGCGCGTCGCCTTCGTGATGGACCGCGTGTTCCGCCGCTTCGGCCTCTCCGGTAAAAGTTTCATCCCCATGCTCGTTTCCACGGGCTGCGGCGTGCCCGGCGTGCTTGCCACCAAGACCATCGAGAACGAGAAGGACCGCCGCATGACGGTCATGACCACGACGTTCATTCCCTGCGGCGCCAAACTGCCCATCATCGCCCTGCTCATGGGTGCCATGGTGGGCGATGCCGAGGCCGCTTGGATCAGCCCGCTCTTCTACTTCCTGGGTGTCATCGCGGTTATCGCCTCGGGCATTATGCTCAAGAAGACCAAGCTCTTCGCCGGCCGCCCGACCCCGTTCGTCATGGAGCTTCCGAGCTACCACTTCCCGTCCATCCGCTCGTGGTGGCTGCATGTGTGGGAGCGCGTGTCCGCCTACATCAAGAAGGCCTTCACGATCATCTTCGCGTCCACCATCGTGGTATGGTTCCTCACGAACTTCGGCGTGTACGAGGGCGCGTTCGGCTTCCTGCCCGCCATGGAGGGCATCCCCGAGGAGTTCACCGACTACTCCGTGCTCGCTATGGTCGGCGGAGCCATCGCCTTCATCTTCGCGCCGCTCGGCTTTGACACCTGGCAGGCGACCGCCATGTCCATCACCGGTCTCGTCGCCAAGGAGAACGTCGTGGCCACGGCGAGCTCGCTGCTGCACATCGCCGACGGCACCGAGACCGACCCGAACCTGTGGGCAGCCTTTGCCGGCATGTTCCCGACCATGGGCGCCATCGCCGCGTTCGGTGCGTTCAATCTGCTGTGCGCCCCATGCTTCGCTGCCATGGGCACCATCCGCGCCCAGATGAATTCCGGCAAGTGGACCGCGATCGCCATCGGCTACGAGTGCGCCTTCGCGTGGGTCGTGGGTCTCATGATCAACCAGTTCTACCTGCTGGCGACCGGTGTCTTCAGCGTGTGGACCGTCGTTGCCATCGCGTTTGCGGCCGCCATCGTCTTCCAGCTGGTGCGTCCGATGCCCAAGTGGGCGTGGGAGGACGACAAGGTTTCCACCTCAGCTGCTGCCGGAGCCGTAGCATAAACGTCTTGGCTGCAACCTCGTTTCCCCTCTGATGTGCCGCCTGCGAGCTCCACGCCCGCAGGCGGCACGTTGTTACCGGTGCCGCGCCGGGCAGACCTCTCCCACAATTTGTGGTAACGGGTTTGTCTCGCATGCGCGCGCATACCTGAGACAAACTCGTGAACAAAAATGTGTGGCGCTTGTTCGCTCGTGGTGCCACATGCGGAAATGGGGTAAAGTTCTACTGAGCTAACACTAGGGAGGAACCATGTCCCTCATCGATATCGTTATCTTGGCCGTCATCGCTGTCGCGTTTGTTGCCGTGTGTATCCGCATCAAGCGCAAGGGGAGTTGTGCCGACTGCGCGCAAGGCGGTGCGTGCGGAGGGCATTGCTCCAGCGCACAGCGGAAAAGCTGCCCTGCTTGCAAGGGTGTCGACCAGGTGGCCGAAGAGCTCGGCCGCGGAGTCAAATAACCAAACGTAACCTGCCCCTTTTGGTGAAGCAACTATGGGAAATCCGACCGAAACATAGATATGGCAGAATGTGCGGCCATAACCGTTCGATCTGATCTTTGCCGCTTGGTTGGGAAGGGTTGCATCCATGGATAAGAGCCAGAACATCGATTTCGTCCTGCGCACCGTCGAGGAGCGCGACATCCGCTTCGTGCGCCTGTGGTTCGTCGACGTGCTCGGCCGCCTGAAGAGCTTTGCCATCAGCCCCGAGGACCTCGAGGTCGCCTTCGAGGAGGGCATCGGTTTCGATGGCTCGGCCATCGAGGGCTTCACCGCGCCGGAGGAAGCCGACATGCTCGCTTTCCCCGACCCCTCGACGTTCCAGGTGCTGCCTTGGCGCCCCTCGAGCGACGGTGTCGCCCGCATCTTCTGCGACGTGTGCACGCCGGACCGCAAGCCCTTCGCGGGAGATCCGCGCAACTGCCTGCGCCGCATGTTCCGCCAGGCCGAAGAGGCCGGCTACATCATGAACGTGGGCACCGAGCTCGAGTTCTATTACTTCCCCGACGAGCACACGCCCAAGCCGCTCGACACCGTGGGTTACTTCGACCTGCTGCCGTCCGACTCGGCGCGCGACGTGCGCCGCAACACGGTGCTCACGCTCGAGAAGATGAGCGTGCCGGTGGAGTACACCTTCCATTCGTCCGGTCCCTCGCAGCACGGCATTTCGCTGCGCCACGCCGAGGCGCTCACCATGTCCGACGCAATCATGACGGCTAAGCACATCATCCGCCTCGAGGCCTACGAGGCGGGAATCCATGCGTCGTTCATGCCCAAGCCCATTGCGGGCGAGGCGTCTTCTGCCATGTTCCTGCATCAGTCGCTGTTCGATTACGATGGCAACAACGTGTTCTACGGCGAGGACGACCCGGTGTACCACCTGTCGCCCATCGCCAAGAGCTACATGGCGGGCATTCTCATGCACGCCGGCGAGATCTCGGCCATCACGAATCCCACGGTGAACTCCTACAAGCGCCTGGCGACGGGCAAGAACAGCTCTCCCACACCCACGCATGCCACCTGGGGCCTGCGCAACCGCGCCGCGATGATCCGCATCCCCATCTACAAGCCGGGCAAGCAGCTCTCCACGCGCATCGAGCTGCGCAGCCCCGACCCCATGGCAAACCCGTACCTCACCTGCGCCGTCACGCTGGCGGCTGGCCTCGACGGTATCAAGCGTGGCCTGCGCCTTCCGGCCGAGACCGAGCTCACCGACGCCGGCCTGTCAGACCGCGAGCTGCGCGAGCTGGGTTGCGCCCCGCTGCCGCGCAACCTGCAGGAGGCGCTCGACATCTTCGAGAACTCTGTGCTCATGAAGGACGCCTTGGGCGAGCACATCCACAGCTTTTTCCTGAAGAAGAAGCGCAAAGAGTGGGAGAAATACGCCTCCCATATCTCCGAGTGGGAGATCAACCAGTATCTGGCGAGCTCCTAAGAAGCGCATGCGCCCGTGCGCCCGTGGCAAATTATGCGGGTTTTCGTGCGCAAGGCAGCAGCTTGGTATGATGTATTCAGCGAGAGGGTGGTGATATGTCCGAGAAAAACGTCCTGTTCATGGCACGCACGACTCGTTACTACGAGTTCGCACAGTCGCTCTCGTCCTCGCTCGGCGTGGACGTCAGCGCAGCGACGCCAGATTCCCCAACCGCATCCCGCGATTTCGACATGTTCATCTTGGATGCCGACGGCATCCGCAACGATCGTATCGAGCAGATCGCGAAGTGGCTCGACGACCGCGGCAACATCCCCATGCTCGTGATGGTGGACGACGATAGCCTGGCAAGCCTGCACCTGCCGTCGCGTTCGCGTTGCGACTTTATTTGTTCGGGTGCCAGCGAGGCTGAGCTTGAGGTCCGCGCGCGCCGCCTCATGGGCGAGGAGGAGAGCTTCTCGGTCGACGACGTTGTGCGCATCGACAACATGACCATCAACCTCGCGACCTACCAGGTGTACCTGGACGACAAACCGGTCGACCTGACCCTGATGGAGTACTCGTTGCTTTCGTTCTTGGCACTGCACCCCAACCGTGCGTACAGCCGCGAGGTGCTGCTGCACCGCGTGTGGGGCTTCGAGTACTGCGGCGGCACGCGCACCGTCGACGTGCACATCCGTCGCATCCGCTCCAAGGTGGGCCCGCAGATCGCGGCGCACATCACCACTGTGCGCGGTGTCGGCTACCTGTTTAAGGGCTAAGCACCGTCATTTGGATGCATTGATGGCCGGGCGGCTTTGCTGCCTGGCCATTTTTCTGGCTTGGCAGGCGCCGCCGAGCTTCCTGGACCCCGCATAACGTTTCACGAAGACCCCGTGTGCAGGTTTTTGCTGCCTCTCGAACTAGAGCTTTTAAGGAGCAAGCGTTTTACCTTGCGCTTCGTTATGCCTGTACAGCTAGCCTACTTCGCTGACCCGTAAAAACCTGCACACGGGGTCTTCGTGAAACGTTATGCGGGGTGGGACAGGCCTTGATTGCTGGAAATCTATGCACGGCTGGGGGCGATTAACTTAAGACGAAGCTGTTGTGTATGGGTTTTGACGCGCCTGCCGAGTAGACCGGGTGTGTCCAGGTAAAGAAACCGCAGGTAGGTGACTTGCGTCTTCAAGGATCTACTCGGGCATGTGGGCAAAACCCATACACAACAGCTTCGTCTTAAGTTAATCCAGGCAAAACGTCGTGGATTCTGGCGGGCAGACATGTCTGTACCGGAGAAACCGCGCAGCTTGCTGCTTCGCAGAGAGCCGGCTTGTGCTGGTTGGACGAGCTCAACATCCCGGGAGTCTTACAAATTGCTTAACGTGGGTTAATCTGGTTATCGGGTTCTGCCAAGTTGGGGTACAACCTGTGCAGCACCACAAATGTCAATTACCGGTTCTGAAAGGAACGAAACGATGAGCGATACAACCCCGCAGCGCCCTGATGGGCTGAACGAGAACATGGGGACGCAGCAACAGCCGCGTGTCCAAGTCGAACCGACTCCGGTTTCGCCGCAAGGCGCAAATCCCGTCGGCGCACACACCGCCCCGGGCGCGGCATCTTCGCCGGAGCTCATGAGCCGCACCGTGGTGAAGACCCGCACGAAGAAGTTCCCAGTGTTCCTGAGTGCGCTCGGCGGCCTCGCTGTGGGCGCCGTGCTCGTCATCGCGCTGGTCATGACCGGCGCGCTCGACATCGATCGCGGCGGCAGCGTGACGGCGGTCACCCCGGACTCCACGTCGCAGACGATTGATATCGATCCTGAGGACACCACGCTTGCCGAGACGGTCGCTGCAAAGGCGCTGCCGTCGGTCGTCTCCATCACTGCGCAGACCGGCGAGTCGGACGCGTCGGGCGAATCGTCCGGCAGCATCGGCTCCGGTGTCATCCTGGACAAGGACGGCAACATCCTCACGAACCACCACGTGGTGGAGGGCGCGACCGCCATCTCGGTCACGCTTGACGATGGCACGAACTACGATGCCGAGCTGGTGGGTGAGGACTCCTCGAGCGACCTCGCGGTCATCCGCCTGCAAAACGCTGATGCCAACAGCCTCACGCCCATCGAGATCGGCGACTCCGATGACCTCACGGTCGGCGAGTGGGTCATGGCCATCGGCAGCCCCTTCGGCAACGAGCAGTCCGTGTCCACGGGCATCGTGAGCGCGCTGTACCGTTCCACCGCCCTGCCCAGCACGAGCGGCACGTCGATCTATGCGAACATGATCCAGACCGATGCCGCCATCAACCCCGGCAACTCCGGCGGCGCGCTGGTGAACGATGAGGGCAAGCTTATCGGCATCAACTCCGTGATCGAGTCCTATTCCGGCTCCAGCTCGGGCGTCGGTTTTGCGATCCCCGTGAACTACGCCAAGAACATCGCCGACCAGATCATCGCCGGCAAGACCCCGGTCCATCCCTACCTGGGCGTGACGCTTACCACGGTGAACGCCTGGAACGCGCGCCAGAACAACCTGGCGGTCGACAGCGGCGCCTATGTGAACAGCGTCGCTGAGGATGGCCCCGCCGCGCAAGCCGGTATCCAGCAGGGCGACATCATCACCGCGGTCGACGGCGAGCAGATCACCTCGGCAGACGGCCTCATCATCGCCATCCGCGAGCACGAGGTGGGCGAGAAGGTGACCCTGACCGTCATGCGTGGGACCGATAAGCAGGATATCGAGGTCACGCTCGGTTCCGACGAAGCGCTTCAGGCCGAGCAGCAGGACAACACCGAGGGCAACGGCTCGGGCAACGGTATGACCGAGGAGGAGTTCCTCCAGTACCTGCAGGAGCTGCTGGGCCGCGGTGGCAACGGCGGTGGTAGCGGCTTCGGGTTCTAGGCTGTGATGCAGATAGAGCAATGCGAGGGGGCGGCAGCGATGCCGCCCCTTTTCGATGCGACGCGCGTGAACAGGGGTCCAGAAGAGCGCCGAACGGGTTGCAGCTCATAAAAACGCCCCGAGCCCTCGCGTTATGGTCCTCGACGCACGGGCGGGGTACAATGTCGGAAATCGCAGGTCGAGAGGAGCGGATCATGCCCGGTAAGCGTACCGACGTCATCAGCTGGGACGAGTTTTTCATGCGCGTCGCCATCGCGGCCAAACTGCGCAGCAAAGACCCCAACACGCAGGTGGGCGCGTGCATCGCCGATACCAACCATCGCATCCTCTCGGTGGGCTATAACGGCACGCCGTCCGCTCTGAACGATGACGAGTTCCCGTGGGACACGGCCGAGGACCCGCTGCACGACAAGCACAGCTATGTGATCCACGCCGAGGCGAACGCCATCTTGAACTACCGCGGTTCGCTGAAGGACATGGCGGGCGCAACGGTCTACGTCACACTGTTCCCGTGCCACGAGTGCGCCAAAACGCTCGTCCAGGCGGGTATCGGCGAGGTCGTCTATCTCGATAACAAGTACAACGGAACCGAGGACAACCTCATCGCCAAGAGCATCTTCGACCGCTGCGGCATCGCGTATCGGCAGGTCATCGTCGAGGATTAAACCGCCTGCCTGAAGCGACGCCCGCTCGACGGCGACTCGTTCAGCATATCTGCCGTCGCGAGCGCGATCCGCCTCAACCATGTCTCCCAAGCCATTCCACGCACTCCATATCAGACCGTTTTCTCCTCAAATGTGTGTACGAAGAGGAGAAAACGGTCTAAACTTATGACGCTAGCGTGTAGTCGGGAGGTATTTATTCTGACTGCAGAATAAAAAAGGAGAGGCATCAAGAGGGGGGAGCCCATGTTCTCTCTGCACAAGACGCAAGGCGGCGTGCATCCGCCTCAGTGTAAGGATCTGCGGGAATATGCCTGCACATCCATTACACCGCCCAAGCGGGTCCGGATACCGCTGAACATGCACATCGGCGGGCCGTGCAAGCCCGTCGTGAATCCGGGTGACCACGTGTATGTGGGCACGCTCATCGGCGACGGGTCCGGCCTGTACGCGCCGGTCCACGCGAGCATCTCGGGCACGGTCGTCTCGACCGATACCGAGCAGCTTCCCACCGGTGCGACCGCTCCGGTGGTAGAGATCGAGTCCGACGGCAAGATGGAAAACGACCCGTCGCTCACCGTTCCCACCTACAGCTCCAAAGAGGAGTTCATCGACTGTGTGCGCGCATCCGGCGCGGTCGGTCTGGGTGGCGCTGCGTTCCCCACGTGGTTCAAGATGCGTGCCCCGCAGGGCAAGAAGTTTAACTACCTGGTCATCAACGGCATGGAGTGCGAGCCCTACATCACGAGCGACTACCGCCAGATGATGGAGCACGCCGAGCGCGTCGTCGACGGCGTCCACCGCATCGCTACCGCCCTCGAGATCCCGTCCGCGGTGATCGGCATCGAGGACAACAAGCCCGAGGCCATCGAGAAGCTTTCCGCCGTGGTGGAGGAGAAGGGTTTCGGCGACAAGCTCCAGGTCCTTTCCATTCCCACGAAGTATCCGGCAGGTGGCGAGAAGGTCCTCATCCATGCCACCACTGGCCTGGACGTTCCCGCCGGCGGCCTGCCCGTCGATGTGGGCTGTCTTGTGGTGAACGTCACCACGGCCTCGCGCATCGAGCAGTACTTCCGCTACGGCATGCCGCTGGTCACCAAGACCCTCACACTCGGCGGCGACTGCATTACCAATCCCGGCAACTACCGTGTGCCCATCGGCATGAGCGTCCGCGACATCATCGATGCGGCGGGCGGCCTTGCCAAGGAGCCCAAGAAGATCATCATGGGCGGCCCCATGATGGGCCGTACGCTCACGAGCATCGACTGTCCCATCATCAAGGCCAACAACGCCATCCTGTGCCTGGACGACGAGGCGATCCTCCCCGAGGAGACGCCCTGCATCCGCTGTGGCCGCTGCGTGCGCGTGTGCCCGCTGGGTCTCATGCCCTATGCGCTCGATTCCGCCTCGCGCAGCCACGATGTCGTCGCGCTCGACGAGCTCGCCGTCATGAATTGCATGGAGTGCGGCTCCTGCGCTTACACCTGCCCGGCTCATCGTCGCATCACCGCGTCAATCCGCGAGGGCA
This sequence comes from uncultured Collinsella sp., assembly GCA_944321445.1. Lineage (GTDB taxonomy): Bacteria > Actinomycetota > Coriobacteriia > Coriobacteriales > Coriobacteriaceae > Collinsella. The sequence continues at coordinate 20,712 of CALULJ010000023.1, forward strand.
AGGGCTTCTACCGAAGCGAGGTCGCGCGCCTCACCCAACCTGCGAAGGAGGCGTAAGGCATGAACCTCATTAACGAAGCCTCGCCGCATTTCCACGGCAAGGACTCAACTCAGAAGATCATGGGCCTCGTATGCCTGTCGCTCGTGCCCACGGTTATCGCCGCGACCGTCCTGTACGGTCTGGGCGCGCCGTTGCTCGTGATGGTGTGCATCGCCACGGCGCTCGTGTGCGAGCACCTGTGCTGCATCGCCATGCACCGCGAGTCCACCGCGGGCGATATGTCCTGCGTGGTCACGGCCATGCTCTTTGCGTTCACCCTGCCTGCCAACTGCCCGTTTTGGGTCGCCGTGCTGGGCACTGCCTTCGCGGTCGTCGTGGTGAAGATGCTCTTCGGCGGCATCGGCTGCAACATCTTCAATCCGGCGGTCGCTGCGCGCGTGTTCGTGATGGTTGCGCTCCCGAGCGCCCTGTCCGCCTACCCGGACGTGCTGGGCAAGCCGCTTGACGCCATCACCGGCGCCACGCCGCTCGCCATGGCGTCTGCGGGCAACATGCCCTACAGCTATCTCGACCTGCTGCTGGGCAATCACGCCGGCGCGCTGGGCGAGACCTGCATCATCACGCTGCTCATCGGCTACGTGTTCCTGCTCATCATGCGCATCGTCGACGGCTGGGCCACGCTGCCGTTCATCGGCACGGTGGCCATCGTGTCGCTGTTCGCCGGCCAGGACGTCGTCTACCAGCTGCTTTCCGGTGGTCTAGCCATGGGCGCGTTCTTCATGGCGACGGACTACACCACCACGCCCATGACGCCCACGGGCAAGATCATCTTCGGCGTCGGCTGCGGCCTCATCACGGGCCTCATCCGCTTCTTCGCCTCCTCTCCGGAGGGCGTCGCGTTCTCCATCCTGTTCATGAACATGTTCGTGCCGCTGATCGATCGCATCACGCGTCCCGTGCCGGCTGGAGGTGTCAAGAATGCCCTCATCTAACTCCTGGATCGCCCGTCACAGGGAAGGCGCTTGGTACTCGTTCGTGCTCATCATCCTGGTCGCCGTGCTGTGCGGCGGCGTGCTCGCCGGCGTGAATTATGCCGGCCACGACGCCTTCGCCGAGGCCGACCTGCGTCTCGACGAGGCCAAGGGCGGAGCGCAGCGCGCCTTGCTGTTCCCCGACGCATCTTCGTTCGAGCAGGTGAGCGCACCTGCCGTCGAGGGCCTCAACTCCGTGTACCAAACCAACGACGGCGCATGGGTCTTCGATTGCTCTGCGACCGGCTATCACGGTGACGTCGAGCTCATGGTCGGCATCACGTCAGACGGCAAGGTCGCCGGCATCCAGATCGTGGCCGAGGACGAGACCGACGGTATCGGCTCCAACGCCCTCACTGAGGATTACTTCGGCACGTTCACCGATCTGCCTGCTACCGGCACGCTCACGGTCGGCGAGGCTGGCAGCGGCGAGACGCAGGTCGACGGCGTCTCCGGTGCAACCTTCACCTCCAATGCCGTCGTCGGCTGCCTGAACATCGCTTTCGAGGCCTACGCTCAGTTGGGGGGTAACTAACATGGCACTCAACGAGCTTATCCAGCGTGAGCAGGATGAACGCGTCCGCGCGCTCACCCATACGCCCACGTTCCTGGTCGTCGCCGGGTCGCTGCCCGGCCTCTTCGTCGCCACGTCGGTTGTGAACGGCTTCGCCATCGGCGCGGTTTCCGCCGTGAGCATTCTGGCTATGGCCATCCTCGCGCGCCCGCTGCGCGCCATCACCGGCCGCTTCACCTACATTCCGGTGACGCTCATGATCAGCGCGACCATCGCGATCCTGCTGGGCTTCGCGGTCCGCGTGATCGATCCGCTGGTTCACGAGAGCCTGGGCATCTACATCCCCTTGGTTGCCGTGAACGCGATGGCCATGATGTTCATCGCATCCGATGGCTTCGCTGCCGCTCCGGCGCAGAAGTCTTCGCTGGGGACCGCGCTGTTCGCGGCCGTGTGCGCCTGCGCTGCCCTGACGTTCGTGGGCTTTTTCAACGGCATGCTCACGACGGGCGAGGTCTTCGGCCTCACCATGAACGAGCTGGCCGCCACGCCCATCGCCATCTTCGGCAAGCCTGCGGGATCGCTGCTTCTGCTGGCGGTCGTGGCCGTGTTCGTCCAGTCCGTAGAGCACGCCGTCGCCGTTTCGCGTACGTCCAAAGGGGGTGAGCGCTAATGGAGTTCCTGAACGCGCTGTTCACCGCTGCTTTCGATAGCAACCTTGTGTTCGCCCAGCTCGTGGGCATGGTCGCGGTGCTTCTGGTGGCGTATCGCCCGCAGGACGCGCTGCGCTTCGGCCTGGCCCTCTGGGCGGCCACATCTATTGCCGGCTTGGCTGGTTGGCCCATCTACGCCGGGTTCTTCGCCCCGTGGGGCGTGGGCTATCTGGCTCCGCTCGCCTACGTGCTCGTGAGCTCGTTCGCGATCTTCTTCATCGGCGCCATCGCCTGCATCCGCCAGGGCGTCGCATTCCGCGAGCGCACGCTCACGCTGTGCACCCTGCTTGCCATCAACGCCGCCGTGCTCGCGGTGCCGCTGGGCAACGCCGCTGCAGCCGATACCCTGACCTTTGCGTCTTCGCTCGGCTCGTCGGTCGGCGCGGGCTTCGGCGCCTTCATCGCCGTGGTGGTTTTTGCCAGCCTGCGCCAGCGCATCGACGAGCGCTTGGTGCCCGAGCCCATGCGCGGCCTGCCCATCTCGCTCGTGATGGCGTCGCTTATGTGCATGGCCTTCACCTGCGTGGCGGGCATCGCCGGCGGACTGTTCGTGTAGGGAGGATGACATGGATCCCATTATCATGATCGGCGTTCCGCCCGTGCTCATCGCGGTCATCGCTGTGCCCCTGGCGCTCGTGCTGGGCATCACGGTCGGCTGCTGGAACTACCGCGACCGCTGCGAGGCGGAGGATGCCGCCGAGGCTGCCGCCGCGGCGTCTGAGTCCGACGGCGCCGACGCGTAAAGCCGTTCGGCGACAATACGGTATCGTCGTGGAGGCGGTGCGTCCCGAAGCTTGTGGGGCGCACCGCCTTCTCCATGGCGATGACGCGGCCGGCGCGCGTCGCCCGGGGATGCGCTTTTGCCCGGCAGAAGGCGCGTTCGGCAACAGCGCCGGTGGGGGCGTGTCAAAGACGTTGGACATGCCGTTCACGGTGTTGCGGTGCATGGGCGCGCGGCGTCGCTGCGATACTGTGGATGTGTCGGCGGCGCGTGGTGGCGCTGGCGACAAGATGCGGGATGCGAAGGGCGGTGCGCCATGGTCGAGCGGGAACTGGGGTGTCGGATCCGCATTCTTCGCGAAGCGCGCGGCGTCACGCAGGCGGATTTCGCCCGTGCCGTCTTCGTCGCGCGGCAGACGGTGAGCAATTGGGAGTGCGGCCGGACCCTGCCCGACGTCGAGAGCCTGAAGCTCATCGCGGGCTACTTCGGCATCACGGTCGACGAGCTGCTCGATGCAGACGCGCAGCGCATGATCGACGAGACGGCCGATGCCCGCCACACCCTCATCATGTGGATCTGCGCGGGCGTCATCTATTTCTTGGAGCTCATCTTCGAGGCTCTTGTCGATTCGCTGCCCATATCCGCGCTTTCGTTCAGCGACCGACAGGGTGCGAGACTCGTGCTGATCTTGCTTCGCCTGGCTGCCATGACTTGGTATTTCGTATGGGCCTTCCGCGCGGGGAAGATTCGGCGCGACCGCGACCTGACGAGCGCCCTTGAGGTCGTGTCGTTCATCGAGGGCAGGCGCCCCGGTGCCCCGCTGCCCGACACCGTGTTCTACCGTTGGGTACTGCCGTACTTCTCGTTCTGGTGGACAGCGTTTCTGGTTATCGTCTGCGTGTCGCTCATTGTGCTGTTCGCATGGACCGGCGCCGCCTGACAGGGGTTTTCGCGCCGCGGGATTCACGGGCGCGGGGTCGTCGCGGCGAGATGGTACCCTATACTCCGAACGAACTCGAGTGAAGGGACGCCATCGTGGAACAGCAGAGCCTGTTTGGGGACGGTACGCTGGATATGCTGACGACGACGGGGGAGGGCGACGTTGCGCCCGCTCCTGCGACGGATGACGCCGCCCGTGCACAGGCGGCCGAGCGTGCCGCCGAGCTGCGTCACCTGCTCGATTATCACGCTTACCGCTACTACGCGCTCGATGCGCCCGAGATCACGGATGCCGCCTTCGACAAGCTCCTGATTGAGCTTCAGCATATCGAGGCTGCCTATCCGGACCTCGTGACGCCCGATTCCTACACCCAGCGCGTGGGCGGCTTCGTGTCTGAGCAGTTCGCGCCCGTGACCCACATGGCGCGCATGTATTCTATGGACGACGCCATGAACCTGGAGGAGCTCGACGAGTGGCTCCAGCGCACCGAGGACGCGCTCGGTGCGGGCAACGCGACCTACACCTGCGAGCTTAAGATCGACGGCCTAGGTGTGGCGCTCACCTACCAAAACGGTGCCTTCGTGCGCGCGGCGACCCGCGGCGACGGCACGACGGGCGAGGATGTGAGCCTGAACGTCCGCACGATCCGCGACGTGCCCATGCATCTTGCGGAGTCGGCGCTTGCGCATATGGGGGCCGACCGCAACACGCCTATCGAGGTGCGCGGCGAGGTTTACATGCCCAAGGGCAGCTTCGTGCGTCTGAACGAGGAGGCCGATGCGGAGGGGCGCGATCCCTTCGCCAACCCGCGCAACGCCGCCGCGGGCAGCTTGCGCCAGAAGGACCCCAAGGTCACCGCGCGCCGCGACCTCGCGACCTTCCTGTATGCCGTGGCCGATACGACGCCGCTGCATGTGCACTCGCAGCACGACTTCCTTGCCTGGCTGCGCGATGCCGGCTTTTCGGTGAACCCCAACGTCGCGCGCTGCGGCACGCCCGCCGAGGTGCACGCGTTTTGCGCCGACGCGCTGGCGCACCGCGGCGACCTCGACTACGACATCGATGGCGTGGTCGTGAAGGTCGACAGCTTCGACCAGCAAGACGAGTTGGGCTTTACCGCCCGTGCGCCGCGCTGGGCCATCGCCTTCAAGTTCCCTCCGGAAGAGAAGACGACCGTGCTGCGCGAGATTCGCATTCAGGTGGGCCGCACCGGCGTGCTCACTCCGGTTGCGGAGTTCGACCCGGTGACCGTGGCGGGTTCCACCATCGCGCGCGCAACGCTCCACAACGAGGATGAGGTGCACCGCAAGGACGTGCGCGAGGGCGATACCATCATCGTCCACAAGGCCGGCGACGTGATTCCTGAGGTCGTGGGGCCGGTGCTGGATAAGCGTCCCGAGGGGGCTGTCGAGTGGCATATGCCTGCGACCTGCCCGGCCTGCGGCGCACCCGTGGCGCACGAGGACGGCGAGGTGGCTTACCGCTGCGTCTCTATCGACTGCCCGGCGCAGCTGAAGGAGCGCCTGCTCCACTGGGTGAGCCGCGGCTGCATGGATGTGGACGGCGTGGGCGAGGAGCTCGTCGACAAGATGATCGAGGCGGGGCTGCTCCACGATGTTGCGGACTTCTACAGCTTGACAGTCGACCAGGTGGCCGCGCTTGACACGGGCCGCACCTACCTGAAGGACGACAAGCGCCGCGGCGTGAAGGCCGGTGACCCCATCCCCGTGGGCATGACGATCGCCACGAAGGTCGTTGACGAACTGACGAAGTCCAAGGCGCAGCCGCTCGGGCGCGTGCTGTTCGCGCTCGGCATCCGCCATGTGGGCAAGTCGGTGGGTGAGCTTATCGCGCAGCGTTTCCTGACGGTCGATGCGCTGGTCACGGCCAACGAAGAGGACATCGCTGCCATCGACGGCATCGGTCCCAAGATTGCCGAGAGCGTGAAGCAGTTCCTGTCCGTGCCGGAGAACCTGGCGGTGCTCGACCGCCTGCGCGCGGCGGGCCTTTCGCTTGAAGAGGACCTGTCGGGTGCGGCGGAGCGTGCAGCCGGGGCAACGGGCGTTTCCGCCGATCTTGCCGAGGCGCAGCCGCTCGCCGGCCTCACCTTCGTGCTTACCGGTACGCTTGTGAACCGCACCCGCGACGAGGCGGGTGCTGCCCTGAAGGCGCTCGGTGCGAAGGTGACCGGCTCGGTGTCCAAAAAGACAAGCTACGTGGTGGCAGGCCCCAAGGCGGGCTCCAAGCTCACCAAGGCCGAAAGCCTGGGTGTGCCCGTGCTTGACGAAGAGGCCCTCGAACACATCCTCGCCACCGGCCGCGTGGAATAGCCCCAGCATGTGAAATTGCCCGAGAGGTTTTTTACCTTACGGGCGCCTTACATAACCCTGCTCGTACGTTTACCGATGAGCCGATTGATCCCCTATAGCCTGTAGGTCTGTACCTTTTTGGTCCGCGACCCCGAAACTGCCGGATGTCCCTGCGCATCCTAATGGCAGAGAGGAAGGCCATGGGATTGAGCAAAGACATCGGCGCGCGGGTGTGCGCCGTCAAGGGAGACGCACACAAAGCTGACGAGCTCGTGCGCGACTACCTGCCGTTCATAACGTCGGAGACCGCCAAGTTCATGGCGCGACGGCCCGTTGCGGGCGTCGATGACGAGTTGGGCATCGCCATGTTCGCATTTCATGAGGCAACGCAGGTGTACGACCGGCAGCGCGGTGCGTTTTTGCCCCTGGCGGCGCGCATGATACGCAACCGTCTGATCGACTATCGGCGGCGCGAGGCGCGCCACACCCGCGTGGTGTCGTTGGACGCGACTCAGTTTGAACAGGATGGCGACGAGAGCAAGACGCTGCTCGACCAGGTGGATTCCGGGCATGACGAAATCGGCGAGCGCCACATGCGCGCTGCCACCCGGACCGAAATCGAGGAGTTCACGCGCCTGCTCGCGTCGTTCGAAGTCAAGCTCACCGATGTTGCCGAGAACTGCCCCAAGCAGGAGCGGACACTCGACGCGTGCCGTCGCGCCTTGACGTATGCACGCGAGCACCGCGACATGCTCGACCGGCTGGAGCGGACCGGAAAGCTCCCGATCTCCGACTTGGCGGAAGGCAGCGGCGTGGAGCGCAAAACGCTCGAGCGCCATCGCAAGTATCTGGTCGCGTTGCTGCTGGCGTATACGAACGGGTTCGAAATCATCCGTGGCCACCTCTGCAGACTCGATGCACATCAGGGGGTCGATGCGCGATGAAGTATTTGGTGATGGAATGCGCGACGAGTTTTGCGGTCGTGCTCGACCAGGAGGGGCGCTTCTACACGGTGCCCAACTTGGGTTATGCCGTGGGCGACGTCTTGGACGAGGTGTATCTGTGCGACGCCGCGGACCATCTGTCTGTTGTTGACGATGCGCCCGCGCATAAGCGGCCCGGTCGACTCGTGCGCTGGTTCGCGGCCGCTGCGTGCCTTATCGCGGTGGCAGTTGGCGGCTTTGCGTTTTGGCAGACGCCCATCGGCGCCGTTCGTATGCGCATCAACCCCGAAGTGCGCATGGACGTCAACCGCTTTGACCGCGTGGTGGGCATCGAGGGTGAAAACGAGGACGGTGTCGAGCTCATCGAGGGGTACCAAGCGTACGGCAAGGATATCGAGACGGTGGCCAATGATCTTGCGGACCGTTCCCGTGAACAGCGCTATCTCGATCCCGGAGACATGATTGTTATCGATGTCGATTCCGACGATGAGACGTGGACCTCGGAGGTCGAGGGGCGCATCGTCGGTGAGCTCGAGAAATACATGGACGGCGAGGTGATCGTCATCACGGCGCAGGATGCTGCCCGCGCTGCGGAAGCTCAAGAAGCGCGGGAGGAAAGCGAGCGCGCGGTCCCGGCGGAGCAGGACGTGCCTGCGGGGGATGCAGCGGGCAGTGGGGGCCAGCCTGCCGCAGTATCGACTTCTACCGCAGATGTCGTTCCGGTGCCAGAAGCCCCGGCAGACCCAGGTGTTCCGGCTTTGGAGGACGACGATGATGGCGATGGCGACGACTTTGAAGACGATGACGACGATGATAGCGACGACTACGACGACGATGCCGATGATGATGACGACTGAGCACGTGCAAACCGGCTCGTTCCTGCCTGAGCTCTGCGTTCCCTTTCGGCTGTGACCAGCAAAAACGCTACTCGCTTGGACAGTTCCCAACTTTTCTCAAAAAAGTTTTTGCTCCGACCCCGGTTTTATACCATGCCCACCCGCACCCTAACACTGCAAGGTAAATCGGTTCAAAGATAACCGCACATACAAAGGAGGCAAACGATGAAGCGCATGAACAGGAAGGCTCTGGTTGCAGGTTTGGGTATGAGCATGGTGCTGGCGGCGGCGCTGAGTGGGTGCGGCGGTGCCGGACAGACGACGGCCGCCGTGAGCGTTCCGAGCGAAGCGGTGTCCGAGGTGGCGGGCTATGTGCTGATGAGCGTGAACCCCGAGATCGAGCTCTCCTACGACGGTGAGGGCAACGTCGTGGAGCTCGAGGGCGCCAACGATGATGGTCGGAGCGTTCTTGCCGACTACGACGACTACCGTGGCCGTCCTGCCGTCGAGGTCATGAGCGAACTCGTCCGCGAGATCGATGCGGACGGGTACTTCGCCGGCGGCGTTGGTGGGCGTGAAAAGAACATCGTCCTGAAGGTTGCCGAGGGCTCAACGTATCCGAGCGATGACTTTATGGAGCGCATTGCCGAGAGCGTTAAGGTCACGGCAGGGGAGTGCGGCCTTGGCTCGGGCGCCTATGCGGTGGGCACCGACAGGCTGGACGACGCCGGCCTCATCGGCATCGACGCCGCCAAGGAGATCGTGCTTGGGCAACTTGGCATCGACCCTGCGACCGCAAGGTTCAACGATCATGAGTATGAGCTCGATGACGGAGTGTACGAGCTTGAGTTCGTGGCAGGTGGCGTTGAGTACGACTACGAGGTCGACGCGCGCACCGGCAAGGTGCTCGAGGCCGATTTCGAGCGCAACGACGATTGGGACGACCGCGAGCTGTGGGATGACGATGACGACGCCGACGACTGGGCCAATGACGCTGACGATCGCGACGATTGGGATGACCACGACGATCGTGATGACGATCATGACGACGACTGGGACGACGACGTCGACGATCGCGATGACGATCACGCTGACTGGGACGATCGCGATGACGACTAACCTTACTTCCATATACGCTTAAACCTCGGGCGGGCAGCCATCGCGACTGCCCGCCCCGCATATAGAAAACCCTTCGGGTACGTTCACGAAGGCGGAAACCTCGCTATACTTGATATGTCAATCATTGATATATCAAGGAGTCGCTATGGAAGAGCTTCCGTTCGGGTTTTCGCTCACGGATTTCCACATGCAGGTCAGCATGATGTTTCATCTCATGAGGGGCTGCAACCATCCGTACCTGCCCGATTTGGGGTTGGGACCCGGCCAGCCGCGCATGTTGTCCTACCTTGCCGTGCATGGCAGAAGCAGCCAGCGTGACCTGGCACGGTATTTCTCCGTCGACCCGGCTGCCGTCTCGCGGATGATGGATGCGCTGTGCCGCGCGGGCTTCGTGCACATCGTTCCCGGGGAGGATCGCCGCTGTCGCACTGTTGAGCTCACCCAGAAGGGCGAGGAGACCGTGCGCGCGTGGGACCGCGTTTGCGCCGGCACCGACGAGGTCATGCTCGCAGGTCTTTCCGACGCCGAGCGCGCGCAGCTCCAAGATTTGCTCGATCGCGTACAGGCGAACATGCGGGCGCATCTCGCGCAGGACAGCGAATCGGAAGAGGTGCGCGATGAGTGACCTCAAGCGACTGCTTTCGTATTTGGGCTCGTATCGGCGCGACGCCGTGCTCGGCGCGATCGCGGTTGCGCTCGAGACCTCCATCGAGCTCATCATCCCGCTGCTCATGGCGCGCATCATCGATGATGGCATCGTGAATGGCGACTTGGGCATCGTGTTCTCGCAAGGCGCGCTCATGCTGCTCTGCGCGCTGGTGTCGCTCGCGCTCGGTCTCGGCTACGCGCGCTTCGCCTCGCGCGTGGCGATGGGCCTGGGCGCCAACCTACGCCAGGCGGAGTACGAGAAGATTCAGACCTTCGCCTTCGGCAATATCGACCGCTACCAAACCTCATCGCTGGTCACGCGCCTCACCACAGACATCACGGTGATCCAAAACGCCGTGTCGAACGGCTTTCGCCCCATGGTGCGCGGCCCGGTGATCCTCATCATGGGTCTGCTCTATGCCTGTTCCATGAATATGGAACTCGCCTGCATCTTCTTCGTGGTCCTGCCGGCGCTGGGTATCGCGCTCGGCCTCATCACGTATAAGGTGCTGCCTCTGTACCGCACGCTGCAGGCGTCGATGGACGATCTCAACGGCGTGGTCCAAGAAGACCTTACTGCCATGCGCGCCGTCAAGGCGTATGTGCGCGAGGACCATGAGCGCGGTGTGTTCGCGCGCGTGAACGGTGCGCTGGCGAAGCGCTCCACCACGACGTTTTCCACCGCAGTCCTCAACCTGCCCGTGCACCAGCTGTCCATGTACGTGACGGCGACGCTCGTGCTGTGGCTCGGCGGGAACATGATCATCGCCGGCACGCTCACCGTGGGCGAACTCACGAGCTTCATGAGCTACGTGCTGCAGATCATGAACTCGCTCATGATGATCTCGAACGTTTTCTTGCTGCTCACGCGCGCACTAACGAGCGCGCGGCGCGTGGGCGAGGTGCTCGACGAGGTGCCCGAGCTCGAGCTTCCCGCGCCCGACGCGGCGCTGCGCGAGGTTCCGGACGGCTCGGTGGAGTTCCACGGTGTCGACTTCAAGTACAGCGCTGACGCCGAGCACAACGTGCTGGAGGGTATCGACCTTTCCATCCCGAGCGGTATCACGGTGGGTATTCTGGGCGGCACCGGTTCGGGTAAGAGTTCGCTCGTGCAGCTCATCAGCCGCCTGTACGACCCCAGCGCGGGAACGGTGCTGGTGGGTGGCCATGATGTGCGTGCCTACGACCTGCCCACCCTGCGCGATGCCGTGGGGACCGTGCTCCAGAACAACGTGCTGTTCTCGGGTACCATCCGCGATAACCTGCGCTGGGGCGCGCCGGACGCGATCGACGAGGAGCTGCTGCGCGCCTGTGAGCTCGCGTGCGCCGACGAGTTCCTCGACCGCATCGGCGGCCTGGACGGCATGCTGGGGCAGGGAGGCGCCGGGGTTTCCGGCGGCCAGCGCCAGCGCCTGTGCATCGCGCGCACGCTGCTCAAGCGGCCGCGCATCCTCATCTTCGACGACTCCACGAGCGCGGTCGACATGGCGACCGAGGCCAAGATCCGCGCGAACCTCGCAAGCATTCCGGGCGTCACCTGCATCACCATCGCCCAGCGCATCACGTCGGTGATTGATGCGGACCTGATCGTCGTGCTCGACGACGGCCGGTTGCACGGCTGCGGCACGCACGATGAGCTGCTTGCAAACGATGCCATCTACCAGGAGATCTACGCCTCGCAGATGGAGCGTGCGCAGGCAGAAGACACTGCCGCATCAGATGCGCGGGCTGCCGAGGGAGGTGAGCACAATGGCCGGTAAGACGACGGCGCGTGCGCGTCCGAAGAACCTGCGCCACACCTTGGCTCGCTTGCTCGCCTACATGGGTCACGCGAAGCTCTCGCTGCTCGTCGTGGCTGTTCTCGTATCCATTTCCGCCGTGGCGAACCTTGTGGGCACCTATATGGTGCGCCCGGTGGTGAACGCGCTCGAGGCGGGGCGCGCCGAGGAGCTTCCCGGTCTCGTGATCTTCACGGCGGTGGTCTACGCCCTGGGCGTGCTGTCTGCCTTGGGGTACACGCAGACCATGGTTCGCGCCGCGCAAAAGGTGGTCTACGACATCCGCCGCGACCTGTTCTCGCATATCCAGCGCCTGCCGCTGTCGTATTTTGACCGCAGCCGCACGGGCGACGTGATGAGCTTTTTCACCAATGACGTCGACACGGTGGCCGAGGCGCTCAATAACAGCTTCGCAAACCTCATTCAGGCGACCATCCAGATGGTCGGCACGCTCGCGGTGCTCTTCATCCTCAAGTGGCAGCTCACGCTCATCACGGTTGTGTGCGACCTTATCATCGCGTGCTACATCAATTACTCCGGCAGCCGCAGCGGGCGGTTCTTTGCCGCTCAGCAGGAGGCGCTGGGCTCGCTCGATGGCTACGTGGAAGAGATGGTTTCGGGCCAGAAGGTCGTGAAGGTCTTCAACCACGAGGCCGCGAACGTCGCTGAGTTTACCGAGCGCAACGAGGAGCTGCGCCAGGCGGGCACGTCGGCGCAGGCCTATGCCGCCACCATGGTGCCCGCCGTTGTGTGCATCGGATACGCCAACTACGCCATCGTTGCCGTGGCGGGCGCGCTGCTCGCCATCAACGGATTGGTGGACGTCGGTGCGCTTGCGAGCTACGTGGTGTTCGTGCGTCAGGCGGCCATGCCCATCAATCAGTTCACGCAGCTGGGGAACTTCCTGTTGAACGCCCTTGCCGGCGCCGAGCGCCTGTTTGCCGCGATGGAGCTTGAACCTGAGGTCGACGAGGGCACGGTCACGCTCGCACAGACGGGTTCGAACAGCTGGGCGTGGGAGATTCCCGCAAGTATGGGTATCGGTGCATACGGCAAGCTCGTGCCGGTGGAGCGCGGGGCGGAGCCCATGGAGGTTGGTGCCACGGGGGAGGAGCTGCCTGCCGCCGCATCGGGCGCTCTGGCGCAGACGACAGCTCGCGGGGCAGACGGTACGCTGCTCGCCTGTGGGCGCATCCCGCTGCGCGGCGACGTGCGCTTTCACGATGTCGATTTCGGGTACGTGCCCGATACGCTCGTGCTGAAGGGCCTCAACCTCTTCGCGAAGCCCGGTCAGAAGATTGCGTTCGTGGGCTCGACCGGGGCTGGGAAGACCACCATCACGAACCTCATCAATCGCTTCTACGAAATCAACGCCGGCGAGATCACGTTCGACGGCATCGATGTGCGCCACATCGCCAAGCCCGACCTGCGCCGTTCGCTGGGTATCGTGCTGCAGGACACGCACCTGTTTACGGGGACCATTGCCGACAACATTCGCTTCGGCAAGCTCGATGCGACCGATGAGGAGGTGCGCGCGGCTGCCAAGGCCGCCTGCGCCGATTCGTTCATCCGCCGCCTGCCGCAGGGCTACGACACCATGGTGACCTCGGATGGCGCCAACCTGAGTCAGGGACAGCGACAGCTGCTCGCCATCGCGCGCGTTGCCGTGGCTGATCCCCCGGTGCTCATCCTGGACGAGGCGACCTCGTCGATCGACACGCGTACCGAGAAGCTCATCGAGTGCGGTATGGACCGCATCATGGAAGGGCGCACGACGTTCATGATCGCGCATCGCCTCTCCACCGTGCGCAACGCCGACGCCATCATCGTGCTCGAGCACGGCCGCATCGTGGAGCGCGGCACCCACGAGCAGCTCCTCGCCCAGCACGGCGAGTACTGGGAACTGTATCAAGGTCTGAAAGAGCTCGACTAAAGAGCTCGACTCAAGCCTTTGACA
>CALULJ010000024.1 GCA_944321445.1 uncultured Collinsella sp.
GAGATCCTGCCCGACAAGTTCGACCTGCGCGACCGCGGCGTCGTGACGCCGGTCAAGTTCCAGAACCCCTGGGGAACCTGCTGGGGCTTCGCGGCCATCGCCGCCTCCGAGACGAGCCTGCTCTCCGAGATGGGGACCACCTATGCGGAGACCGGCTTGGACCTCTCCGAGCGCCATCTCGCCTACTTCGCGGTCACCCACCTGCCCGACGACGAGGAAACGGACGCGAAGTACGACGGCCAGGGCGGTGAGGGCGGCTACAACGCGCTGACCGAGACCGATGACGTCCCCGACCCGGAGTTCGCCGAGCAGGTGCTGGGGTACCCGCTCGAGAACGCGGTCCTCAACTACGGCGGCTACGTCACCTATGCGACCTCGCTGTTCTCCAACGGCATCGGGCCCGTCGACGAATCGATGGCCCCGTACAGCAACGACGAGGGCATCGCCGACCACGACGCGTACTGGTCGGCGGCGGGCACCTGGACGCTGGACGAGGCCCTGCGCGCCGGGTCGTCCGCGGCGCTCGAGGAGTCGTTCATCCTGCCCTCGCCCGCGACGTTCGACGAGAGCGACGCCTACGTGTACGACGAGGACGCGACGGCGGCCATCAAGGAGCAGCTCTTCGAGGGGCGCGCCGTCTCGATCGCGTTTTGCGCCGACGCGTCCAAGCCCGGCGAGGAATCCGACGACGCCTACATCAACACCGAGACGTGGGCGCACTACACCTACCAGCCGGCCATGACGAACCACGCGGTGACCATCGTGGGCTGGGACGACGACTACTCCAAGGAGAACTTCAAGGCCGGGCACCAGCCGCCGGCCGACGGCGCCTGGATCGTGAAGAACAGCTGGGGCTCCGCGAGCAACGAGTTCCCCAACAAGTCCAACTTCGGCGACGACGGCTACTTCTACCTGTCCTACTACGACCAGAGCATCTCGACCGTCGAGGCGCTCGACTACGACGTGGACGGCCGGGAGACCGACAAGAACGGGACCTATATCGTCAACCAGTACGACTACCTGCCGACCCAGATGTCGTTCTCCCAGGGGCACGAGGACGTCACCCGCATGGCGAACGTCTTCACGGCCGAGGACGGCCAGAGGCTCACGAGCCTGTCCTGCGAGACGGCGCAGCCCGGCACGACCGTGACCTACGAGGTCTTCCGCCTGGCCGAGGACGCTGACGACCCGACAGACGGCGAGCTGCTCACCAGCTTCGAGGCGAGCTACGAGTACGGTGGCTACCATCTGGAGAGGATCCCCGCCCAGGACCGCGAGAAGATGGGCTTCTCCCAGGGCGACCGCTTCTCGGTGGTCGTCACGGCGCGACTCTCCGACGGCGCGTACGGCATCCTGCTCCAGGGCGCGCCGAGCAGGCAGAATCGCGATGCCGAGCTCAACAGCCTGCGCATCGGCGAGAGCCAGACGCACGCCATCGAGAACCGGGTCGTCGAGACGTTGCGTACCGGCTACCTCGAGGAGCATCCGGACGCGACGGACGCGGAGGTCTCCGAGTACCTGGCGTCTCAGGAGCAGGCCATCGCAGACGACGTGGAGTCGGTCATCCAGGCGCAGGTGCCCGTGTTCTTCCGCTCGGTCGTCAACGAGGGTGAGAGCTACCTGTACTCCGGCGGCGCATGGTCCGACCTGGCCGATATGCTCGCGGGCGACAACCTTCCGATGGGCGACCTGCTCGTCTACGACAACTTCCCGATCAAGGCATACGCCGACCCGTTCGACCACGCCTTCACGGACGTGCCCGCAGATGAGTGGTACAGCTCCTGGGTCGAGCGCGCGGCGGACCTCGGCCTCATGGGCGGCTACGGGGACGGCGCGTTCGGCCCCACCGACACGCTCGCGCGCGAGCAGGCGGCACAGGTCATGTGGAACCTCCTGGGAGCGTCCGACACGGACGCGCCCGCGGCAGGGCACGTCGACGTCGACCAGGGAGCCTGGTACGCCGACGCGGTCAACTGGGCGGTGGCGGACGGCGTCATGGAGGGCTACCGCGGCTCCGACGCGTTCGGCGTGGGAGAGGCGCTCACGCGCGAGCAGTTCTGCACGGTGCTCGCCAAGGCGGCGGGCGCCGACCTTGATGCCCAACCGACCGACGTCCTCGACGGCTTCCCCGATGCCGACGGCGTCTCCGCATGGGCGCGCGCGGCCGTGGCCTGGGCGGTCGAAGGCGGCGTCATCGGCGGGGTCGAGACCGCCGAGGGCGCGCAGCTCCAGGCGGGCCGCGCGATGACCCGCGCCGAGATGGCCAAGATGATGGTCTCCGCCGTCGACGCGGGCATCTTCGCCGAAGGATAACGGCACCGTCGGCGCGACGGCCCCGCGCATGCGCCGAGGCTCCCGGGCCCCGCGCCGCACCGGCGCGGCGCGGGGCCGATCCCGCACGGCCGCATCGGCGCGCCGATGCGCAGGCGGAAAAACTGCACCCACAAGGAAAGGAACAGTCATGAAGATACCGACCGGACGCAGAAGGCTCGCCTGGGCGCTCGGCATCGCGCTGGCGTGCGGGCTCGCCCCCGCCGCGGCGCTCGCCCAGCCCGCGCTGGCCGACCTGCTCGCCAACGTGACGGCGGCCTCCTCGGCGGCGCAGCGAAGTGACCAGGAGGCCGTGCCCGGCCAGGCGCTCGTCCTGTACCGCGCATCCGACTCCCAGGTGAGCCTGCTAGACGACTCCGCGAGCGCCGACGAGCTTGCGGGCGCGGGCTTCGCGGTCGCCCAGACGTGGGACTTCTCCACCGTCGACCGAGCCCTCGAGCAGGGCGCCATCGAGCTCCAGAGCGACGAGGGGACATCCGGCGACGTCCCGGAGGGCGCGGACCTGCGCGTCGCGCTCGTCGAGCGCGAGGGCGCCGACGCCGACGAGCTGGTGGCCGAGCTCGAGGAGCTCGACTTCGTGGTGGCGGCGCAGCCGAACTACATCGCGACGGTGGATGGGTCCGCACCCGACGACACGCTGTATCGCGGCTGGCAGTACAGCATGACCAGCGAGAGCGCCGGCATCGACCTCGAGGCGGCCCTCGCCGCCCGCGAGAGCGCGCCTGCGACCTCGGGCAACATCGTCGCCGTCCTCGACACGGGCGTCGACGCCTCCCATCCCGACCTCGCCGACCACATGTGGGAGAACCCCGGCATCCCCGGCCTGCCCGGCGGGGCGGGGTCGTGCGGATACGACTTCGCCGGCAACGACGACGACCCGACGCCGGGCACCTCGTCCGTCGACTCCCATGGCACCCACTGCGCGGGAGTCATCGCCGGCATCCAGAACAACGCGGAGGGGATTGCGGGCGCGAGCGCCGACACCGAGATCATGGCGCTGAAGGTTGCCCCCGAGGACTGCAGGGGCGTGCTGTACCTCAAAGACATCGTCTCCGCCTACGAGTACCTCATCGGCGCCGCGCTCTCCGGGCAAAACGTCGTATGCGCGAGCAACTCCTGGGAGATCGGCTTCTACGCACCGGTGCTCGATTACCTGGTGAACCAGGCCGGAAAGCTCGGCATCCTGTCCGTCTTCGCCGCGGGCAACGCCGGCTCGGACACCGCCACCGTCGGCACCGGGGCGACCACGGGTCTCGAGAGCCCTTACGCCGTCATCATCGCCTCGAGCAACAAGTCGAACGCCCTGTCGACCTTCTCGAACTTCAACGAGACTGCCGTCGACCTCGCGCTGCCCGGCTCCAACATCATGTCCACGGTCAGCACCGACGCCGCGCACGCCTACTTCTCCCCCAGCGTGTCGCTGGCCGCGGGCAAGGACCTGGAATACGTGAACGACTTCTCCGATTACGCCGCGGACTCATCCACCTACCGGCTCTACGTCTATAACGCCGACGGGACGCCCGCCTCGCCCGAGGCCACCGACGCGTTCACCATCGAGCAGGTCGCCGATGCGGGCCACGGCACCCCCGGCCTCAAGGTGACCTTCGACCCCTCCCGGGCCGACGGGGGCTCCTCGTACACCATGACGCTCCAGTGGTATTTCGACAACCCGTTCGTCGGCACGTCGCACGCGGTGCAGGACTTCGCCATCGGGGCGAGCGCGAGCATCGATGCCGCGAGCCCCGCCAACGCGAGGCTGTATATCGTGCCGTCCCTCTACTCGGTCAAGGACGGCGCGACCGTCCCGCTCCATGGCGTGTCGACCGTCTCCGAGGTGAACATCGACCTGACCACCGTCTACGACACCTCCCTATCCGCCCTCGACACCGAGTCCGACCGGTTGATCGGCGCCGTCCAGGCCTCCATCGCGCCCGCTGACGGCGTCTGGTCGAGCGAGCGGACCACCTTCTACATCGAGCCCTACGGCATCGGCCTGGTGGGCGGCGACGGCGTGGACGACGAGACGAGCGACTACGCCCCCTATGGCGAGATGAGCGGGACGTCCATGGCGACCCCGCTCGCCGCCGGCACCGTCGGGCAGCTGGAGGCGCTCGACCCCGAGGCGGACGCGCTCGAGCTGCGCGGCAAGCTGGTGGGATCGACCGTCCCGCTGAGCACGACGACCTATGGAGGCGTCGAGAAGCACACGGCGACCGACGGCCGCTTCGACTGGGACGTGGCGATCGACGACGACGCGATCAGCGCGAACACGTGGTCCGTCGACGCCGACCCGGCGACCGGCTCGGTCACCGTCCACGGCTACGCCCTTAGCGACGCGAGCGTCACCCTCGACGGCGAGGACGTCGCGTGCACGGCGCAGACCGACAGCGAGCTGACCTTCACGGCGCCCTCCGACGCCTTCGACGGGGAGTCCCACCGCATCGACGTGCTCGACCGGTCGACCGGCCGCACCCATCGCGCCTCCTACAGCCTCCCCGCGCGCGAGGCGTCCTTCGACATCATGTGGACCGACGGCTTCCCCGTCGGCGCGACCGATGCCGCCACGGGCGCCCTCGTGGGCACCTCGGACGCCCTGTACCTCGCCGACACGGTCGGCACCTACCTGTACCGCTCGGACAATCCCGGAAGCGGCTCATGGACCGCATGCGCCGCGCCCGGAGCGCCGTGGCAGTCGGCGACGCATGACTCCCACGCCCCGATAGCCTACACGGCCGTCGGGAGCGACATCGTCGCCGTCACGACCGACTTGGACGAGAACGGCATCGTCGTGCTCGCGGCGACCTACAGCGCGAAGAGCGATGAATGGAGCCCCTATCGGCGAACCGTCGCCATCGCGACCCCGGAGGAGGCCGCAGGGGCGATCTATGCCTCCTCGATCGTGGGCGCGACGGCGATCGGCGACACCTCCTACGCGCTCGTGGGCGCCGCGTACCAGCTCGCGTCGGGCGAGCAGGTCATACGATACGCGATCGCCTCGCTGGAGGGCCTCGACGGGGAGCTCTCCGCGACCGAGATCCGAACGGAACAGCTCCCGGGCATCACGCTCGCTCCGATCGCTCCCATCGCGCATGACGGCGAGATCTACGTGATCGGCGCGGTCGGCGGCGGGCGGACCGACCTCTCGACGACGTACGTGTCGCACGCATACACCGTCGACCCGGCAAGCGGGGCGCTCGACGACCTCGGCGCCATCGAGGGCGCGCCCGCCTTCACATACTCGGACTACGGAGACATCGAGAGGAGCGTGACCGTCCCTGTCGAAGACGGCGTACTCATCTTCGCGCACCCGATCGCGGGCTCCGGCGACACCGCGTACGTCGACCTCGACACACTCGCCTGCGAGGGGACGGCATGGCTCGGCGGCGACTCCGCGACGGGCGTCTCCATCACCTCGGCCGCGGTCTTCGACGGCTGCGTCCACCTGACCGCCTTCGATCACGGGACCGATGCGGCATCCGCGACGGGCGCGCTCTACACGCTCCCGCGCGCTGCCGCAGAGCAGCTCACGGGTGCTATGTGCCCGACGGAGGGCTACGTCGACCTCGACGTGTCCGCGTGGTATCACAAGGCGGTCGACTGGGCGGTCGATGAGGGCGTCATGCTCGGCGTCGACGCGGACGCCGGCGTGTTCGGGCCCATGGTCTCGCTCACCCGCGCCCAGATGGCGCAGGTCCTCTACAACATGGCCGGCAAGCCGGCGGTCGATATCCCGATGCCCTACAGCGACTGCGCGCAGGAAGCCTGGTACCGCGATGCGGTCACCTGGTGCGCGCAGCAGGGCATCTTCGAGGGCTACGGGGAAAGCGGCGAGTTCGGGCCGGACGACCCGCTGACGCGCGAGCAGATGGCGACCATCCTGTGGCGCATCGCCGAGCCCGAGGACGCGAGCGGAGCCGACCTGTCCCGCTACTCCGACGCCGCAACGGTGTCCGATTGGGCATACGAGGCCGTCGCGTGGGCGGTCGATGAGGGCTACCTGCGCGGCATCGGGGGAACGACCGAGCTCCAGCCGCAGGGCGACCTCGATCGCGCCCAGGCGGCGACCGTGCTCATGCGCGCCGACCGCGCCGGATTCCCCTTCCCGCGCCCGGCGGAATAGGCGCACGCGCAAGCGAAGCGGCACAGGGCCCGCGACGCACGGGATAAACCGGCGTCGCGGGCCCTTACCTTTTCAGCCTCACGAGGCATGCCGAAAACAGACGGGGCTCGCTACAGGTGGTAGCTGCCGAACAGCTCGGGGTATCCCTCATCGACGGCGTCGTTGAACTGATGCGCGTACAGCCCGATGGCGAGCACCCAGGTGAGGGTCAAGACGATGGCGACAAGGATCGTGAGCGCCACCGCGCTGAACGCAAGCGCGGGCGTCGGGCCCGTGAGCGACCCGGTCATGATGAGCAATGCCGCCACGAGCACCGCCACGAACACGGTCACCCGCCGGAAGGCCCGACGGCGCGCCCGATGGGCGCGCGCGAGCGCCGCGTGCAGCGCCGCGAGCTCGTCGACGGAGAAGCGCCTCTCGACGAGCTTCGCGCGCTCGTGGGCGCTCAGGCTGTTGATGTGCAGCTGCGCCACGGCTCCCCTACCCCTCGAGCTGCTCGCTCGCCTCGAGCCATGCGGTCTCGAGCCCGTCGATCTCGGCGCGCTCGGCGTCGATTCGCGCCTGCGTGGCGACGAGCGCCTCGTAGTCGGTCGGATCGATCGAGCCGAGCTCACACTCGAGCTCCTCGAGCCTCTTGCGGCGGCTCTCCATTTTGCGCTCGAGCGAGGACACCTCGCGGCGCAGCCGCTGGCGCTCGGCGTTCGTGAGGCCGCAGGCATCCGGGACAGGGCCCGCCCCGGCGGCCTGCGATGCGGCAGGCACCCCCGCGAGCCCGGAGCGGCCCGCGCCCTCGGGCGCCCCGTCATGCTCCCCTACCAGACGCAGGTACTCATCGACACCGCCTGCCACATGGCGCAGGTGCCCGTCGATGATGGCGTACTGGCTGTCGGTCACGCGCTCCATGAGGTAGCGATCGTGCGTCACCAAGATGAGCGTTCCCGGCCAGCTGTCGAGCAGGTCCTCCACGATGGCGAGCATGTCGGTATCGAGGTCGTTGCCCGGCTCGTCCAAGATGAGCACGTTGGGCTCATCGAGAATCGTGAGCAGAAGCGACAGTCGACGGCGCTGGCCGCCCGACAGATCGCCGATGCGACTCCACAGCTGCTGGGTGGTGAACCCCAGGCGCTCGAGCAGCTTCTCGGGACTCGTCTCCTTGCCGTCAACGATATAGAGGCGCTTATAGTGCGAAAGTAACTCGCGGATGGTTTGGTCCATGTAGGGCTTCAGCTCATCGAGCTGCTGTGACAGCACGCCGAAGCGCACGGTCTGACCGATCTTCACCCGTCCGCGCGCAGGCGCGAGTTTCCCCTGGATAACGGAGAGGAGCGTCGACTTGCCCGCGCCGTTCTCTCCCAAAAGGCCGAAGCGATCGCCCGCGCCGATAAGCCATGTGGCATCCTCGACAACCGGGCGGAATGCGCCCGTCGCCGCATCGGTGTAGCCTGCAGTCGCATCGATCACGTCGATGACCTGCTTGCCCAGGCGGGCAACGGCCAAGCGCTTGAGCTCAAGTTCGTTGCGCACCGGAGGCACATCGGCGATGAGCGCGCGGGCCGCTTCGACGCGGAACTTCGGCTTCGTGGAACGGGCCTGTGCGCCGCGCGAAAGCCAAGCGAGCTCTTTGCGCGCCATGTTGCGCCGGCGGTCCTCGGCAACGGCGGCAAGGCGGTCGCGCTCCACGCGCTGCAGGATGTAGGCGGAGTAGCCGCCCTCAAAGGGGTCGACGCGCCCGTCGTGCACCTCCCACATGGACGTGCACACCTCATCCAAGAACCAGCGGTCGTGCGTGACCACCAGCAGCGCGCCCACACCTGCCGACCAGCGGGTCTTCAGGTGAGCCGCCAGCCAGTTGATGGTGCGGATATCCAGGTGGTTCGTAGGCTCGTCGAGCATGAGCACGTCGTAGTCTCCGATGAGCAGGCGCGCAAGGTCAACGCGACGACGCTGGCCGCCGGAGAGCTCGCCCACCTTCCCCTCCCAGGGAACGTCGGAGATGAGGCCGTCCAGGATCTGGCGAACGCGCGGCTGCGAAGCCCATTCATATTCCGGCAGGTCGCCCACGACCGCATGGTGCACGGTGTCGTCGTCTGCCAGGGCATCTTTTTGCCCCAGTAGACCCACAGACACGTCGCGACGGTGCGTGACACGGCCGTCGTCCGGCTCGAGCTCGCCTGCGAGCACCGAAAGCAGCGTCGACTTGCCATCGCCGTTGCGGCCGACGATGCCGATGCGGTCGCCCTCGTAGACGCCGAGGGTCACGGCCTCGAAGATATTCTTGGTGGGAAACTCCAGGTGCACCGAGTCGCAGCCGAGCAGAATCGCCATGGACGAGCCTTCCTAAACGTCAAATGTCTCAAGGCACCATCCTAGCACGCCCTGTCCTCTCCGGGGACGGGGGTGCCACGCGCCAGTTTGGCCTCTGTGGGGACGGGGGTCATAGAGGACATTTTGTCTCCCTCCTAGGACGGCCCTGTCCGAAAAGTCGGTGTCTTCGGTAACAGGTTCGGAGCGGAACAGCCTGTCCACTGCGCCCCGTGGCATCGCCCGATGCGTTGTGAGCGCTTCCGGGCTTCGACAGACAGGCTATTCTGCCCCACGAAAAGCGGTGAATAGAACGCCAAGCCTGTCCCCACAGACGCCACTTTGGTGCCTGGAACCCCCGTCCCCAGAGAGGCCAGAACAAAAAACGCGGCGGCCTGCGCTGCACAGGCCGCCGCTTGCATGGTATGCCGCACTGGGTTCCCGCACACGCAACGGGTGCCGCAGTGGGCCGTATCTGGGAACATCCGGCTAGGAGAACATTCCCGTGAGGTAATCGTTCAGGCGCTTGTCGTTCGGGCGCTGGAAGATCTGGTTGGTCTCACCGTACTCCACCATGTCGCCCATGTAGAAGAACGCCGTGCGGTTGGACACGCGCGACGCCTGCTCCATGTTGTGCGTCACGATCACGATGGCGCGATCGGCCACGATCTGGCCCATCAGGTCCTCGATGGCCAACGTCGAAATGGGATCGAGCGCCGAGCAGGGCTCGTCGAACAAGATCACGTCGGGCTTCATGGCAAGCGTACGCGCGATGCACAGGCGCTGCTGCTGACCGCCGGACAGCGCAAAGGCGCTCTTGTCGAGCTTGTCCTTCACTTCGTCCCACAAGGCGGCGCCGCGCAGGCTCTCCTCAACCATCTGATCGAGGATGTCCTTGTCCTTGATGCCGTGGCGCTTCGGCGCAAACGTGATGTTCTCGCGAATGGACTTATGGAAGGGGTTCGGCTGCTGGAACACCATACCGATCGACTTGCGCAGCTCGTAGAGGTTCTCGGTCTTGGTGTTGATGTTGCGCCCCTGGTAGAGGATTTCACCCTCCACGCGGCAGCCGCGAATCTCACGGTTCATAAGGTTCAAGCTGCGAAGGAACGTCGACTTACCGCAGCCGGAAGGGCCGATGAGCGCGGTGATCTCGCCCTTGTGGAACTTCAGGCTCGTGTCGTTCAGCGCATGGTGGTCGCCATAGTACACGTTGACATCGCGCGTCTCGAGAATCACCTCGTCGGAGATGGCCACACCCGACACGCGCTTGCCCTGCTCGCTCGAGCCGACGCTCTGAAGGAACTGGTCGGTTTCGTTCGTCATTCGGCGGTCATCCTCCTTGCAAGCGCCTTGCCGGCAATGCGCGAAAGCACGTTGAACAGCAACACGCAAATCATCAGAAGCGCGGCGGTACCCCAGACGATGTGCTGGGCCTCGGGGCTTCCCTCGCCGTAAATCTTGTAGATGTGCACGGCGAGCGACTCACCCGGACGGAAGATGTTCCACGCGCAGGTGGGGCTGGCGAAGTTGAGCGAGAAGAAGTTCAGGCGCGCCGGCGAGCTCATGCCGGAAGTGAACAGCAGAGCCGCAGCCTCGCCGAACACGCGGCCGGCCGAAAGCACTACGCCGGTGACGATGGCAGGCATGGCCGCCGGGATGAGCACGTGCAGAGTGGTCTCCCAACGCGTGAGGCCCATGGCCAGACACGCGTCGCGCTGGCTGGCGGGCACGTCCTCGAGCGCCTGCTGGATCACACGGGTAAGGATGGGGATGTTGAACATCGTGAGCGCGATGGCGCCGGAGATGAGCGAATAGCCCCAGCCGAAGTTCACCGAGAACATGAGGAAGCCGAACATACCGACAACGATGGACGGCAAGCTGGACAGGGTCTCGATAGCCGTAGAAGCGATCTTGGTGATGGGACCCTCGGGCGCGTACTCCACGAGGAACACCGCACCGCCCAAGGAGATGGGCAGCGAGATGATGAGGGTCAAAATCAGCAGATAGAACGAGTCGAACAGCTGGTAGGCGATGCCGCCTTCTGTGCCGTTCGAACGGCTCGGCTCGGTGAGGAAGCCCGGCTGCAGCAGCTGGCCGATACCCTGGGCCAGGATGTAGAGCACCATCGAGATGACGATGGCGATCACGACGCCCACGATAAAGGTGAGGATGCCGGTCGCGATTCGGTCGTTGCGCATGGAGCGCTTGATGCGCGCCTCCTGCGCCTGCGCGGTGACGGTCTTAGCCACGGGACTTCGCCCCCTTCGCGCCAATGAGGTGGATGATCATGATGAAGATGAGCGACATACCCATGAGCAGCAGGCCGAGCGACCACAGCACGTCGTTTTGTACCGAGCCGGTGGCGTAGACGGCCATGCTCGTGGTGAGCGTCGTGGTGATGGTCGACGCGGAATCGAGCAGGCCTTCAGGCATGGCCTCGACGCCGCCGATGACCATGCGCACAGCGAGCGTCTCGCCGAAGGCGCGCGTCATGCCCAAGATGACCGCGGTCATAAGGGAGGGCGTGGCGCTCTTCAGCACAACGTGCCAGATGGTCTGCCAGCGGGTGTAGCCCAGCGCGAGCGAACCTTGACGGTAGCCGTCGGGCACGGCGCGCAGCGCGTCGATGGAAAGCGTCGTCACGGTCGGCAGAATCATGAGCGCCAGCACGATGGAGCCCGGCAGGATGCCCAGGCCCAGGTCGACGTTGAAGATCACGCGCATCGCGCCCACGATCACGTGGAAGCCGATGAGGCCGAAGACGACCGAGGGGATGCCGACGAGCAGCTCGATAAGCGGCTGGAAGTACTTCTGGCCGAACTTGGGCTGAATCTCGACGACGAAGATGGCCGCGCCGATTGCGATGGGCACCGCGATAATCGTAGAGATGACCGTCACGGCAAACGAGGTCACGATCAGCGGGAGCGCGCCCGTGAAGGGAAGCCCGGTAGCCTCGTTGGTGTTGGCGAGGTTCCACTCCGTTCCTGTGAAGAATTCTGCAACGTTAACGCCATCCTTGATGAAGGTGGAGAGGCCTCGCTGCGCGACCATGAAGATAAGGGCCACAACGACAAGTGTCACGAGCGCGACGCAGGCGCCCGTGACACTCAAGCCTACCTTCTCAAGGTTGCGTTTTGGCATCTGCTTTGCCATAGCGCACCTTTCGAAAACTATCGACGTACAGGGCGTAATCCGAACGAATCGGACTTACTTCTCGGTGACGTTGCCCTCGGCGTCCTTGACGACAGTCATCTCGGACACGGGAATGAAGCCCTGCTCGGCAACGAGCGAACCCTGGACGTCGTCGGAGAGCATGTACTCTAGGACCGCCTTGGTGGCCTCGTCGGCGTCCTCCTTGCAGTACATGTGCTCGGTGGCCCAGATGGGGAACGAGTTGTCGTAGACGTTCTCGTCGATGGGCTCGACACCGTTGACCTTGATGGCCTTGAACTTGGTGTCGTCGAAGTGCGAGAAGTCGAGGTAGGAGATGGCGTTGTCGGTGGAGCCAATCTGGGTCACGACGTCGCCGGACTTATCGAGCTCGGCCTTGCCCTTGAAGGTGGACTCGGGCTGGCCAGCGCCGAAAACGGCAGCCTCGAAGGTGGCACGGGTGCCGGAGCCAGACTTACGGTTCATGACGTAGATATCAGCGTCCTCGCCACCGACCTCAGACCAGTTGGTGATCTCGCCGGAGAAGATGCCCTTCAGCTGCTCGAGGGTGAGGTCCTCGACGGTAACGTTCATGGAGACGACCGGGCCCATGCCCACGACGGCGACCTCGTGGTCAACAAGGTCGGTGCACTGGTCGGCCTCGAGCTTGGTCTCGGCGAAGACGTCGGAGTTACCGATGGTCACGGTACCGTCGGCCACAGCGGTGAGGCCGGTGCCCGAACCGTTGCCGGAGCCGGTGATGGACACGTCGGGGTTCTCATTCATGAACTGCTCGGCAGCAGCCTCGACGAGAGCCTGGAAGGAAGAGGCGCCATCATAGGTGACGGTACCGGTGAGCGTAGAGCCCTCCGCAGCAGCACCGGAACCAGTAGTGGCAGTACCACCGCCACCGCAACCGGCAAGACCGAGACCTGCGACGGCGGCGACGCCACCGGCAAGACCGAGGAACTGACGACGAGAGCAAGCGTAGTCGAACATGGTTCTCCTTTCGCGAATGCGACGATTCGCACCAGTTGAGCAGGCGGCCATGCATACCCCGCCCGCGTTTCGACTCCGTACTCTATCGCGCGCCCAAATCCTAAATTCGCTCAACGGCGTCTTATTACTATGCTCTGACCAAGCATTACGCGCAGATTTCTACCGGCTTACACCCGGCTTACATTCCCCGCCCACATCATGCTTCCCCCAAGCCTGTCCCAAAAGAGGACAAAGTGTCCCCTGGCACCCCCGTCCCCAGAGAAGACAAAATGTCCTCTGTGGGGACGGGGGTGCCAGGGGACACTTTGTCCTCCAGGGGGACAGGTCTCACCAAACGTGACCTGCCCCCTTTTGGCGGTGATTTAGAAGTCGATGTCCATCAGGCGCAGAATCGCCAGGATGTACATCTTGAGTGCGCCCTTGAGCTGCTCTTCGCTTGCGCACTCGTTGGGACCGTGCATGCTGCCGCCCCATGCGGGAAGCTCCAGCGTGCTGTCCTCGGGGCCGAAGGAGACGGCGCGCTTGAAGTTGCGCGCATAGGTTCCGCCACCCATGGAAAGGAGCTCGGCAGGCTTGCCGGTCACCTCGCGGTAGGTATCGAGCAGCGCCTGGACGGCCGGATGGTCGGCTGAGACGGAGAACGGCGGCTTGGTGCTGTCGACCTCGCACGTCGCCCCGAAGCGCTCAGCCAGGGCAGAACAGGTCGCGGCAAGCTCATCGGCGGTGGTGCTGTCCGGGAAGCGCACGTCGATGGTTTGACGCAGGCGGCCGTCTGCGACCTCGATGGTGCCGCCGTTGAGCGTCAGCGGGCCGAAGGCATCGCTCGACGTCGCAATGCCCATGGCCTCGCCCGCGGTGTCCGCCATGATATGCGACAGGAGCTCCAGATACGGCTTTTCGCTCTCACTCACCAGATTCGCCTCGCGCAGATAGCCGACGATAAGGCCGATAGCGTTGATGGTGCCCTCGGGCAGCGAGGCATGGCCGCCGATGCCGTGCGCCAGAATGCGCGTGCGGCCCTCGCCCGCCGGCTCGACCTCGATGCGATCGGCATTCGCCACAGGGGCAGGACACGCGGAGGCATCGAGGGCAAGTTCGCACACGGACTCGGACGGAATGGCGTTCGTCGCCTCAGCGCCGCTCCACGAAACGATGACGCCGCCTTCGATGGGAGCACTCACAAAGGTGGCGCCGAACAGGCCCTTCTCGGCATTGCACACCGGGAATTCGGCATCGGGTGTGAACAGGAAGTCCGGGTCGTCGTGTCCGTCGAGGTAGTGATGCACATCAGTCATACCCACCTCCTCGTCGCAGCCCAGCAGTGCGCGGAACGTGTGGCGCGGCGCGATGCCCGCGTACTTGAGGTACGCACCGGCATACAGCGACAGAACGGCCGGACCCTTATCGTCGATGACGCCGCGACCAAGCAGCCAACCCTCGCGGCGCTCCATGGCGAAGGGATCGGTGTTCCAACCGGGACCGGCCGGCACAACGTCGACGTGCGCGATCGTGGCGATCTGCGAGCCCGATGTGCCCGGAAGGTCGGCGATGCCCACATAGCCCTCATCATCGCTCGTCTCGTAGCCGAGCTTCTGAGCGATCTCGAGCGCGCAATCGAGCGCTTCGCGCACAGGACGGCCAAACGGAGCGCCGGGCTCCGCAGCGCTGTCATCGGCAACCGACGGATGCTTTACCAGCGCGGCAATGTCTGCGACGACGTCCTCCCAGACCTCGTCCACATACGCCGCGACATCGGCCTCGAGCTGCTTATCCATCTTGTCTCCTTTCATAAAGCCCCGGGCGCATCCCCCGCAAGGCGATACGCCGGAACCATAGGTACCCATCCAAACGATACGAAGCGCGCGTCCGTGCTACACGCTCACATCGTCCTCATCAGAGCCGTCGAGCGTCACGCCCAAAACGGCCGCAACCTCATATATGCCGTGACAGATCACATCGGCACCAGCGCGCTCGTGCTCGCCGGGTTGCGCGGTCCCCGTGTACACGCCGATGCAGGGAATGCCGTTTTCGTGCGCGCCCTCGGTATCGTGCCGACGATCGCCCACCATGAGGGCGTCTGCCGGGCGCACGCCCAGCTGGCGCAAGGCTTCACGGATGCAATCCGCCTTGGTATCGCGCCCCGGCTCCAAACGACCCACGACCGCCTCAAACGGCGGAAGATCGAGGGCGGCGACCATCTTCTGCGCCGTATCCTCCAAACGCGACGTCGCGACCGCGCAGCGCGTGCCACGTGCGGCAAGCGCGCTGAGCAGCGGGCGCACGCCGGGCAGCGCAGGATAGTCCTCAGGCGTAACCGTGTGGCGAAACACGTCACGATAGGCCTCGGTAAGGCGGACGGCCTCTTCCAGCGGCACGCCGCAGAGCTCCATGAACCCGTCGTACAACGGAGGCCCGATGAGCATATTGAGGTCCGGCAGAGCATCAACGTCGTAACCGCACCGCTCGAGCGCCTCGCGCGCAACGCGCAAAATGGCCTTTGCGGTATCGGCGATGGTGCCATCAAAATCGAACAGCACCACCGGACGCGCAGCAAGCGCAAGCCCGTCAAAGTCCTCTCGCTCCGTCATGCAATCCTCCTCGTCTCTCCCTGCTCGGCGGGCAGACCCGCACAAGTCGGATCACCCCATGCGTGCACCATCATACGCCATAGCCCGCACAAGCGGACGCCCTATTCCTTCCGCCACGCACGGCAGCCGTCCTGAACAAGAAGCAATAGGCAACAAAAAAACGGGCTCCCGGATGACCGGAAGCCCGTTAGGCTCAAAGAATCGAGCAGTCGCTACTCAGCGGCCTCTTCCTTCTTCTCGGGAAGCGGAGCAACCTCGATCTCGACGCCGAGGGTCTCGGCGGCGGACTTCATCGAGAGGCTGATGCGACGACGGTCGAGGTCGATCTCCATGACCTTGACCTGGACCTTGGCGCCCACATGGGTGACCTGGCTGGGCTGGTCGACGTGCTTGTTGGCCATCTCGGAGATGTGCACGAGGCCCTCGATGCCCTCACCGAGGTCGACGAACGCGCCGAACGGCACGAGCTTGGTGACGGTGCCCTCGACGATAGCGCCCACGGGGTACTTCTTGACGAGTGCACGCCACGGATCCTCGGTGGTCTGCTTGAGACCAAGGGAGATGCGCTCGCGGTTGAGATCGACATCCAGGACCTCAACCTCGACCTCCTGGCCGACCTTGACGACCTCGGAGGGGTGGTTGACGTGGTTCCAGGAGAGCTCGGAGATGTGGATGAGGCCGTCGATGCCGCCCAGATCCACGAAGGCGCCGAAGTCCACGATGGAGGAAACGGTGCCCTTGAGGCGCATGCCGCTCTTGAGCTTGGAGAGGATCTCGGTGCGCTCGGCCTTGCGGGACTCCTCGAGCACCACGCGGCGGGACAGAACGACGTTGTTGCGGTTGCGGTCCATCTCGATGACACGAGCCTCGATGGAGGTGTGCAGGTAGGAGCTGAGGTCCTTGACGCGACGGAGGTCGACGAGGGAGGCGGGCAGGAAGCCGCGCAGACCGATGTCGAGGATCAGGCCGCCCTTGACGACCTCGATAACCTCGCCCTCGACGTTCTCGCCGGAGTTGAACTTCTCCTCGATGCGGTTCCAGGCGCGCTCGTACTCAGCACGCTTCTTGGAGAGCACCAGACGGCCGTCCTTGTCCTCCTTCTGAAGGACGAGGGCCTCGATGGGATCGCCCAGCGAGACGATGTCTGCAGGGTTGGCATCCTTGCGGATGGAGAGCTCGCGAACGGGAATGACGCCCTCGGACTTGAAACCGATGTCCACGAGAACCTCGTCGCGCTCAATCTTAACAACGGTACCGTTGACCAGGTCGCCCTCGTCGAAATCGGTGATCGTGCCGTCGATAAGGCTGTTCATCTCCTCCTCGTTGACATCGTCGAGGGAGAAAATGGACGAGTTCTGAATCTCACTCAAAGGTGGACCCCTTTCGAACTACGGGGCCCCGATTGCTAGGACCTGCAGATTGCACGAACGCCCGGGCGGGTGCCCAGATGCCGTGCGCACCGTTTGGAACTTCTCGGGAGCCGACAGATACGGATGTGAAGCGTATGCATTCACGTTTGTCTAGACTACGTGGAATCGTTTGGATTTTCAAGGACAAAGCTCGATTTTTACGTGAGCGGTACGTAAAGATTCCGCATTTGCTCCACGTACACCCCTCCTTTAGCATGCCGTGAGGCATTATGACGTAACCGTAAGGTTAACCTTGATAAAGACCGTACGAAACCGGGTACAAGTCACCCGTGAACATCCAAGAACGCCCACGGCGAACAGGCAAGGAGGTGCACATATGCTCAAGGCGGTCGCATTCGATATGGACGAAACCCTGCTTAGCATCAACTTGGGCGCATTCATCGCGGT
The DNA here is from genome assembly GCA_944321445.1 of uncultured Collinsella sp. GTDB lineage: Bacteria > Actinomycetota > Coriobacteriia > Coriobacteriales > Coriobacteriaceae > Collinsella. The sequence continues at coordinate 17,310 of CALULJ010000024.1, forward strand.
GCTCGCCCGCGACGAATCAAGTCTGCTTGCAGACATCGGCCGCAAAAACCCGTTGTCGATGTTTGCCGCCTACACAGGCGCCATGCTCGACGTCAACCGCGCCGACCGCGACAACGCGTGCACCAACCGCGAACTGTTCGACGAAGCGATCTATCGCCGCGGCGGCGTGAAGCTCGCAGACCCCATCATCGCCGATGCCCTGGCCTACTACGAGCGCGAGGTCCTCCCTCACCGCAACGACGGCATCATCGCCGCGCGCCCCATGGAAGGTGCCCATAAAGCCCTGGACCAGGTGCTCTCCCACGGCCTGCGCATCGCCCTGCTCACCAACCCCAGCTTCGGCCGAACCTGCATCGAGACCCGCATGGCCTGGGCAAACATCCAAGACGCCCCCTTCGAGCTGGTCACCACCATGGAAAACACCCGCCGCGTCAAGCCGAACCCCGACTACTACCTCGACGCCCTGGAAGAACTCGGCCTATCCCCCACCGAAGTCCTCATGGTAGGCAACGACCCCCGCCGCGACTTCCCTACCCCCGACATAGGCCTGCGCACCGCCTTCATAGGTAAAAAAGCTCCCGCCAGAGCCATCTGGCACGGCAGCATGAACGACTTCGCCAACGAGTTCGAAGCAATCCTCAACCAGTTCAACGAATTAAGTTAGTCCCGTCGCGGGCAACGCCCGCGACGAATACAAGCTGGGTCGGAGGCCTGCGGCCTCTGACCCAGCGGAACGCGCCGAAGGCGCACCAATCTCTCCCCCACCAGCAAACCCCACGAGCGGGTACCCGCCGTGCCGGGGATGGGATGTGCTTTTGCGCACATCCCGCAGGCCGCAGGCCGAGGACGTGCACAAAAGCACATCCCATCCCCGGCCGCCAGCGCCTACACGCGCGTTTTGCCAATCATGATGTTGAGAATCTCCACGTCGGTCGGCTTCATACCCACGCGGCCCACATATCCCATGCTTGCGATGGTCTTCTCCACTGTCTCCTTCACCAGACCCTCGCCCGCTTGGAATCCGCGACCCGCGAGCGCCATATCGGAGGCCAAAATCGCCGCATCAACAGCAGCAGAAATCTTAGCCGCGCAGCTGGGCTTGGCGCCGTCGCACACGATACCGCCCACGTTGCCGAGCGTGTTGACGATGGTCTCGTCGATCTGCTCGCGCATGCCACCGCGCATCCACGTGATGGCAGCGCCCGCGCCGCAGGCAGCGCACACCACGCCGCAAAACGCCGAAAGCGCACCGATGTAGCCCTTCACATGCGCCGCGACCAAATCGGACAGCGCGAGCGCGCGCACGAGCTTCTCGTGATCCGCACCCAGCTCCTCCGCATAGGCGACCACGGGAAGGCAACAGGTGATGCCCTGGTTACCCGACCCGCAGTTGATGACGACCGGCATGGAGCAGCCGCTCATACGCGCATCGGATCCAGCAGCGGCGCGAGCGCGGGCACGGCAGGCAACGCCTTCGCCGCGCGTCTCCATAAGCGTGCGCCCTACCTCGGCACCCCAGGTATTCTGGAGCCCCTCGCGCGAAATGGCATCGTTGAGCTCAATCTGCCGCTCAAGCGCCGCGCGCGCCGCCTCGATGTCGCCAGACTCGGCAAACCCAACGATGGCGTCGATGGTGAGGTAGGCGTATGCGGGGTTTTCCTGCTGCTCGATGCTCGCGGGGTCGTTGTCGCGCGAACCTTCCAGCGCCTCGTCGTCTAGCGCGCGATACACCACGTTCGTGTGATGCTCGGCGATGACCACCTCGGCCACATGCCCCGCCGCGAGCGCGCGCACCTTGATATAGAGGTTGGGAACGCCCTCCACCAGCTCAACGGAGCAGTATCCGGCACGGCCCAGCAGCTCGCGCGCATGAGCGATGTCCTCCGGCTCCACCGATTCGAGCACTTCCAGCGCGCTGTTGGGGTTGCCGCCCACGGCTCCCAAGGTCGCCGCGGCCTCGATGCCGTGCATGCCATCGGAGTTGGGCACGGTGACGCTCTTCACGTTCTTGATGATGTTGCCCGAGCAGCCCACCTCGAGCGCTTCCGGCTCCGCGCCCAGCGTCTTGCGCGCAAGCGCTGCCGCATAGGCGACGGCGATCGGCTCGGTGCAACCCAGCGCGCACACGAGCTCCTCATTCAGGATCTCGCACAGCGCGCGGTCGCGGACATCGGTGCAAAACGCAGAGGTGGTGGAAGCGGTCATGCTGTTCCCTTCAAGACCAAAATGATGCATCCCCACCATTGTATGCATTGGCAGGCAGATTCCAACCGCATCTTATGCACACGCGCGCATGAGCCCGCGCCCATACAACAATGGCCCGTTCGGGCAGAAAACTCGAACGGGCCTTCTTGACTCTCTATGGAATCTGGTTGCCTACAGCACAGAGCGCGTGCCCCGACCCATCTCGACCACGGGGGAAAGCTGCGCGACTGCCTGTTCGTCGGCATCGATGCCGGCGCAGACCTTTTCCATCTGGTCGGCCACGGCAGCGGGTGCCGTACCGCCCTGCGTCGTGCGCGCGGCCACGATGGCGTCCAGGTCGAACGCGCCCACCACGTCGTCGCCGAACAGGTCGCTCGCGGCGCGGAACGTGTCGAGCGGCAGCTCGGAGATGTCGCATCCCGCCTTCTCGGCCTCGAGCACCAAATGGCCCACCACAGCGTGCGCCTCGCGGAACGGCATGCCACGCTTGGCCAGGTAGTCGGCCACGTCGGTCGCCGCCAGGTGCCCACGGTGCATGACGGCGCGCATGCGATCGGCGTTCACCGTCCACGTGCTCACCATGCCAGTCATGACGGTCAGGCACTGGTCGAGCGTGTGCGCGGCGTCGAGGGCGCCTTCCTTATCCTCCTGCAGGTCTTTGTTATAGGCAAGGGGCAAGCCCTTCACCGTCACCAGCAGCTGCACGAGGTCGCCCACCACGCGGCCCGTCTTGCCGCGGATGAGCTCGGCGAAGTCCGGGTTCTTCTTCTGCGGCATGATCGACGAGCCCGTCGAGAAGGAATCGGACAGCGTGATGAAGCCGAACTCCTGGCTGCTCCACAGCACGATCTCCTCGGACAGGCGCGACAGGTGCACCGCCATGACGGAGCAGGCGTACTGGAGGTCGAGCAAGAAGTCGCGGTCGGACACCGCATCGAGCGAGTTCTCGATCACGCGGGAGAAGCCCAGGGCGTCGGCCGTCATCTGGCGGTCGAGCGGGTACGTGGTGCCCGCGAGCGCAGCCGCGCCCAAGGGCGACGCGTCCGCCGCATCGAAGGCGGCGCGCAGGCGGGTGAAGTCGCGCGCGAGCATCCATGCATAGGCAAGCAACTGGTGCGAAAACAGCACGGGCTGGGCGTGCTGCAGGTGCGTCATGCCGGGCAGCACGGTGTCTCCCGCCTGCTTGGCGGCCTCGACCAGCGCATGGCGCAGCCCCAAGTTATCTTCCATGAGCTGCTTGGCGAGCGCCTTGGCGGCCAGGCGCGTGTCGGTCGCCACCTGGTCGTTGCGCGAACGGCCGGTGTGCAGGCGGCCGCCCGCCGCGCCGATGCGCCGCGTGAGCTCGCTTTCGATGGACATGTGGATGTCCTCGTCGTTGATGTCGAAGGTGAACGTGCCGGCATCGATGTCCGCCTGGATGCCCTCGAGCCCCGCGCAGATGGCGTCGCGGTCCTCCTCGCTGATGATGCCCTGCGCCGCGAGCATGGTCGCGTGCGCGCGGGAGCCGGCGATGTCTTGCCGGTACAGGTGCCTGTCCACGGGAAGCGACGCACCGAACTCCTGCGTCACCTCGGATACAGCCTCCTCAAAGCGGCCGCCCCACAGCGCCATGTCTGACCTCCTCTTTGAAAAGCGCCCCCGGCATCACCGCCGAGGGCGCGAAAAGTTGCCTCGTCTTAGTATACGCGATGCACGCACCCGCGGGAAAAGCTCCCGCTGCCGTGCTTAGAACTGCTGCAGGCCGGAACCGGGGCCCTGGACTCGCGACCAGGTGCGATGCTGCATGCTGTGCAGCTCGATGAAGCCGGGCGCGGCCTCGTGCGGGAAGGTATCGCCCTCGTCGTAGGTGGCGAGGTTCTTGTCGTAGAGGCTGTAGTCGGAGCGCACGCCGTCCACGAACAGGCCGCCGCGGCAGAGCTTGATGCGCACCTCGCCCGTCACGAACTTCTGGGTGTAGGCGTTGTATGCGTCCAGCGCGAAGCGGTTCTGGCTGAACCACAGACCACGGTACACGGCGCTCGCCCACTCGACGTCGAGCTTCGCCTTCTCCTTCAGGGTCTCGTAATCCAGGCAGAGCGTCTCGAGCGTGTGATGCGCCTCGATGAGCAGCAGCGCGGCCGGGCACTCATAGCACTCGCGGCTCTTGATGCCCACGACGCGGTCCTCGATCATGTCCAGGCGACCGTAGCCATTGCGGCCGGCGATCTCGTTGGCCTTGATGATGAGGTCGAGGAGCTCCATCTTCTCGCCATTGATGGAGGTAGGGATACCACCCTCGAAGCCGATGACGACGGTCTCGGGCTCGGGTGGGCAATCCACCGGGTCGGCCGTCATGGTCCAGATGTCTGCCGGCGGGGTGTTCCAGGTGTCCTCGAGCACACCGCACTCGATGGCGCGGCCCCACAGGTTGTCATCGATGGAGTAGGGCTTCTTCTTGGTGGTGGGCACCGGCACGTCGTGCGCGGCGGCCCACTCCATCTCGGACTCACGGCTGGTGAGATCCCACTCGCGAACCGGGGCGATGATCTCCAGATCGGGATCGAGTGCGCGGATGGAGGTCTCGAAGCGCACCTGGTCGTTGCCCTTGCCGGTGCAGCCGTGGGCCACGTACTTGGCGCCGTACTTGTGCGCGATCTCGACGAGGTGCTTAGAGATCAGCGGGCGGGACAGGGCGGACAGCAGCGGGTAGACACCCTCGTACTTGCCGTTAGCCCAAATGGCCTTGGACAGGAAGTCCTGCGCGTACTCGGCGCGCATGTCGACCGCCTCGGACGCGATGGCGCCCATGTCCAGCGCCTTCTGGCGAATCCACTCCAGATCCTTCTCGTCCTGGCCCACGTTACCGCAGATGGCGATGACGTCGAGGTCCTTCTCGACCTGCAGCCACTTGATGCACACCGAGGTATCCAGACCGCCGGAGTACGCGAGTACGACTTTTTCCTTGCCCATGGCGTTTCCTTTCCTACAAGGCTTGGCGAACGAAACATACTGGGCCGTCATGGCGCTATGACATTGTGTTAGAGGAATTCCGCGCGGCGCATTGCTGCCGTATGCGAAAACCCGACGCACCTATTGACGAACCCTGCCGGAGAGCCCCCTCTCCATACGAACAGAGACGACCAGGTTATCGTCGTCGGGAAATGGCACGCTGGCGTCGCGTGGCGATATCGGCAGCCGTCTGGCCGGGCATCATGGCGATTGCCGCCATGGCCTCATATGTCACCAGATCGAAGCCCACCGTTCGCTCCCGTCTCAATCCGTGCGTGCACCTGCTCATGCGGGGCCCGCGGGGCCCCGATTGGTCGCTACTATACGCTAAAGTGCGCGCGGGGAAAACCTTCACCGAGGATTTTTAGGCGCTCCTCATGGATAGACCAGCTATCACATGGCCTCTGAGCTGGAAGTTTGGCGCGCAATGGCGCCGCCACTCGAAACAAACCGGAAACCTTCGCGCGAAAAGGAAGCAAGTCGCGACGCGAACTAGACAATTAGGGTCGATATGCATTTTTCTGGCAGACCGCTCGGTGGCCAGGCGGTGCAAAAGGCGCGCGCAAGGACCTTCGCCCGCCCCAATCCACGCAAAGGAGGGCCCGTTTGGGTATCGCCGGCGCTTATCACGACCCGCGACAGCCCGGCTGCCGTCTGACATCTATTGCCAAAAAATGCATATCGACCCAATTTGTCTAGTTCAGCAACCGGACACGGCTTCCCGTGGCGCAAATGCCCGTTACGAAACAGATTCATGCGCACTTTCGTCGAGGATGAGGCGTTCGATCTGGGCCCGACGCGCGATGAGCACCGCCAGCGGAACGCCCAAAACCACACAACTTGCCCCCACGAGCACGCCTTGCACGCCAAACATGCTTGCGAGTACAGGCGCCGCGAACAGCGGAATCACGCCGGCACCGTTGAAGCCCGCATTCATGACCGTGTTCACGCGACCCAGCAGGCGCAGCGGTGCGTGCATCTGCACAAGCGTGTTCTGCAGCGGCGTGACCATGCCAAACGCCGCGCCAAGCAGCACCTGGCCGGCAATCGCGCAGCCCACAAACGGCGTTCCCACGTAGAGCATGCACGCAGCTCCCTCCGCGGCGATGAGCAGCATGAGCGTGCGGACGTTCACCGAGCGATGCGGCACGCGCATGGCAAGCACCGCGCCCGCCACGGATCCCACGCCCGCCGCACTCGAGAGCCAGCCCATCCAGGAAATTTCAACGCGCAGCACATCGCGATAGTAGAGCGACTCGAGCGGGTCGAAGGCACCATAGCCGGCATAAGCCAGCACGCCGACCAAAAACAGCAGAGCGAGTGACGGGATGGAGAACACCGCCCGTACGGAGTCTGCGAAGGTGTCGGCGTCGCCGGTCGCTTCCCGCTCCCACGCAGAGCAGGCTGCGGCGCCATGACGCTCTGCCGCCGGCTCGCAGCCGACGCGGCGCAGAAGCAACACGGTGGGGGCTACGGCGAGCACTGCGAGCACGCCCGAGAACACGAAGACGCGCTGGGCGGGCAGCACTGCCGCGATGAGGCCACCGATGGCGGGACCTGCCACCACGGCAACGTTGGACACCACGGAAAGCAGGGCGTTCACGCGCTTGAGCCCGTCGGTGTCGCTTGTGAGATAAGCGGGGTAGCTCGACAGGAACGTGAAGCCGAGCCCCGTGGCAAAGCCGAAGCCCGCGCTCATGCCCAGCACTGTGGGCACTTGAGCACCTACAAGCTGGTAGGCAGCGCACGACGCAGCGGTGGCGCCTAAGGCGACGACGGTGTGGACCGCGGGTCCGCGTCGGTCGAGCAGTGAGCCTCCCGCCGCGTTGCCTATAATGATGAACAGGTTGAAGAGCCCCACCGCAAGTGCGATGACGGCCGTGGTCGCACCCAGCTCATAGGTGAGCACGCCAATGATGCCGATGAAATACGACGCCTGGACACCCAAATAATGAAAGAACCGCACAGCCGCCAGCGCAGCGGTTCCACGTGGGAGCTTTTTGCTCAAAGACAGTCCCATGGGGGACCTCCCCTTATACGTAGTCGAATATCTCCTACGCGAGGGCTTATGGCTCAACGACCTCCAGCAGCGCTTCGATGACCTGCGCCACACCACGATCGTTGTTGGATGGCGCCATGAAGCGCGCATGGGCGTGCATGTGGTCCTCGGCGTTGGCGACGACGTAGCTGTGGCCCACGGCCTCGAGCATCTGAATGTCATTGTAGGTATCGCCGAGCGCCATGGCGTCAGCGGTCGCAATGCCCAGATGCTCGCACAGGCGCGTGATGCCCGTACCCTTGTCGACGTGCTTGTTCATCATGTCGATCCACTCGCGCCCGGCGTTGGTGACCGAGAACCGGTCACCCCAAGCGTCGGCATACGTTTCGGCGTAAACATCCTCGGCGGTGTGGTCGGGGAAATACACCGTGTACTTGTTGACGTCGACGTCGAGGTCGTCCAGCGAGTCCACATAGACGATCTGGGTAAAGAAGCGGCGGAAGAAATCGTCGTAGATACGGTCGCAGCTGCGCAGGTAGCCAGCCTCGATACCGCAGACCACCGGGCAGCCGCGCCCGTCAGCGAGCGTGAAGTCGATGAGCTCGTGGTACGTGGGAACGTCGATGAGGTCCTTGAACACCAACTCGCCGCGACACCAGATGGCGACACCGTTATCGGAGAGCAGCGCCATCTTGCTCACATAATCGGGAAACATGTCGCGCAACGTGTAGAGCGGCCGGCCGCTCGCAGCGCAAAACGTGATGCCCGCGGCATCGAGCGCCTCGATGAGCTCGGCCATATTGGGCGGCATGGAACCGTCATCTGCCAGCAACGTGCAGTCCATATCGCTCGCAACGAGCTTGACGCGCGCAAGATCGGTATCGGCTTCGAACCCCTGCATGTCTTTCCTTCCACCGTTTTCGCACTGGCAGAAATAATGGCACAACACACCGCCCGCGCCTAGCTCCCGCACAAGATGTCCCTCTCTGGCCTCCCTGGGGACGGGGGTGCGTCGCGGGCCGAGTTGGCGCCTCGCACCCCCGTCCCCAGGGAGGCCAGAACCGGTTGTTACTTGGCGTCGGCCCAGGTGATGCCGGTGGAGGCTTCGGCGATGAGCGGCACACGCAGCTGCACGACACCCTCCATCTCGGTGCGCACCATGGCGATGAGGCGGTCGACCTCAGCCTCCGGGCACTCGAAGTCCAACTCGTCGTGCACCTGCAGGATCATGCGGGCGGCAAACCCCTCGTCGCGCAGGCGATGCGCCACGCGCGCCATGGCGATCTTGATGATGTCCGCCGCGCTACCCTGCATGGGGTGGTTCATGGCCGTGCGCTCACCGAAGGAGCGCTGTGCCGGGTTGCGCATCTTGAGCTCAGGGATGGGACGGCGGCGTCCGAACATGGTTTCCGCATACCCCTTCTGCTTGGCCTCGGCCACCGTGCGATCAAGGTAGGTGCGCACGCCGGGGTAAGCGCGGAAATACGCCTCGATCATCTCACGCGCCTCGGCCATGGGGATGTCGAGCGACTGCGACAGGCCATAGGCCTGCTGACCGTACACGATGCCGAAGTTCACGGCCTTCGCGCGACTGCGCAACTCGCGCGTGACCTCGTCAACCGGCACGCCGAACACGCGCGCCGCGGTCTCGGCATGGAAGTCCTCGCCCTCGTTGAAGGCCGCAACCAGGTGCTCGTCGGCAGACAGGTGGGCCAGCAAGCGCAGCTCGATCTGGCTGTAGTCCACCGCCACGAACACCTTGCCTTCACCGGCGGAAAACGCCGTCTTCACCGTGTGTCCCAGCTCGGAGCGCGTGGGGATGTTCTGCAGGTTGGGGTTGGAGGAAGACAGGCGGCCCGTGGCGGTGATGGTCTGGTTGTAGGTGGTGTGCACGCGCCCGTCCGTCGCGCGCAACGGACCCAGCGTGTCAAGATAGGTGGACTTGATCTTGGTCTTCTCGCGCCACTCCAGAATGAGACGCACGATCTCGTGGTCGCGCGCAAGGTCGTCGAGCACCTTGGCGTTCGTGGAGTAGTAGCCGCGCTGGGTCTTCTTCAGGCCCTTCGTAGGCAGGCCCATGACGTCGAAAAGGATGTGCGACAGCTGCATGGGGCTGCCGATGTTGAACGAGTCGTCGCCGGCGAGTTCGCGGATGCGTCCGGCGAGCTCGTCGATCTGCCCGGTGAGCTTGTCGGACATGGCATGCAGGCGCTCGGGATCGACGAGCATGCCCGTACGCTCCATGTCGGCAAGCACCGGCACGAGCGGCATCTCGATCTGCGTGAACACGTTCACAGCGCCATCGCGATCAAGCGCCGAGGCCAGCGGGACCAGCGCCGCTAAGGCAAGTACGGCGGAGCGCCCCGCAGCGGCGACAGCACCCTCCGCCGCGCCCTCCTCCCCCGCAGCAGGCGGCAGGGGCGCGCCCAGGTACGCATCGGCGATGTAGCCGTCGTCGAACGACGAGCGGGCGGAATCGAGCAGGTAGGCAGCGACCACCGTGTCGAAGATGCGCGCCGGATCGACCGCAAGCGCATCCATCACCGCAAACTCAGAGGAATCGACGGGCACGATCTCGTGGATGAGGCCCTTCACGTCGGGCGAAACCACCTTGCCCTCGGCAAACAGGCGCGCAAGCACGCCCGCGATCAAGCCGTGCGAAAAATCGAACCCGGCGGCAGCGGGCAGGGCACATGCAGCGCCGTCGGGCTCCTCGAAGGCAAGCAGCGCATCGGGAACGGCGACCCACAGCGTATGTGTGAGGCCGAACAGCGCGCCTGCCTCGCGGTCGTCATCGAGCACCGCGGCGACCCACTCCCCCGCCTCGATGGCAGAAGCGAGCTTGCCGGCAGCGTCCTCGATACCCTCACCGGTCGCTGCGTACGCACGTTGCGGTACGGGAACTTCGATACACGCAACCGCCTGCGCGGCGCCGTCCGCCCCACCGTCGATTAACGCCAAGAAGCGGTTTTGCATGGCGTTGATGCCCAGCTCGCCCAAGGCGTCCGACACGGCGGCGGCGTCGTAGGCCGGGAACGCCGTGCGCTCGAAGTCGAGCTCCACGGGCGCATTCGTTTGAATGGTGGCCACGCGGCGCGACAGCAGCGCGTCGTCGATATGAGCGCGCAGGTTCTCGCCCATCTTGCCCTTGACCTCGTCGGCATGCGCGATGACCTCGTCAAGGCTGCCGTACTGCGCGATGAGCGCGCTCGCCTTCTTGGGACCAATGCCCGGCACGCCGGGGATGTTGTCGGAACTGTCGCCCTTCAGGCCATAGAAGTCCGGCACGAGCTCGGGCGTGATGCCGTGGTAGAGGTCCTCGACCGACTCGGGCGTCATGATCTGCACGTCGGACAGGCCCTTCTTGGTGCCCACGATGCGCACGTGCTCAGTGGAGAGCTGGTACATGTCGCGATCGCCGGTGATGAGGTACATGTCGCAGCCCGCGGCCTCGCCCGTGCGGGCGAGCGTGCCCAGGATGTCGTCGCCCTCCCAACCCTCGGCCTCCAGAATGGGCACCGACAGCTTGGCCAGGAGCTCTTTGATCATGGGGAACTGCTGGCGCAGGTCGGGGTCCATCGGCGGGCGCTGCGCCTTGTACTGCGGCAGCATCTCCATGCGCACGCGCGGCTTGCCCTTGTCGAAGGCCACGGCCACGCCGTCCGGATGGAAGGCGTCGACCATCTTGAGGAACATGTTGAGGAAGCCGAAGATGGCGTTCGTGGGGCGACCGTCCGGCGCGTTCATAGTGGGCGGCACGGCGTGGAACGCGCGGTGCATGAGCGAGTTGCCGTCGATGACGGCAAAGACGCGGCGGGAATCGGCTGCGGTGGTATCGGGCATGGATCGTCCTCTCTTCAATGTGCTGGCATACAGTCTACCCGCCCGCGCGGACTCGCGCCACGACGTCCACGGGGAACCACATCCTGGCCGCTGCCGCAGGTTTACGCGCACGCGGCGGCGAACGGGACGTTTTTGGCGCCAGTTGACCACGCTCCTAGAACCGTTGCGCTGTATGGTCAGATTAAGAGCGGATCATCTGCGGCGGCGGGCACGTTCCGGCGCGCGAAGCGCAAACGTTCCGACACCCGTCCGCCCGCAAAACCCGGCCTCCTGCCGCCGCGATGCTCCGCACGCGATTCGCACGATAACGCGGACAGAAGGAACTATGAGTAAACGCAGGGGTGGCATCCTACCGGCAATCGTGCTGGGAACTGGCCTGCTTGCAGCCATGCTCCCCGCGCAGGCGCTCGCTGCAATCCCCGAAGGCCCCTTCGAATCGCATCACGTCAAAACGGTTGAGGCGGGCGGAGAGCGCGGCGCAGCGATCACGTCCGACGGGTCGCTGTGGATATGGGGCGCCAACCACATGGGCCAATTGGGCGATGGCACCACTGAAGATAGCCTCGAGCCGCTCAAGATAATGGACGACGTGGTCGACGTGTCGCTTGGAGATTTTGAGACCGCTGCCGTGACCGAGGACGGAAGCCTTTGGATGTGGGGCGGCGGCGAGACCGACCTCGAGCACAAAGAGATCATGGACAACGTCGTCGACGTCGAGCTGGGAGCGGGTCATTGCGCCGCCATCACGGAAGACGGATCGCTCTATATGTGGGGATTCAACTACTTTGGTCAGGTCGGCGACGGCACGTTAGAAGACCGGGATGAACCGATCAAGATCATGGACGACATGGTTGATGTCGCCACATCGTTCGGAACCACACTCGCCGTCACCGCGGATGGAACCGTGTGGGGCTGGGGCAGTAACTCCGATGGCGAGGTTGGCGACGGCACCACCGAAAAACGCACCGTACCCGTCAAGGTCATGGACGGCGCTGTGGCCGTCTCGGCAGAATTTCTCACCTCGTCCGCACTGTGCGCAGACGGCTCGCTATGGATGTGGGGCGACAATAACAATGGAAGCATCGGCGATGGCACAGAAGACGAAAAAACCGTTCCGGTGAAAGTCATGGAGGGCATAAAGCAGGTATCGCTCGGCACCGGCCATGCCTCCGCAGTTGCCGAAGACGGTTCACTGTGGATGTGGGGCACAAACTATAATGGCCAGCTGGGCAACGGCACCCTCGAGAACCAACTGACACCCATCCGCGTGATGGAAGGCGTGCAGAGCGTTGCATTGGGTATGACCTCCACCTGCGTAGCAACCGAAGACGGACTGCTATGGACATGGAGCGGTAACGAAGGAGGCCAGCTGGGTGACGGCACCACCGAAGACCGTAGCACCCCTGCGCGGATACAGGTGGGAAGTGTCTGCCCCGCCGAGGCTTTCGAGGACGTGGACCTCACCATGTGGTACCACGAAGCCGTCGACTGGGCGCTTCTGAACGGCGCCATGAACGGCTATGAAAACGGGACCTTCGGCCCGGACGACCCGCTCGCCCGCGAGCAGGCGGCCGCCGTGCTGTGGAACCTGCTCGGCAATAAGGACACGTCTGCTCCCGCCGCGACGCACGCCTACGTGGACCAGAACGCTTGGTACACCGATGCCGTCAACTGGGCCGTTGAGAACGGCTACATGAACGGCTACGACGGCACCGATCGCTTCGGCATCGGCGATGCGCTCACTTGCGAGCAGTTCGCCTGCGTGATCGCCAACGCCGCGGGCGCCGACCTCGATGCTGCCGACCCCTCCGCCATGAGCAAGCTGCCCGACGCGGGCGCGGTCAGCGACTGGGCAGAAGATGCCATGGCATGGGCCGTGGACCTCGGTGTCATCAACGGCGTGGAGACGGACAACGGCCGTGAGCTGCAGCCCGGCCGCACCATCAGCCGCTCCGAGATGGCCGCTATGACCATGAACGCTGTGGCGTGCGGAGCACTGGACATCTAGCCACCGAAGCGGACGCCGCGCACTCCGCGCGTCGGCCATGAATGAGGGCTCCCCTCGACCCATTGTGGTCGAGGGGAGCCCTCTTATTCCAGCACCTTTCCAAGAGCACCAAGCCACGGATTCAAAGTTGACCCGGATTCCTGTCGATTGGCACCCTGCGGCACGAGCGAGCCGTCCATGGCACCAGTTGACAAGACGCATGGGACGAAAGCGCGGTAAGGTAAAGGTGAACAATAGGTCCACTAACTACGCACAAGGAGGAGCAGCTATGGCAGACCACGATACGCAGCTCGATACCTCCCCCACCCCCGACGGCGTGAGCCCCATCGACGATAGCCAGCTCGATGAGGCCACCGGCGGCATGCAGATGATTCGCATGAGCATGAAGTGCAACGACTGCGGGCACACGTTCTATTTGGGAGGCAACGCCAGCGAAATGCCCTCCACCCGCAAGTGCCCTTACTGCGGCTCCATCCGAGTGTCCACGCTCAGGACAGACCGGTGGGAGTTTGTGTAAGTAGTCTTTGCATTGGATTGATTCGCCGACGTCCATGATGCGCACGCTCGGCGCCGCTCGGCCAAATGAGAGGCCGGGCGGCGCTTTTCGTGTCCATAAGAAAGGGCGCCTTTCCTCCTCCAGGAAAGGCGCCCTTTGCATAGCGCTGCGGGACCATGCGTGATGCGCTACGCCATGTGCGCTCCCGCTGGGGCGGGCTTGCGCCCGGTCGCGGCGAGCACCGCGATGATGATCATGAGCACCAGCAGCACAGGGTTGCAGCCGATGAGCGAGGCGATGACGCCAACGATGGCCCACACGAGCAGCGAGTTCTGCTTATTTGCCCGCCTGGCGTTACGAATGCCCATGATGCTCGCGATGAGCGCGACCACATGGGCAGCCGTCAGGGCGCCCAAAAACGTGCTGCCCAACCCGAGCACCCAGTCGACCGTACTCGCAGGATCGCTGGCAGGAATGCCCAGGTCCTCGAGCGACTGCACATCAGCAGGGTCGACTTCCAGCGAATACGACGCCTGTTCACGCAAATCGGGATCGTTCATGGCGATGCCGCCCAAACCGAACCCTGCGAGGAGGAACCCGAAGAGCAGGGCGCAAAGCAGCGAGATGATGGTGGTCGCGATGCTGAGCCCTCGAATGATTCCGGCGTATGAGTTCTGCATAAGGCTCACGTCCTTTCACGGCTTTCAAACGATTTTCCGTACACCCTTAAGGTAAAGCACATCGAGGCGATGGGTAGCGGCAGTTCGCGCCTGCTGGGGCGCTTTCGTGCCATGGGGATGGTTGGAACGTTGGAACAGGGCGTCTTCAAGCATCGAAACTAATCTTTGAGCAGCTATCGATGGCGCACGGCCACCAAGCCGACAATTATTGATGCATGCAGTGACGCATACCATGCATCGGCCACAGTTATAGACGCTACTCAAACTCCCCACCTTGCTTGCTAGAACATCCAAACATGCGCAAGAGGCGAGTACTCTGCAACAATGATTCACCGACTGGGTTGCCGTTCGCCCATTCATGAAAAGCCAAACGAGCGATCGCTCGAAAGCCCATTCAAAAACTGCTCCATATATGCAGGAAACACGGAGACGAGTTGTTATTCTCGCTGCCATGGGAATTATCCCCGCATGCGCGGGGAGCACTCCTCCGTCCTCTTGTAGAGCGTCTCGATGTCGGGATCATCCCCGCATGCGCGGATAGCACACGTCGTGCGCTGCCGCGTTTCCTCGGTCGGCGGGATCATCCCCGCATGCGCAGGGATCACCGGACGATAGACGACGCGAACGAGCTGTGCGGGGAACACTTAGACTCGTAGCGAGCCATTCACTTAGCACCGGAATCATCCCCGCATACGCGGGGAGCACGCGGCCTCGTCGCCCACCCAGTTCATGCCGCAGGGACCATCCCCGCAAACGCGGGGAGCACCCAGCTACGGATGCGGCGCCCGACGTCTGCTTTGGGATCATCCCCGCATGCGCGGGGAACACCGAATCGCGTAGTCGGTGCCGCACCCCTTGACGGGATCATCCCCGCATACGCGGGGAGCACACAGTCCCAT
This sequence comes from uncultured Collinsella sp., assembly GCA_944321445.1. Taxonomy (GTDB): domain Bacteria; phylum Actinomycetota; class Coriobacteriia; order Coriobacteriales; family Coriobacteriaceae; genus Collinsella. The sequence goes on from CALULJ010000024.1 coordinate 32,428, forward strand.
CGGAATCCATCTCGGGCGAGATGGGATCATCCCCGCATGCGCGGGGAGCACGAAAGGTAAGTGCGGGATGGTCTTCAGCTGCTGGGATCATCCCCGCATGCGCGGGGAGCACCTGTCAGCCGAGGGTTACAGGCCGTGGCGCCGGGGATCATCCCCGCATGCGCGGGGAGCACTTGATTTCGTCATCGTCAGCCGCGTGCGACGGAGGATCATCCCCGCATGCGCGGGGAGCACAGATGCCGCGCCGGGAGAATCTGTTTACCAGCGGGATCATCCCCGCATGCGCGGGGAGCACGCGGTCTGCTGGTCGAAGCCGCGGTTGCGGGCGGGATCATCCCCGCATGCGCGGGGAGCACGGGCCCACGACCGACGCTATCTGGCCCACGGTGGGATCATCCCCGCATGCGCGGGGAGCACTGAAGACGCCTTCAACGAAGCTCTTGCCGCATGGGATCATCCCCGCATGCGCGGGGAGCACGGGCTGTCCGACGGTACCGGCACGAACACCGGGGGATCATCCCCGCATGCGCGGGGAGCACTTCCCATGAGGAGGTACCATGACCCCTGCAGAGGGATCATCCCCGCATGCGCGGGGAGCACCGCCGAGACGAACGCCTCGGCCTGCGTCCAGTCGGATCATCCCCGCATGCGCGGGGAGCACTAGGAGTAGCCGCCAATCTCGTTCAGGACGCTGGGATCATCCCCGCATGCGCGGGGAGCACGTCGGGGACGGCGTGCAGATAGTCGACACGATGGGATCATCCCCGCATGCGCGGGGAGCACACCACGGCGTGGACCGTGAGGCCCGACCCCGTGGGATCATCCCCGCATGCGCGGGGAGCACACGTCGTTCGCGATGGATTTCATGACGGTGTAGGGATCATCCCCGCATGCGCGGGGAGCACATGAGTATAGAACTCAGCTGTTGCGTGGTCACAGGATCAACCCCGCATGCGCGGGGAGCACCAGAGCGCGCCGCCAAGCGCCCCCATCGCCATGGGATCATCCCCGCATGCGCGGGGAGCACCCTCGCTCAATGAAGCAGTAGCACGAAAGCTTGGGATCATCCCCGCATGCGCGGGGGGCACTTCAGGCCACGCTGGCGCAGGCCACCGCGAAGAGGATCATCCCCGCATGCGCGGGGAGCACTTCAGCCGCGAGTCCAAGCAGGACGACGACCAGGGATCATCCCCGCATGCGCGGGGAGCACACGAACATTACGGCCTTACCGGTGTCCATCTGAGGATCATCCCCGCATGCGCGGGGAGCACCGCTAACACCTACACCACCTCTAACGAGAACGGGGCTCACCCCCGCATCCGCGGCGAGCACCACCGACCGGGGACACG
>CALULJ010000025.1 GCA_944321445.1 uncultured Collinsella sp.
GTGGGTTTCCAGATACAGTCGACGGTAACCAAGCTCACAGGCGCGCGCTTCGACGGCGTGGGCGAGGGCGGTTCCCAGCCCCTTACCCTTGGCGGAATCTATCAGATAGATCTTCTGCAGTTCGGCGCACGCGTCTAGCCCGGGGAACTCCGCCAGGCCGGCGCCGCCCAGCACGGTGCCGGCAGCATTGGTCAGTATGAAATAGGCGCGGCGGTCAGGGGCGGCACCGTAGTAGACGCTCAGATGGTCGAGTTCCGGATCGAAGTACGCGGTCCCGGGAATATCAAGCTGGTAGGCCTCAAGGTTTGCGCGGATGATGGCGGCGATCGCCGCGTCGTCGTCCGCTGTGATCGGCCGGATGATGATGTCGCTCACGATGCGCTCCTGTGTGAGAAAAAAGTGCCTGTCCCTATTTTCCCATCGTGGGAAAATAGGGACAGGCACTTTTTTCCCACGATGGGAGAGGCTTATGGTCGGGCAGGAGTTCTCAACTGACGGCGGGGTCGTCCGCTATTGGATATCATGCGGCTGTGCGAAAGCGCCGCAACTCGTGTTTCTTCCGGGGCTTACGGCGGACCATCGGCTTTTCGACAGGCAGATCGAGCATTTCGAATCGCGTGCGAGCTGTTTGGTGTGGGACCCTCCCTCGCATGGATTATCGCGACCATTCAAGCTCGGGTGGAGCATGGCCGACCTTGCCCGGCTGCTGCATGCGATCCTTCAACGCGAGGGATTTACACACCCCGTGCTTATCGGGCAGTCGATGGGCGGTTACGTGGCGCAAGCGTATCTCGATTTGTATCCAGGTGAGGCCACCGGGTTCATCTCCATCGATTCCTGTCCGTTGCAGCGCGCGTACTACACGGCGGCGGAGCTGTGGGCACTCAAGCACACGCGCGCAATCTACCAGTCGATTCCCTGGAAGATGCTGCTCGACATCGGCTCGCGCGGCTGCTCGACCAGTTCGTACGGGCAGGAGCTTATGCGTCGGATGATGAGCGATTACTCTAAGCAGGAGTACATCGATCTTGCCGTTTGCGGCTACCGGGCGCTCGCGGAAGCCGTGCTTGCGGGCCGGCCGTACCGCATCGACTGCCCCGCGCTTCTCATCTGCGGAGACCGCGACGCTGCGGGTTCGGCCAAGCGCTACAACCGAGCATGGGAAAGGCGAGCGGGCCTTCCCATGAGGTGGATTGAAGGTGCGGGCCACAACTCCAACACCGATGCGCCGGAGTACGTGAACAGACTAATCGGCCAGTTCGTTGACAAGTTGGTGCTAGGTTAAATCTTGGCGCATGCCGCAACCGGAACGCAACCGCATGTTGCGCGATAGTTGCTGGGCATTTCGCGTGCTGCCGGATACGATGGAGGCGAAGTCCGATAGGGAGGAGTGGCTATGGTGCCGTCAGGGTTCGAGGTAATCGTCATCGTCTCGTTGCTGCTCAGCCTCATTCCGCCTGTCCTGTTCGTTGTCGTCTGCGTTTTCGCTATCAGATGGTTTTTGCGTCAGGAGAAGGCAGCAAAGGACCCCGAGGCGGTGGCGGCACGTCGCACGCTCGGCGAGGTGCTGCGCTCGCGCCGCGAGGGCTGCCATATGACGCAGGAGTTCGTTGCCCAGCAGATTGGTGTCAGCAGACAAGCAGTGAGCAAGTGGGAGCAGGGGGCGTCCGAGCCGTCGACCACGAATCTCATCAAGCTCGCGCGCGTGTTCAGTGTGGATCCCGCGGATCTCCTGCGCGAGGTCGAGGGGTAGTTCGCGGGAAAAAAGTGCCTGTCCCTATTTTCCCGCTTTTTGTCGCATGACGCGTTTTTTCGGTGCGCGGGCGGCTTGTTCGGCTTGCTTCAGGCGCTCGACGGCGGCAAGGGCCTCGGCGCCGGGGTCAATAGGCTTATCAGCGGTTGATCCGGCTTTGCTTGCGCGCCGTTTCTTGGCTGCCATACGCTTGAGGGTCTTTCGCTGTCCACGGAAGATCAAGACGAGTGCGATGACGATGATGAGCGCGTAGCCGATGCCGTCGAAGTCGAAGTAGACGATTGTGCCTTCCGAGGTGGTCTTCTGTACAAGGCCCATGTCGGCCCATGCGCATGCGGGGGAGGTGAACATCATCGCGGCAACGGTCACCGCGATGTCTGTGAATGTTTTACCGGCCATCTGACCTTCCTCATGACAGCCCAATAGTCCTCAGCAATCATTTTGCACCATGTATAAGATTCGCGTCAGTAAAACCGTCCTAGCAACTGCGAATCGCTTACGTTCTCTCATACAGCAAAAAAGCGAGTTGTTTTGAGGGCTAGGATGCAAAAAGTCAGGACTTTGGGCGGAATTTTCGCATCGGGTCGAGACAAGCGCCTTTCTGACCTTGGTGTTTTTGCAGGTCCAGAAGCCGTCCGTATGGAGCCGGGCCGAAAAATCCGCCCAAAGTCCTGACTTTTTGCAGTGCGGGACTGACGATGTCAAATAACCCCTGGGCAATTGTGCGTCGGGCGGGCAGTACGGGCCATTCGCTATACTGGGTCGCAACCGATGCGAGAGGAGTCACGCATGGCAGCAACGCGCGCGCTGATTGTCGAGGACGATGCCGATATCAACCAGATTGTCGCCACGCATCTGGCACGGCACGGCATGGACTGCACGCAGGCGTTTTCCGGCAGCGAGGCGCGTTTGCTCATTGGTGACGACGTCTTTCCGTTCGACATCGTGGTTTCCGACCTCATGCTGCCGGGCCTCAGTGGCGAGGAGCTCGTCGCCCTCATCCGCGGGCGCGACGCGCACGTGCCCATCATCGTCATCTCGGCGCGCACGGCGGCATCCGATCGCATCGACCTGCTGAAGCTTGGGGCGGACGACTACCTCACCAAGCCGTTCGACCTCGATGAGCTCGTGGTGCGCATTGAGGTGCAGCTGCGCCATCGCGGGCTTGCTGGCGCGGGCGATGACGCGTCGGATGCGTCTGCGGGTGTGTTGCGCTTTCGTTCGTGGGAACTCGATCCAGAGGCGCGCACCTTTTCGGTAGCGGGCGAGCAGGTAGAGCTCACGCGCATCGAATTCAACATCCTCCAGGCGCTTATCGAGCATCCCAAGCGCGTGTTTTCCAAGCAAGAACTCTTCGAGCGGGCATGGGGCGAGCCGTACGCTGCCGACGACAACACGGTGAACGTGCACGTGTCCAACATCCGCGCGAAGCTCAAGGCGAGCGGCACCGACGGCTACATCAAGACCGTATGGGGCATGGGCTTCAAGCTGCAGGAAGGCTGAGTCTAACGCCTCGTCCTTCCTTCTTTATGCTTTCTTAAACTCCGGATAAGACCTGCTCAAAGGTCGCCTTCCATACTCGTAGGCAACAGATGGAAACGACAGATGGGAGCGACCATGAACGTGATCGATATCCGCGGTCTCACCAAGCGATATGGGAAGACCTTCGCCGTCGACCACCTGAACATGCGAGTGGCCTCAGGCGACATCTACGGTTTCGTGGGTAAAAACGGTGCCGGCAAGTCGACGACCATGAAGATGATCGCCGGCCTTACGACCCCGACCTCGGGCGAGCTCGCGCTGTTCGGCAGCGGCGAGGCGGGTGCCGGCCGCGCCGGCAGCTTCTCGGCCGCGCCCTCGCGCATCGGCGCGCTCATCGAGGAACCCGGTGTCATGCCCAACTTCTCGGCAGGCGAGAACCTCATGATGAAAGCGCTTGCCATGGGCGTTGTGCGCCCGCGCGAGCAGGTGGAAGACCTGCTCCAGCTCGTGGGCCTCGAGGCAGCCGGCTCGCGCAAGGTCAAGAAGTTCTCGCAGGGCATGAAGCAGCGCCTGGGCCTCGCGCTCGCCCTCGTGGGCTCGCCCGACCTGCTGCTGCTCGACGAGCCGTTCAACGGCATGGATCCCGAGACCACGCGCGACCTGCGCCGCGCACTCGTAAAGCTCAACCAAGAGCGCGGCGTGACCATCGTGATCTCGAGCCACGTGCTCGACCAGCTCATGCGCGTGTGCACGCGCTTCGGCGTCATCGCGGCCGGCCGCATGGTGCGCGAGTTCACCGACGATGAGCTGCACGCCACCTGCGGAAGTTCGGTGCGCGTACGGACCGCAGACCCGGCACGCGCACTGGCGATCCTCGAGGAACGCCTGGCGGGAGCGACCTTCCGCGTGGAGCCCGACCAGGCCATCGTGGTCAGTGGGGGAGTGCGGCACGCCGCCACGTCCTTCGGCGGCGCGGCGACCGATCCCGCGGCATCCGGCGCGCCTTCGGTCGAGGACGTGTCCCGCATCTTGCACGATGCCGACCAGGTGGTGCTGGAGCTTTCGGTGCTCGAGCGCGACATCGAGGACTACTTCGTGGAGCTCATGGACGGCGGCGCCTCTGCGGCGCCCGCTGTGCAGGGGAGGTAGGCGCCCATGCTCGATGCCGTTTTGAGCGCTGCGGTTCTCGGCGCCCTTGCGTATCTTCTCCTCACGACCAGTAAAGGCAGGTAATACCATGCTGAACCTTATCAAATCCGACCTCTACCGCATCACCCGCCCGCGCGGTCTGCGCGGCAGCTTCTGGCAGTACGGCATCGCGATCCTTGCCGCTTACGGCATCGTCATGGCCCTCGTGGCCTTCGCGAACAGCCAGATGTATCTCGACATGACGGGCGGCACCATCGGCGACGTGGTGACGAAGACCTCGCTTACGGTGTATTTCGCGGACATGCTGAACGGTCTGGTGCCGCTCTGTGTGGCATTTATGGCAGTGGAGCACGCGCTTGCCGAGTTCAAGAACGGCTACATCAAGTCCGTGCTCTCGGCTCGCTCGGGCCGCCTTTCGTACATCGTGGGCAAGCTGCTGTTCGTGGGCGTGCTGTCTGCGCTCATGATCGTCTTCGCAACGGTTGTCGTCCTGGCGTGCCTGCCGGTGATGGCCGTCGGGCGACCTGAGTTCATCAATGTGGACGGGCCGTTCGAGATTATCGGCTGGTTCGTGGGCTTCTGGCTCAACACCTGGGCGCTTTCCGCGTGCTCGCTCATCCTCGTGTACGCGACCCGCGTGAGCCCGGTGAGCTATATCGGCGCTTTCTGCTTCGCCGCTTCGATCATGCCGCAGACGCTCACGGGCCTCGCGTACTCCACCGGCGGCATTCTGAGCGTGCTGCAGCCGATCCGCCCGGTGCTCGAGACCCTTGCCGCCTGGATGCCCTCCACGGCGCTCAACAATCTGAGCCAGGGTGGGCAGCTGTTCCTCAACGCGTCGCTCGGCATCTGGGGAGAGACGGGGTACGCTTTCACCATCGCCCCCGGAATCCAGACGGTCCTCACGGGCATCATCTGGATCGTTCTCGCCGGCGCCGTCGTGCTCGCCATCTCCCGCAAGCGCGACATCTAATGGGACAATAGAAGCGGTCCCTTTCCTTGGGGAAGTACGGGGCAGCTCCCGCGCAGAAGCAGCGCCGGGAGGTGCCCCTTTCAGATAACTGGAGGAGCCATGGACACCAGCCTGCTTGCCATCGTCCTGCTCGTGGTCGGGCTGGGCATGGGCGCGCTGCTTGCCGGGACGCGCTACCTGGGCGAGCTGCGCCGCATCGCGCACTTCCTGCGCGGGCGCGATCCGCAGAGCAACGCGCGCGTGACGGCGGGTGGGGCGCCGGGCGTGACGGATCTGGCCGACGCCGTCAATGCCGAGCTCGACCGCAGCGCTCAGGCGCATATCGAGGCGCTCCGTCATCAGCAGGAGTTCCAGCGCGACCTTTCGGCACTCTCGCACGACATTCGCACCCCGCTCATGGGTGCCAAGGGCTATCTGCAGCTTGCGCGCGACGAGGGGGATCCGGTCCAGCGCGCCCGGCACCTGGATGCAGCGGCGGCGCGCATCGACGCCACGACGGAGCTGCTCGACCAGCTCTTCGCGTATACGAAGTCGACCGATCCCGACCTGGCGCTCAAGATGGAACCCGTGGCGCTCGAGCCCTTTGTGGAGGAGATTCTGCTCGGGCAGTACCCGGCCTTCGATGAGCGCGGCTGGGAGCCGCAGGTCACTTTCGAGGATGCCACGGCGACCCTCGAGGCCGACCGCGAGGCGCTCGCGCGGATTCTCACGAACCTTGTGGTCAATGCGCTGCGCCATGGCTCGTCGGCGCCGACAATCGTTCAGCGATCAGAAAACGGTCGGGTCCTCCTGGGCATATCCAATACCGTGGAAGACCCGACCGCTATCGATCCGGACCGTCTGTTCGACCGCTTCTACCAGGCCGATTCCGCTCGCGGCGCCAAGGGCAGCGGCTTGGGGCTGTCTGTTGCGGCCAACCTTGCGCGCGCCATGGGCATGGAGCTTTCCGCCGAGCTTACGGGCAACACGCTCACCATCACGCTCGGGTGACAAGATTGGACCTGACAAGTTTGGACCTGCCCCCAACTTGTCAGCTTCTTCATGGTGCCCTGGCCGATGGTGACCATGAGGCGGTTGAAGCCGTACGAGGCGAGGATGCCCACGACGAGCAGGAAGGCGAGGCGCGCGATCTCTCCGGCAAGGCCAGAGAAATCCGTGGAGCCGGAGGCGAGCATCGGCTCGATGTAGTCGTCGATCAGGATTTGGGTGAAGAGCATCGAGCGGTTGATGGCGTAGGCCGACACCGCGATGCACGCCACCACGAAGCAGAAGAGCGCGCCGTAGTTTTTGAGCATGTAGCGCAGGGCGCGCATGAGGGCGTCAAAGGAGAAGGACGCCTGCGGGGAGGTTTGATTCTTGTTCGCCATGGCGTTTAGGCCTCCTTTCCGGTGGCGGCATCGTCTGCGGCGGCGCTGGGCACATCGAAGTCTCCCGTGCCTTCCGCCTGCGACTCAAAGACGCTGCGGTAGATCTCGTTGGTCTCGAGCAGCTCGTCGTGCGTGCCGGCACCGTTCACGCGGCCGCCGGAGAGCACGATGATGCGGCCTGCGTCCACCACGCTCGAGATGCGCTGCGCGATGATGATCTTGGTCGTGCCGGGGATGTAGGTGCGGAAGGCCTCGCGGATGCGCGCGTCGGTGGCGGTGTCCACCGCGGAGGTGGAGTCGTCCAAGATGAGGACGCGCGGGCGCTTGAGCAGGGCGCGTGCGATGCACAGGCGCTGCTTTTGGCCACCGGAGAAGTTCACGCCGCCACGCTCCACGCGGGCGTTCAGGCCGTCTGCCAGCTGGTTCACGAACTCGTCGGCCGCTGCGGCGCGGCAGGCGTCCATGAGCTCCTCGTCGGTGGCGTGCTCGTTGCCCCAGCGCAGGTTCTCGGCGATGGTGCCGCTGAAGAGCACGTTTTTCTGCAGGACGACCGCGACGTTGTCGCGCAGCGCTTCGAGGTCGTAGGCGCGCACGTCGACGCCGCCCACGCGCACGCTACCGCCCGTCTTTCCTGTACGCTCGCGTTGAGATCATCGTAGGTGTCGAAGACGCGGTTGAACACACGCGTGGCGTTCGTCACGATGAGCGAGAACGCGACGATGAGGAAAATCGCCGCCACGATGATGACGGGGGAGAGGTCCATCGAGATGGACAGGAACATCACGAGGCTCGAGGCGAGCATGACCGGCGTGCGCACCGCGATGCGCAGCAGCATGAGCGGCGTCCTGGAGCATGTCAACACGGACGACGTGCTGCTGTGTACGAGCCCGGAGAGCGCGATCGCCACGGCCGCCTCGGGAATCGCCTATGCCGTCATGCCCGCGGTTCCCCGGGTGGACGCGCTCGGCATCTGCGCCGTGCCCGTCGATGGCTTGCCGAAAACGACCTTCGGCCTGCGCATGCGTCGCGGCAACCGGGCGCCGTACATCGAGACCTTCTTCCAACTCCTATCGAAATCCGTGGGAAAATAGGGGCAGGCACTAATTTCCCATGTGAAGGGGTCTTCATGAACCAACCGACAGGACGCACGATCGCTCTGATTGCCCTCGCCGCTTTCGCGGTGTATCTGGGTATCTATTACTGGCCGAACATCGCCGGCTTCATCGGGCTCGTCGCGTCCGCGGTGGCGCCGCTCGTGTTGGGCCTTGTGCTCGCGTACCCGCTGAATATCCTCATGAGCTTCTACGAGCGGCACTTCCTGCCCGCGAGCACCGGCCGCGTCGTTGCGCGCGTGCGCCCGGGCATCAGCTTGGTGCTCGCGCTGCTCACGCTCGTCGTGGTGGCGACGGGAATCATGTGGCTTGTGGTGCCGCAGCTCGTTGAGTGCGTGAAATTGCTTATCGACGAGGTTCCCGTGGCGACGGTCTCTCTGTTCGACTGGCTTGAGGAGAGCGAGCTTATCACGCCCGATCTGGTGAGCAGCGTGAACGCATCTCTGGAAGCATTCGACTGGAAATCGCATGTGAGCGACCTGGCAAGCATGGTGATGTCCGGTATCGTCGGCGCAGTGTCGGGTGTGGTGTCGGGAACGGCGACGTTTTTCCTGGCGGTCATCTTTTCCATCTTCGTGCTGCTCAACAAAAAGCGCCTTGCTATTCAGCGCGACCTGATCATGGAACGTTACCTGAGCGCACAGATGCTTGCACGCGTGCGCTACGTGCTCGGCATCGCCGACGACTGCTTCCATCGGTTTCTCGTGGGCCAGTGCACCGAGGCGGTCGTGCTCGGCGTGCTGTGCGCCGTGGGCATGCTCATCTTGCAGCTGCCCTATGCGCTCATGATCGGTGCCCTCACGGCGTTCATGGCACTCATTCCCATCGTCGGCGCGCTCATCAGCGGCGCGATCGGTGCCTTCCTCATCCTCATGGTGTCGCCCGTGCAGGCGCTCGTGTTCCTCATCTTCATCGTGGTCCTGCAGCAGCTCGAGGGTGACCTCATCTACCCGCACGTGGTGGGCTCGTCCATCCAGCTGCCGGGCATTTGGGTGCTCGCGGCGGTCACCGTGGGTGGCGGTGCGTTCGGCATCGCCGGCATGTTCGTGGGCGTGCCGCTGGCTGCGGTTGCCTACCGCTTGCTGCGAAACGACGTCTACGCAGGGAAATAGGGCGGTCTGTGCTTTTGCGGCGTAGGCGCCGGGATATGATGGATGAAAGGGGAGACAGTTCGGTCATGCAGGTGGAGAGGTGCGCGTATGCGAGTCATCGTCGAGACGCAAAGCCGCATGCGCGCACGGCTGCGCACCCGCATGCGGCGAGTCTTGGTTCGCGCGGTCCGCTCGCTTGCCGGCATGCCCGCCGCGCCCGTCAATAGCGGCATCACCGTCCGTCGCGTGTCGCGCGTGGGGGCCGTCGTCCGCAGCGTGGTGCCGCACCCGTTGGTGGAAAACGAGCAGGCGCGCGCAATGGCGACGGGTCTTGTGCTCGGCATCTTTCATGTGGCGTTCGCTGTGGCAAACGTCATCGTTGCACTGCTGGCGCGCTCGGTGTGGGCACTTTCCGTGGGCATTGTTATCGCTGTGCTCAACGTGGGCAAGTCCTATCTCGCATCCGGCGCGCTTATGAGCGTGGCGATTGATTCGAGCTATGAGACCGCGGACTCGCTTGTGCGCTGCCGTCGTGCCGGCGTGGCGCTCGTGGTCATCATCCTCGCCATGTCGAGCACGGTTGCGCGCTTGGTGCTTCAGGGGTTCGGCGGATCGTATCCCGGCGCCGTCATCTACGTGTATGCCGCCTATGCCTTCATTCAGATCATGGTCGCGCTCGTGAACCTCGTGCGCGCCCGCCGCGAGGAGACGCTCGCGGTCAAGGGCGTGCGCGCGTTCAACCTGGCGAGCGCCCTCATTTCCGTGTTCGCGCTGCAGACGGTGCTGCTTTCGCGCATCGATTGGGACCTACTGCCCGATGCCGTGTCGCGCAGTGTGGTGGAGGGCGGTCTAGGCGGCTTCGTGTGCCTGTGCATGGTGGTCATGGGGCTATGGCTTGCGACTTCGGCGACCGCGCGTCTCTCGGAGCGGAGGAGTGGAGACGTGCGCTATCGCAGATAGGGGAGGTGCCACGCATTCCCGATGATCGTGCACCACGCATGCCTTCTTGCAAATATTGAAAAATTAAAATGAATATTCGTATAAAACAATCGGGAATGGATACCATGACTGACGTGAGATAGCGATATCGAAAGTTTCAAAGGAGGGCGCCATGCCGGCGATTTTTACGGATGCCGATAAGGAGGAACTGCGGCGCTCGATGCTCGATGCGGGATGGGAGTGCTTGCTCGAACATGGTTACCGCGCAACGCGCGTGGAGGACATCGCGCGGGCGGTCGGCATCGCGCCGGGTACGTTTTACGGGTTCTTCCCGTCGAAGGGCGCATTCGTGGCACAGATGGTGGCGGAAAATCGACATACGCTCATGGATAGCCTCGACGTGCTGATTGAGCGGGCGGGAGGCGCTCCTCGTCGTGAGGATCTGCGTCGTTGGATGCACAGCGCATGGCATGGCAAGCGGGCGATCTTCCGCTACATCGACGTTGCGGATTACCGCAAGGTGCGCGCGGCCCTGCCAGATGACGTGCACATGGGGCCCGAACTTGTGGGAAGTGCGCTTGTGAAGATCTCGTCCGAGCTCGCGCGCGCGGGGCTTTCTCCCGATGCGGAGCTTGCGTCGTCGCTCCAAAGGGTATGCGCTCTCACGCTGCTCGCACGCGAGGAGCTTGCGCCCGCGGCGCTTGAGCGGACCGTTGACGCACTGATTGAGGCGACGCTGGATGCGCTGTACGGCAGGCCGGCATGCGAGGGGGAGGAGGCGCAGCATGAGTGACGCGACGACGGCGACGCCCATGGCCGCCCGTGCGCCTCGGCGCGGCTGGGCGCTGTTCGCCATTCTGTGCATGACGTTTATGGAGGTGCTCGACGGCACCATTGTCAACGTCGCACTTCCCACCATGCAGGTGGAGCTCGGCGTCGAGGCGACCGAAGTTCAGCTCGTGGCAAGCGTGTTTTTGGTGGTGACCTGCGCCTTCCTGCTCGTGTTCGGCCGGCTGGGCGACATGCTCGGCAAGGTGCGCGTCTTCCAGACGGGCGTCGTGCTGTTCACGGTGGGCTCGGCGCTCTGCGCGCTGTCGACGACGCTGCCCGTCCTCGTGGCGGCGCGCGCCGTGCAGGCGCTCGGCGTGGCATGCAGCCTTGCCAACAACCAGGGCATCATCACGGAGCTCTTCGCCGAGAGCCGCGGTCGTGCCTTGGGGCTCGTGGCAACGTTCACGGCACTCGGTGCCATGGCGGGCCCCACGGTCGGCGGCGTGCTGGTATCGATGTTCCCCTGGGAGTCGATTTTCGTGATCAACATCCCCATCGGCATCTTGTCGTTTGCAATCGGAGCGTTCGCGCTGCCCAACCGTCGACCCGTTGAGAAGCATGCGCTCGATGTGCCGGGAGCGCTGCTCGTCGTGCCCGCCATCCTGCTCGTGTTCGCCGCTATCACGCTTATGGAGGGCGGCGCCGGTCCGTTGGAGTTCGGCATGCTCGCGGGCGGGCTGGCGCTGGTCGCGGCATTCATCGCGGTGGAGCGTCGCGTGCCAGAGCCGCTCGTGCAGCTGCGGGTCTTTCGCAACGCGAGTTTCGACATCGACCTCATCGCGATGGTGCTCGTGTTCTTGGGGCTCTCCGGCGTGACGATCATCATGCCGTTCTACCTGCAGAGCGCGCTTGGCCTCGAGCCCGGTGTGGCGGGCCTCGTGATGGCGTGCTATCCGCTTGTCAACGCGACGATCGGCACGCTCTCGGGCGCCCTGTCCGACAGGATCGGCTGCATCAAGCCGACGCTTGCCGGGCAGGTCGTCTTCGCGCTCGGCCTGCTCGGGCTCTCGACGCTCGCGCTCGACACGCCGATTGCGCGGATCGTGCCCATGCTCATGTTCACCTCGCTTGGCAGCGCCATGTTTCAGAGTCCCAACAACTCGCTGATCATGGGTCATGCTGAACCCGAGATGCTCGGCTTCGTGGGGTCGCTCGGCAATCTCATGCGCTACCTGGGCCAGTCGCTCGGCATCACCATCTCCACGGGCGTGCTGTACGGAACCATGAGCGCCGAGGCGGGCTATCGCGTGTCGAGCTTCGTGGCGGACCGGCCCGAACTCTTCATGCACGGCTTGGCGACGGTGTTCCACCTGCTGGCGGCACTCGTCGCCGTCGCGCTCGTCATCTCGCTCGTGCGCACCCTGGTGATAGACCGGAGGTGACATGTAGGGGCCAGGTACGATCTTGTCGCGACAAGTTTGGACCTGACCCCTTCTTGTCGTTTAACGGTAGGTGACGGTTTCCTCGAGCGGCTTGCAGCTGGCGTGGTTCGCGAGCGGCCCTGTGCCCTCGGCGGCAAAGCCCAGGTCGAGCAGCATGAGGATTTCTTCGTTTTCCGGCAGGCCGAGTTTCGCCTTGGCCTCGGCCGGGTCGAAGCGGTTGAGCCAGCAGCTGTCGACGCCCTCGTTCGTGGCTGCGAGGATCATATGCGTCGCCACGATCGCCGCGTCCTCGATGCCAGAGTCGCGCTCGTCGCCCGGGTAGGTGTAGACGTTTTTCGTGTCGAAGGCCACGACGAGCACCGTCGGCGCGCCGTAGCGGCACGGGGTGAGCTCGTCGATCAGCGCGAGGTCGGCCTCGCTCTGCAGCACGTAGACGTGCTGCTCCTGCAGATTCTTGGCCGTGGGCGCCACGCGACCCGCCTCGAGGATTGCTGTGAGCTGCTCGGGCGTCACCTGACGCGCAGCGTCGTACTTCTTGCAGGAATACCGGTTCTTGATCACATCGCTGAATTCCATATGCGCTTCCTTTCTTTATGGGGTGGCACTTCGATTGTAGCCAAAAGGGGGGCAGGTCACTTTTGGCCGTGTGCACATCGGATATGATGTGTTCCGAGTTGAAAGGGAGGGCACAGATGGATCGGTCATGGCAGGCAAAGCTCGCCTGCGTGTGGGGCGGCGAGCTCGTCTCGGTGCTCACGAGCTCCATTTTGCAGATGGGCTTCATATGGCACATCACGCTTGCGACCAATTCCGCAAGCATGCTGTCGCTGGCGTCGCTCGTGGGCTTTCTGCCGCTGGCGCTGTTCGGTGCCTTCGCCGGTGCCATCGTGGATCGGTTGCCGCTCAAGCGGGTGCTCATCGGCGCTGACCTGTTCATCGCTGCGGTGAGCGCCATCGTGGCGCTCGTATCGATGACGGGCGCGTTGCCGGTTTGGGTAGTCATCGCGGCGCTGTTCTTCCGCGCCATTGGCAGCGCCTTCCACACACCGGCGTTCCAGACGCTGACGCCGCTCGTGGCGCCGGCCGAGTACCTGACTCGCTTGGCGGGCGTCACGCAGGCGGTGCAGTCGGGCGGCTACATTCTGGGAACGGCCATCGCGGCGGTCATCTACCCGCTGTGGGGCCTTACGGCCATGATTGCCCTCGATGTTGTCGGCGCGCTGTTCGCCACGGCGGCCGTGCTTGTAGCGCGGCTCGACGTGGGCGGGGCACAGACTCCGTCGGGGGAGGGACGTATCGGTATCGCAGCGCAGGTCCGTGCGCTCGTTGGCGAGGCAGCTGCCGGATGTCGCGTGTTGCGCGGCTATCGGGGTCTGTTCGCGCTGCTGTGGTGCGGATTCGTGTTCACGCTCGTGTTCTCGCCCATTGCGGCGCTCTTCCCGCTCATGACGCTCGATCACTTCGGCGGCACCACGACCGACGCAGCGACCGCCGAGATCGTGTTCTCGGTGGGCATGATCGCCGGTTCGGCGCTGCTCGCCTCGACGGGCGGCTTCAAGAACCGCGCGCTCACCGTGGTGGCAGCCACGTCCCTTTACGGCGCGGCAACGTTCGTGGCGGGCATACTCGGTGCAACCGGTTACCTGATGTTTTTGGCGATGAGCTTCCTCATGGGCCTGAGCTCGCCGTTCTATTCCGGCCCGCAGACCGCGCTCATGCAGGAGAAGATTCCACCCGAATACCTGGGTCGCGTATTCGGTCTGTACGGTGCCACCATGTCGTGGGCGATGCCCGTGGGTCTTGCGGTCTCGTCGCTGTTCGCCGATGCCGTGGGCGCGCCAGCTTGGTTTGCAGGCGCGGGCATCGCCATGGCGCTGCTCGCCGTGGCGACCTGGGCGATCCCCAGCATCCGCACGATTGAAGGGTAACCGACAAGATGGGGCCGCGACAAGATGGGGCCGGGCTCAATCTTGTCGCATCCTGTTGTTGAAAGAAGCAGGTCTATGCTGTGTATCGTTGAGATCGAAGCGGTCGATCGTACGTCCGAGCTTGTGGAGGCGCTCGTCGCGGTATGGGAGGGATCCGTCCGCGCGACGCACGATTTTTTGCCGGCGGGCGAGCTCGAGCGCATCGGCGCGATGGTCCCGCAGGCCATTGCCGGTGTGCCCACGCTGCTCGTGTGCACGCGCGATGACGAGCCGGTCGGGTTCCTCGGCATGGACGGCACCTTCATCGAGATGCTCTTCGTGTCGGCGGCCTGTCGTGGGCAAGGCATCGGCCGCAGTCTGATTGAGCGTGCGGTTGCCAGCTACGGGGCGACCGAGGTCTCCGTTAACGAGCAGAACCCGCAGGCAGCCGGGTTCTACGAGCGCATGGGCTTTACGACCTACCGCCGCACCGACACCGACGGCGAGGGCGCGCCCTATCCGCTTCTGTTCATGCGCCGATAAGGCGCGGACGGCGTGAGGACTGCCCGAAAACCAGGTAACTGTCGGCAAACTGGATAAAAATGTAAGTTATGCATTTTCGCTGCGGTAGACGGCGTGTCTCGCAGGCCTCTTGAGCGGCTCCCGGCGCTCTGCAGCGCATCCCGGTACTGGTTTTTCGTAAAAATGGGCTCGATTACCGGCATCCGACCTTCCCGTTGCGACGATTTGGGCCTCGCCCCGCGTGTCCGGCGATGCATAATCGACATTTTATCCAGTATCCGGAAAGTGTCTTGCAGCATGTTCGGTATAACCGGGTGCGCCCCATGCGAGGACCCTGGTTTTTGCCATATACGCGTTCGTGACGAACGGTCATGCCCGTGTTCCCACCGCCGCATGTTGCTCTTCGCTGTATGTATAGGGCGTATGGCATCATTATGTGTGACAGGAAACAGAAGAATCGCGAGGAGCATCTATGGGACTGCAGAAGCACGGGGGCACGGGAGCGCGGGACGCTGTGTCGACCGATTCCTATACCGGCCTCAACGCGCGTATCATCGACCAGTGGATTGAAGACGGCTGGCAGTGGGGGACGCCCATTTCTCACGAGCGCTACGAGGGCGCGCTTGCGGGCGATTGGTCCATGGTGCTCACGCCGACGCGTGAGGTTCCGCGTAGTTGGCTTTTGCCCGATATGCGCGGCAAGCGCGTGCTCGGCCTGGCGGCGGGCGGCGGCCAGCAAATGCCGATTTTTGCCGCGATGGGCGCCGAGTGCACGGTGCTCGACTACTCCGAGAAACAAATCGCCTCGGAACGGCTTGTCGCCGAGCGCGAGGGCTATGAGATCCGATGCGTCCGCGCCGACATGACGCGCCCGCTGCCGTTTGGAGATGGGGAGTTCGACCTCATCTTCCACCCGGTGTCTAACTGCTACATCGAGGAGGTCTTGCCGGTGTGGCGCGAGTGCTTCCGCGTGCTGGCGCCGGGCGGTCGCCTGTTGGCGGGTCTCGACAACGGCTTCAACTATGTAGTGGACGAAGACGAGGAGCGCATCATCCACGGCTTGCCGTTCAACCCGTTGCGCGACCCTTCGCTCATTCCCGAAGAAGAGCTTGCCGATTGGGGCATGCAGTTCTCGCACACGCTCGATGAGCAGATTCGCGGGCAGATCCAGGCGGGCTTCCACCTGCTCGACCTGTACGAGGACACCAATGGCGAGGGCCGCCTGCACGAGCTCGGCGTTCCCACCTTCTGGGCCACCTGCGCCGAGAAGTGATGGGAAAATAGGGACAGGCACTTTTTTCCCGTGTTGGGGGGCAACGATGTCGTATTGCGATTGGGATAGATCGAGCGATATTACCCGGCGTTACCACGATGAGGAGTGGGGCGTGCCGTTGCACGACGACATCGGGCAGTTCGAGTTCATCTCGCTTGAGGTCATGCAGTGCGGGCTCAACTGGAACATGATGATGCAGAAGCGCGAGATTCTGCGTGCGTGCTTTGACGGCTTCGATTGCGAACGCGTGGCGGCGTACGACGAGGACGACATCGAGCGCATCTTGGCGACGCCGGGCATGATTCGCTCGCGTCGCAAGGTCGAGGCCATCATCAACAACGCGCAGCGCTTCCTCGAGGTGCGCGCGGAGTTTGGCAGCTTCTCCGCCTACCTGTGGGGCTTTTCGGACAACAAGACGATCCTCTACCATAAGCACGCCCAAGGTTACATCCCGGTGAGCAACGGGCTTTCGGCGAAGATCTCGAAGGATCTCAAGCGGCGCGGTTTCAAGTACCTGGGCCCCGTGGTCGTCTATTCGCACCTGCAGGCATGCGGGATCATCAACGATCACTCTGAGGACTGCCCACGCTACCGAGCCATCAACGCCGCGCATCCCACCGTGGAGCGCCGCCGCTACCTCGAGCGCGACATCTACCACTACGGCTAGTGGGAAAAAAGTGCCTGTCCCCATTTTCCCGCGGGAAAATGGGGACAGGCACTTTTTTCCCACCAAGTTTGCCCTGCTGGCGACGCGGGTATCTAACCTATATCTGCTAGCTCGGAGGCGAAGGAGTCTGTCATGGCGCGCATCACCGAGACCTATGTCGACTACGCGGGATTCAAGACCTACTGCAAGATTGTCGAGCCCGATGAGCCCGCTGCCGGCAAGAAGCCGCTGCTCGTGCTGCACGGTGGCCCCGGTGCTTGCCACAACTGCCTGCTCACCTACGCGCAGATTGCCGACCGCTACGGGCGCACCGTGGTGTTTTACGACCAGATCGGTTGCGGCAAGAGCGCCATCCCGCATCAGGAAGATGACTTCTACACCTGTGACCTGTGGATCGACGAGTTCTACACCGTGCGCCGCGCGCTCGGTCTCGACGACATCCATCTGTTCGGCAACTCGTGGGGCGGCATGCTGGGCATGCTCTGCATGATGAAGGACGATGCGGGCGTCAACTCGTTTGTGATCAACAGCTCGCCGGTGCGTATCGACACCTGGCTTTCCGAAGCGCGCCGCCTCATCCAGTACCTCCCGAAGGACATGCAGGAGGCCCTGGAGGAAGCCGAGCGCACGGGCGACTACGACGCGCCGGCGGCGGCTGCGGCGGCCGACGAGTATTACAAGCGCCACGTGATGGGCGTCTACGCTGCCGACTACCCGCAGGAGATCATCGATTCCAACGCGGGCACGGGCGAGTGCTACATGGTCATGCAGGGTGCGAGTGAGTTCGTGTGCACCGGTAAGCTCAAGGATTGGGACATCCGTGGGGGCGTGAAGAGCATTCGCGTGCCGTGCATGGCGCTTTCCGGCACCGACGACGAGGGCACGCCCTACACCATCAAGGAGGGCGTGGACCTCATCCCGGGCTGCGAGTGGACGCTCATCCAGGGCGCGCCGCACCTGGCCAACATCACGCATCCCGACGAGTGTCTCGCCGCCGTCGAGGGCTTCATCAGCCGCTTCGACTAGCGGGAAAAAGGGGACAGGCACTTTTTTCCCAGGGCGTAAAGGGCGATGGGGCCTGAGCCTTCGAGATGAACATCGTCGCTGAGCCCATAGACCGCATGGGTGAGCGTGCGCTCGCCATCGTTCACGTAGGTCTCGACGATGTTGCCGTCCACGTATATCTCCAGATGATCGCCCTCGCGGATCTCGGGCGTCTCGGAGACGAGTCGGCACTTCCCGTTGTGCGGGCACACGGCGCTGCGGTCGGCGCGAAGGCGCCCGCCCGCCCGCGCAATGCGATAGCCGCCGATGTCAAGAACCTCGCCGTCATGCAGTTCAAGCGTCATGCGGAAGCCCCCGTTGCCCGCCTCTGAAGGTGTGGCAATCGGGCGGGCATAAGCCGCGCGCACATCGGGGTGCACCGAGAAGCGCACGCGTCCGTCGCGCACCGACACAACGCGCGGCAGGCACATCATGCCCCACCAAGGGCGGATGCCGTTATCGACCGGTCCAGGCATGCGCAGCCACGCAATCACGATGCGGCGCCCCTCGGCGTCGAGCGTGCTTTGGGGCGCATACAGGTCGAGGCCGTAATCGAAGAAGCGCCCGTTATCCGCCATGTGCAGGGTGCATGTCTTCTCGTCAAAATCGGCAAACGCGCAGAGCGACATGTCGGGCGGGCAGGCACAATCTTTCATATAACCCATGGGGGAGAACAGTAAGACGCCATGTCCGTCGACCGTGAACCAGTCGGGGCACTCCCACATCCAGCCGATGCCCGGGCGCTCCGCCTGTCCGGCCAGCTCCCACGTCGTGAGGTCACGGCTGCGGTAGATCAAGAGCTCGCCCTCGCCGTGCCGCGTGCTGCCGAGCACCATGTACCAGGCGTCGCTGCCGCGCCATACCTTGGGGTCGCGCGTGTGCGTGACGTCGCCCACTTCGGGGTCGGTGATCTTGGGAATGATCACACGCTTGGCGTTCAGGTTGTCGAAGTGCTCGCCGTCGTCGGAAACCATAAGCATCTGACACGATTCGAAGTCGTTGTCTACATGCTTGTGTATGTTCTCGGGGTTCTCCTGGTGGTAGCGCACGCCGGTGTAGAACAGGTAGAGCTTGCCATCGTGCTCCACGGCGCTTCCCGAAAAGCAGCCGTTGCGATCTTGCGGCTTGGTGGGGTACAGCGCGATGGGCAGGTGCTCCCAGTGGATGAGGTCTGTGCTCACCGCGTGGCCCCAGTGCATGGTGCCCCACCGAGGTTCATAGGGAAAATGCTGGTAGAACACGTGGTAACGCCCGCGGTAGTAGATGAATCCGTTTGGGTCGTTGATCCAGTTGCCGGGTGCTTTGATGTGGCCTGTCTGTTTCATGGTTGCCTGTTCGCTGGAAGTCGGGATGTAACGCATGCGATGTTACACGAACCGGGCGGCGCGGCGACGGAATAATCGTTTTGACTCACTCGGCTTCCGCGCCCAAAAGGGAGGGCGGCTTGCGGCGAACTTGTGCCGGGCGGGAGGATCCCCTCCGGTTTAATTCGGATTGATAAGCTCGAGCGCCTCGAAGGTTGCTGACGCAGGATCGAACTCGTACACCGTGATGCCGCAGTTGCCGATGCGGCGGCCATCGCCCCGTAGGCGCGCTTCGGCGTGCGCGCCCTGCGCGCGCAGGAATTGCGCGACCGCTGCGCCGTGCGACGCCATGAGCACGCATTCGTGGTCGGGGCGCTGCATGAGCGCGGTGATCGTGGTCACGAGGCGCTCGCGAAACTCCATTTCACCTTCGCCGCCGAACGGCACGTAAAAGTCGCCATACGGCAGGGGCGGGTTCACGTCTTCCGTCAGCCCCTCGAAGCTGCCGAAGTTCCACTCCTTCAGGCCCTTCACGCGCTCGTAGGGGAGTTCTGCCTGACCGGATGCGCCCAGCACGAGTTCGATCGTGTCGGCGGCGCGCTCCGAGGTGGACGAGTAGGAGTGATCGAATGCGACGCCGTGCTCGGCAAACCACGCGCCCGCGCGGCGCGCCTGCTCGCGTCCCAGCTCCGTGAGCGGGGAGTCGCACCAGCCCTGCTTGCGTTTGAGTACGTTGAACAGCGTCTGACCGTGACGCATAAGGTAGAGTCTGGACATCATTCCTCCTTGTGAAAGTTTGGGACCCGTCCCCAAACTTTCATGCTAGTACAGGGTGGCGCCAGCGAGCTGCTGGTCTTTCACGAGGTCGTTCAGCAGCCAGCTCACGGTGTCGACGTCGAAGTGGTCGAAAATCTTAGGGAAGGTGGGGTCTTCCAATGCAGCGACGGCTGCCATGTCATCCGCGTCGAGCTCGAAGTCGAAGACGTCGATGTTCTCTGCCATGCGCTCGGCGTGCACGGTCTTGGGGATGACGATCACGTCCTGTTGCAGGAGCGAGCGCAGTATGACCTGGCCCGTCGTCTTGCCGTGCTTCTGGGCGATGCCGGCGAGCACCTCGTTGGTGAAGATACCGTTTTGCCCCTCGGCGAACGGTGCCCAGGCCTCGTGAGCCACGCCGAGCCGCTCCATCAGCTCGTGCGCCTCGCGCTGCGGACGGAAGGGGTGCGTCTCGATCTGATTCACCGCGGGCAGCATCGCGGCGAGCGCGCACACGTCCACGAGGCGCTCCGGGTAGCAGTTGGACACGCCGATCGCGCGGATCTTGCCGGCGCGGTAGGCGTCCTCCATGGCGCGGTAGGCGCCCGGGTAGTCGCCCATCATCTGGTGGAGCAGCATGAGGTCGATGTAGTCGGTACCGAGCTTGGCGAGCGTCTCGTCGATCGAGGCGGTTGCGCGCTCGTAGTTCATGTTCGACACCCAGATTTTCGAGGTGATGAAGATCTCGTCGCGCGGGACGTCGCTGGCCGCCACCGCGGCGCCGACGCCCTCTTCGTTTCCGTACGCCTGCGCGGTATCGATTAAGCGGTACCCGGCGTCGAGCGCCTGCGCCACGCAGCGCTCGGTCTCCTCCGGCGGCGTCTGGAACACGCCGAAGCCGAGCCGCGGCATCCTCACGCCGTTGTTGAGGGTCTTGTAGAGCATGGCGATCCTTTCTTTCGTAAACGGAGGTGCGCATCGGGAACGCCGCGCCGCTACTCGCCGTCCGGGCGCATGGGGGAACGGGAGCCGGACGTCGCCTGCTTCGAGTAGTCGTTGGCCGTCAGCACGAACACGGGCGGCTCCTCGGGCACCGCGTAGTAGGGGCGCTGGGGCAGCTCGGCGATGCGCGCCATCTCGTCGGCGGAAAGCTCGAAGTCGAAGATGTCGAGGTTCTCGGCCATATGCGCAGGGTTTAGCGTCTTCGGGAACATGACGTTGCCCTCCTGGTAGCTCCAGCGCAGGATGACCTGCGCGGGCGTCTTGCCGTGTGCGGCGGCGAGCTCGGTGAACACGGGCTCGGCGAGCAGGGCGGCATCGCCGTGGCCGAGCGGGTACCAGCCCTCGAATACGGTGTCGGAAAGTTCGCGTTTCGCCAGGGCCGCCTTGAGTTCGTGCTGGTTCCAGTAGGGGTTGATCTCGACCTGCAGCACCGCGGGCTTGATGGTTGCGACCTCGAGGATCTCGTCGATCTTGTGCACCGGGAAGTTAGAGAGGCCGATGGCGCGAACCTTGCCGTTGGCGACTGCCTCCTCCATGGCGCGCCAGCCGGAGACGTAATCGCCATAGGGCTGGTGGAACAATAGCAGGTCGACGTAATCGAGCCCCAGACGCGCGAGCGTGGCGTCGATGTCAGCTGCGCACTGCTCGTACGGGTAGCTTTGCGGGAAGAGCTTTGTGGTCACGAAGAGCTCCTCGCGCGGAATGCCGCAGGAGCGGATGACCTCGCCCACGGCGACCTCGTTGAAGTATGCGTTTGCCGTATCGATGTGGCGGTAGCCAAGTTCGAGCGCTTGCGGAAGATGCTCGAGCACCTCCTCGGAACTCATCATGTAGACGCCGAAACCCATGGCGGGAATCGTCTGTCCATTCGCGAGGGTGAAGGTGGGAACTGATGCGGTCATATGCGATATTCCTTTCTGACGGGCGTGTCTTGCAACATCAGTGTCCAGCACAATCGCTTGAAAGTACAATGCAGGACAAGGTAATCTATATGCGTGCAACGCATAAGAATGCAATGGCTGCGCTTGTATGCCGCCAACAGAAGGGGGAGCGCGATGGAGCTTGAGCAGATGCGGCAGCTCGAGGCGATCGAGCGGTTGGGGACCGTGTCCGCCGCGGCCGAGGAGCTGCATATCTCGCAGCCGGCGCTCAGCCGTTCCATCCAGCGGCTCGAGGCGGAGCTTGGCTGCACGCTGTTCGACCGCGAGGGCAGACGCATCGTGTTGAACGACGTCGGCCGCGTCGCGGTGGATTGGGCGCGCGAGCTGCTGCGCGACGAGCGCCTTATGCGCGAGGCGATGGCCGCGGCGGCGCAGCGGACGTACGCCCTGCGCGTGGCATCGGTGGCACCCGCGCCCGTGTGGCGCCTGACGGGCCTCATGGTCGAGCGCTTTCCACAGGAGACGATCACCTCGGAGATCGTCGACGAGGCGGCGGTTCTGCGCGGCGTGGTGGAGGGAGCGTTCGACTTCGGCATCGTGCTCGACCCGCCGCATCGGCCGGGTCTCGTGTCGTGCGAGCTCATGCGCGAGAACCTCTCGGTGACGCTGCCGCCGAACCACCCCCTCGCTGCGCGGCGCGAAGTCGCCTTCGCCGACCTTGCCGGAGAGACCTTCCTCATCATGACCGAGATCGGATTCTGGCGCGGCATCGTCGACCGCGAGATTCCGGACGCTACCTATATCGAGCAGCGCGACCGCATGGTATTCGCGCAGCTTTCCCATTCGACACCGCACTGCACGTTCATCACCGACGCGCCGTTTCAAAGCGACCCCGTTCCTGGCCGTGCCGTTGTGCCCATCGTGGACGAAGGCGCCCACGCGGTGTTCCACCTGGTCGCGCGAACCGACGCGGCGGACGTCGTCACGCGCCTGTTTGCTTGGGTGGCGGGGCTATAATTCCTCCTCGTGAAAGTTTGGTGCCTGTTCCCAAACGTTCAAGCTTTGTCACCCGTTCGAGAGGGGAGTGCAGAAAACCTTGGAGTCGCTTGTCCTAGGGTTGTTCGTCCTTGTGCTCATTGTCTGCGTTGCTGCGGGTGTGCCGACGGCATATGCGCTGGTGGTGGGCCTTGCGCTGTTCTGCGTCTATGCGTGGCGCGTCGGCAACTCTCCACGTCGCGTGGCGGCGATGTGCTGGCATGGCATCCGACCCATCCGGCGCATTTTGGGGATGCTGCTCGCCGTCGGTGTCCTCACGGGCCTTTGGCGCGCGTCGGGAGTCATTCCGGCGATCGTCGCCTACACGGTGCCGCTCATCACGCCGTCGCTGTTCGTCGTCATGACCTTTCTGCTGAGCTGCTTGGTGTCGGTGCTTACGGGCACGTCGTTCGGCACGGCGGCGACCATGGGTGCCATTTGCATCTCGATTGCAGCGAGCATGGACGTGCCGCTCGTGCTTGCCGGCGGTGCGGCGCTTTCGGGTGCGTTTTTCGGCGATCGCTGGTCGCCCATTTCCACAAGCGCGCTGCTTGTTGCCAGCATCACAGGGACGGAGTTCTATCGCAACTTGCGCAACATGCTGCGGACGGTCGCGGTGCCGACGGTCGCTACGTGCCTGGTGTTTCTCGTTGCCGGCATGTTCGTGCCTGCAAGCGGCGGAAGCGCGGATACGGTCGAGGCGTTGCGCGGCGCATTCAATCTGAATCCCATCGTGTTGGCACCGCCTGCGCTCGTGTTTTTGCTTGCGCTGCTGCGCATCGACATCCTGTTTGTTCTGGTGGCGGGCATCGTATCTGCGGTTCCTTTGTGCATGGGCGTGCAGGGGATGGGCCTATTGGAGGTTGCGCGAACTGCCGTGTTGGGTTTTGCGGCACCTTCGCCCGAGACGTCGGCACTCGCGGGCGGCGGTGTTGCTTCCATGGTTTCCGCATTCGGCATCGTATGCATCACGTCGACGTATGCTGGCATTTTTGAGGAAACAGATTTGTTGCGCGGCGTCGAGGGCGCTGTTGGGGCGTTTGCCGCGCGCGTGTCGCCCTTCGCGGCGACGCTCGGTATCGCGGTGCTCGCCTCTGCGATTTCGTGCAACCAGACGCTCGCCATCATGCTTACGCACCAGCTTTCTCGCGACCTTGCGGCATCTGCAGAAGAGCATGCGCTCGATTTGGAGGACTCGGTTGTGCTGGTGGCGGGGCTTGTGCCTTGGTCTATCGCCGGCGGCGTGCCGCTTGCCTCGATGGGTGCGCCGGTGGAAAGCATGGCGCTCGCGGTCTTCCTTTACGCAGTGCCCCTTTGGCGCCTTGTGCGGGAGCGTCTTAGCGCGTGATTTTTTGGCCTCTCTGGGGACGGGGGTGCGAGGCGCCAAAGTGGCGCCTGGCACCCCCCCGTCCCCAGAGAGGCCATATTGCTGTGCTGCAAAAAGTCGGGACTTTGGGCGGATTTTTCGACCCGGGTTCGTATCGGCAACCTCTGGACCTGCTAAAACACCGAGGTCAGAATGGTGCTTGTCTCGACCCGGTGCCAAAAATCCGCCCAAAGTCCCGACTTTTTGCATGCATAGACGAGCGAAGGCCGGAAAATCACATGTGCCCTGTGCAGCGTGGGCGCAGCCAAGCGAGAAGTTCCTCAGCATCCGCGCGGGAGAGGTCGCGCATCACCATGTCACCGGTCGCGGCAGTGCGTGTGGCGAGTGTTGCCACTCCTGCGCGCCGTTGGAAGGGGTTGGCAGCCAGGCTCGCGTGCTGCAGGTGCGAGCGCGGCGCGATCGTACAGATTCGCTTGATGCCACCTGTTACGCACACAAGCTCATGCCTCGTATGGCCGATGCGGCTGTCGCGGTAACGCAAGACGCCCCCGAGCACGAGGCGCACGGACATGGCGCCTCCGCAGAGAATGCCGAGTACAAGCAAGAAGGGTCGAAGCGTGGCGGCGAACGCACCGGTATCGGGCAGGAAATGATGCGCAAGCGCCAAGCATCCGCCGACAATCACCCACGTGAGCACTGTGAATAGTCCCGTGCGCACCGCCTGGCGTCGCGCGGCGGCTGCCGGTAGTCGCTTGAGGTCGGTCGCGTCCACGATACCGGAGTAAGCGGGCGCTACGCAGGCAAGAAACGAATCGACTCGGTTGACGTTGATGAAGGGGTGCAGCGCCACGCCGTTGGCAGTGGACGAGGCGTCGTCTCCGCCCGGTCCTGCGACGACGTAGGCACGGACCTCGGCAAACCCCAACAGCTGTCGGATGAAGCCTTGCCGAATGCTCAGGTACTGGATGCGCTCGAGCGCGACTGTATGCGACGTTCGGTCGAGCAGGCCGCGCTCGATGGCAAGGCGATCGTCAAAACGCGTGCAACGGAAGCCGGCATAGCTGACGAGGCCGACTGCGAACGACACGACGAATCCGGCAACCAGCGCCACGGCGGCGAAGGCGAGAGCCCCGATTGCAACGGCGCTCAACGACCACGCTGCCGCCTGCTCTCCGATATCCTGCAGGTCAATCACACTGTTCTCATGCAGAAGGTTGATGCCCTGGATGAGGAGGATGACAAGCGCGGTTGCCTGGGCGGCGACGCGTGCCTGCGTGAGTGCGGCGAGCACGAGCTCGCGGGTCGAAAGCTCGTAGACCGCACGGGGTTCCTCCGTCGCACGTGAATCAGACAGCGCCTGCGCATCGGGTGCCGGCGTGCGCCCGGGTGCTTCATGTTTGGGCGGCATGCCGGCACCTATCGCCTGCGCTTTACGGGAGAACAGTTCTTCTCGCAGCGCGTGGGCAAGGCCCGCTTGCATGCCGGCGATTTTCGTGTTGTCGCCTTCCTGCTTGGCGGCACCGGTGTCGAGGTCAAGGGTTATAAGGCCAAGCAGGCGCTCGGCAAGCGACGAGGACATGTTGATGGCGTGGATGTGCTCGTAAGGCACCTGCAGCTGCTTTTTCGTGAGCAGTCCTGTCTTGAGGATGATGCCCTCGTCGGCAAGCTCCCAGGTGCGTGTGCGCCACGAGAGGACGGCGCCAACGATCGAGAGCGCGATAAGGCCGAGGGCAAACGCCGCAGCGCCCGTGAGCTCGCCGGGGTTCGGGCTTCCGAACTGCTGGACGATGAAAAGCAGAACCACGGCGGCGATGGCTCCAAGGCCGCTCGCTGCCGCGGAGACAATCGAAAGCGGGCTCGCGCGGTGAACGCCGGCGAGCTCGGGCGCGGTCTCGAACAACGAGCGCTCCGGATCGACAAGCTGCTCGACGGCGCGTTCCGCCTCCCTCCAAGCGGGGTCGTGGCTATCCATGGCTACACGTCCTCTTTGGCCAGTCGTGCGAGCTCGGCGACCCGGTCGCGGAGCTCGGCGGCTTCCGCCTCGGCGAGGCCGGGGATCTCGAAGCTTTCTCCCGCGGTGGATACCAGCACGCTGGCAAGCCCGTTGGCCTTCATGATCGGCCCCTGCTTGCTTTCGACGTGTTGCACGCGCACGAGTGGCACGATGATGCGCTTTTTCACGAAGATACCGGTATAGAGATCGACGTCCGTCGATGTGACGTCGTAGCGCCAGGTCTCGTATTGGATGCGCGGGGAGATCGCGAGATCGATAAGCTCGATGAGCAGGATGGCTACCGCAATGCCGCAAACGATGGGAAGCGGCCAGGAGAAATACAGGGCGAGCACCACGGCGATGGCGGCGATTGCCAAGGTCACAGCGATGGCGACGAGCGACCCTTGGCACCACACCTTGAGCATGCGCGGGTCGAGGCGATGTGTCGGCAGGTCCATGGGGCTCCTTTCGGGCCGGTCGTGTTGCTGCAGAGTATAGCGGGTGGAAGGCCGCCTTGACCCCTTATTCCGCAAGCGACCGCGCCCTGCTTGCTTGCGATTGCCAATGACCGTATACTTGTACGAACAAGACTGTGTTACCCAAGGGAGGCTTCATGACTGAACGCGAAAAACTCGAGCAGGGCATGTGGTACGACGCGAACTACGATGAGGAGTTGTGCGCCGCGCGCGTGTCTGCTGCAGAAATCACCTTCGACTTCAACCAGACGCGCCCCGGTGACGCCGAGCGTCGTGAAGAGTTGCTCCGCAAGCTTTTGGGGAGCGTAGGGGAGAACGTCGAGGTGCTCTCGCCGTTGCAGGTCGATTATGGCTGCAACATTTCGCTCGGCAGCTGGTCGTTTATCAACCACGGAGCTTACCTCATGGACTGCGCGCCCATTTCCATCGGCAGCCATGTGTTCATCGGGCCCAACTTCGGTGCGTATACCGCGCAGCATCCCCTGGTCGCCGACGAGCGCAACCAAGGGCTCGAGCGTGCGCTGCCCATCACGATTGAAGACGACGTGTGGATCGGCGGCGACGTCAAGGTCATGCCCGGCGTGACTATCGGACGCGGCAGTGTGATCGGAGCCGGGAGTCTTGTGACCCGAGACATCCCCGCCGGCGTCATCGCCCGCGGCGTCCCCTGTAAGCCCATTCGCCCCATAACCGACGCCGACCGCGTGGGAAAATAGTGCCTGTCCCCATTTTCCCAGTTTTTGCAGCGGCGGCCTTCGTGGGAAAATGGTGCCCGCCTCTCCTTTCCATCATCTTGCCGGTACAATACCCACGGTCAAATGCATACGAAGGGATCATCCACATGCCAAGCATCGCCGACGAGATTGCATCGAGGCGCACATTCGCCATCATCTCGCACCCGGACGCGGGTAAAACCACGCTCACCGAGAAGCTCCTGCTCTACACCGGCACCATCCAGTCCGCCGGCTCGGTGAAGGGCAAGAGCAGCGCCAAGCACGCGGTGTCCGACTGGATGGACATCGAGAAGCAGCGCGGCATCTCCGTCACCTCGTCGGTGCTGCAGTTCACCTACGGCGGCTGCTGCGTGAACATCCTCGACACCCCGGGCCACCAGGACTTCTCCGAGGACACCTATCGTACGCTCATGGCTGCCGACGCCGCGGTCATGGTCATCGACGGAGCCAAGGGCGTCGAGGCTCAGACCGTCAAGCTGTTCAAGGTCTGCGCCCTGCGCGGCATCCCCATCTTCACCTTCGTGAACAAGCTCGACCGCGAGACGCGCGATCCCTTTGAGCTTATGGAAGAGATCGAGAACGTGCTGGGTATCGGCACGTGCCCGATGAACTGGCCGATTGGCAACGGCAAGAACTTCCGCGGCGTGTTCGACCGCGCAAGCCGCCACGTGCTGGCCTTCGAGGGCGACGGCCGCGCCAACGCGTCCAAGAAGGTGAACGAGGTCGAGGCTGAGTTGGGCGACCCGGCGCTCGACGAGCTCATCGGTGCCGAGAACCACCGCAACCTCATGGACGACATCGAGCTGCTCGACGGTGCCGCGGACGAGTTCGACCTTGATGCGGTTCGCAGCGGCAAGCTGTCACCGGTATTCTTCGGATCCGCGCTCACGAACTTCGGCGTGGAGCCGTTCCTCAAAGACTTCTTGCGTTTGGCACCTGCGCCTTCGGCGCACACCGACTCGCTCACGGGCGACGTGGTCGACCCCGCGACGGGTGAGTTCTCGGGCTTCGTGTTCAAAATCCAGGCCAACATGGACAAGAACCATCGCGACCGCATTGCCTTTTTGCGCATCTGCTCCGGAAAGTTCGAGC
Source organism: uncultured Collinsella sp. (assembly GCA_944321445.1). Taxonomy (GTDB): domain Bacteria; phylum Actinomycetota; class Coriobacteriia; order Coriobacteriales; family Coriobacteriaceae; genus Collinsella. The sequence continues at coordinate 28,093 of CALULJ010000025.1, forward strand.
GTGGCATGGACGCGTGGCACATGCAGGGCAACCGCAAGATCAAGTTGGCAACTGGCACCGCGATGATGGCCGACGACCGCGCGACTGTGGACGAGGCGTTCGCCGGCGACATCGTGGGCCTGTTCGACCCGGGCATGTTCTCCATCGGCGACACGGTGTGCAGCACCAAGTGCCGCGTCCAGTACGCGGGTATCCCCACGTTCGCGCCGGAGCATTTCGCGCGCGTCAGCCAGGTGGACACGCTCAAGCGCAAGCAGTTCGTGAAGGGCATGGAGGAGCTTGCTCAGGAAGGCGCCATCCAGATTTTCCGCGAGCTCGGCGCCGGTATGGAGAGTGTCATCGTGGGCGTGGTCGGCGAGCTGCAGTTCGAGGTGCTCGAGCAGCGCCTGAAGAGCGAGTACCACGTCGAGGTGCGCCGCCAGCCGCTGGGCTACACGGACATTCGCTGGATCGCCAACGAGCCGGGTTCGGTTGACGTGAAGGCGCTCAATCTCACGCGCGACACGCTGCGCGTCGAGGACATGCGCGGCGGCAAGCTGCTGCTGTTCACGAGTCCGTGGAACGTCGACTGGGCGTTCGAGCACAACCCGGACCTCAAGCTGTCCGAGTTCGGCAACGTAACGTTTTAACGTGCGATGCGACGGCCGCCTGCAAGGGTGGCCGTTTTGCTATGCGTCGATGACGCGCACCAATGTGCCGCGGGATTCCAGTAGGTCGATGAGGTCTTGGGTGCGCAGAAGCACGGTTGCGGTGTTGTCGCAAGGGTGCGCGGTGAGCTTGCCGGCGTCGAGGAGCGCACGGTCGATGACAACCTCCACGCGGTGCTCCGCATCGTTCAGCGCCCCGAGCGGCGTGACGGCGCCGGGAATGAGCCCGAGCATGCGGTCCAGGTCGTTTGCGGAGGCGAAGGAAAGGCGGCGCGAGCCGAGCAGCTCCTGGATGCGTTTGAGCGCAACCTCCTTGCCGTCGGGCAAAACGACCAGGTAGTACGCCCGATGCTTGTCATCGCGCAGGAAAAGGTTCTTGGCACCGTATTCCGCAAAGGGAACGTGCTCGTTGTGCGCCTCCTGCACCGTGTAGACGGCAGCGTGCTCCGCGAACTCGTAGGGGATGCCCCGCTCGCCGAGCAAACGCAGGGTGCGGGCTTTGTCGAAGCGCGCAAGATGCACGATGTGCTCTGCCACCTGGTCGGGGTCCATGTCCGTTGTGTCCACATGTATAGTGTCGAGGGTGTCGTAAAGCGGCAAGCGCGCCAGGGCCCGCTCGATGACGTCGGACGTACGGACGCCCGCAGAAACATCGCCCCCGATGCGCCGACGCAGTTCATCTGCCGCGCAGGTGAGCGAAACAGATACGACCTCGCAACCGGTTTCTGCGAGTGGCAGGTGGCGGCAGATGGCGTCGATGATTGCCTGCTCGTGCATGACCCAGCAAAACACGATGTTTTCGTAGGCAGTGCAGCGCAAGAAGTTTCCGAGCACATGGCAGATGTTGTCAAGAACGAGGGCCTTGGTTTCGTCGGTTACCACGAAGGGGCTGGCGTCCCAGCACCAGTCGCCATCGAGCATGACTGAGGCGGGGAGCGCGTCGCGCAGGCGACGAGCGACGGCGGTCTTTCCCACTCCCATGGGTCCGCCGATAAGGTAGAGCATTTTGGCCATCTCGGTTGTCCGTTTCTGCGTTACAGCACTTCGTAGGGGGTTGTGTCGCCGCGGTCGAAGGCGAGCAGGGCCTCGACGGTCGTTCGGACCATGGCCTCCACATCGCACGCGGTGTAGAAGGCCATGTGCGGCGAGACGATGACGTTCGGTAGCGCATCCAGGATCGCACGGTCGCGGTTGGGGAGAATGTCGCGCGAGCGATCCAGGTAGTACAGGCCCGCCTCGTGCTCGATGGTGTCGAGTGCGGCACCGCCCAGGTGTCCGGCCTCGATGGCGTCGATGAGCGCCTCGGTGTCGACGAGCATGCCGCGCGCCGCGTTAACGAGCAGCGCGCCCTCTTTCATGCGGGCGAACTGATCTGCACCGATCATATGGTGGTTTTCCGGTAGACCCGGAGCATGCAGCGTCACGATGTCGGACTCAGCGAGCAGCGTGTCCAGGTCAACATAGGTCGCCTGCGTGCGGACCTCGTCTTTGGGGAAGGGGTCGCATGCGATGATGCGGCAGCCGAAACCCGCGAGCTGCCGGATAACGCACGAGCCGATGGCGCCCGTGCCCACCACGCCGACCGTGCACGACGCGAGGTCGCGACCGATTTTTCCCGCAAGCGAAAAATCCTGCACCGCTGCTTGGCGAAACACGAACTTGACGCGGCGCAGCGCCATGAGCATAAGCATGATGGTGTAGTCGGCCACGCCTTCCGGCGGATAGGCGGCGTGCCCCACGCGCATGCCGATGGCGCGAGCGTGGGCGATGTCGATGTGGTCGTAGCCGATGGAGCGCGTGGCGAGTCCGGTGACGCCGAGTTCGCGGTACGCGTCGAGCAGCTCGGGTGTCATGGGATTCGTGATGATGTTCACGCCCTGGGCGCCGGTTGCCAAATGCGCGTTTTCGAGCGTGGGGTAGTCGGGCGTCCAGTCGTATTCAAAGCCGAGCTCGCGGCTCAGGGTGTCGAGATATCCCAGCTCGTCGAAGGGGCGAAGCGCAAATGCGAAGATCTTCATGGTGGTTCCTTTTCGCGCATGCGATGATGTGGTCCCCCTATTATGGCACCGACAAGAAGGTGCCAGGTACAAACCTGTCGCTCGTGGAGAATGGGGGAGGGACCGTGCTTCCGGCCGCGTTGCGTTAGGATAGGGAGCGTTGAAAACCCGCCGCACCTGCGGCTGTACGAAGAAGGCTTGTTCCATGCGCACCGATGATTTCGATTACAACCTGCCCGAAGAGCTGATTGCTCAGGCACCCGCCGAGCCGCGCGACAGCTGCCGCCTGCTCGTGCTCAATCGCCGCGGCGAGGCGCATGAGGGCGACGGGCGCATCGCGCTCGCGCACGGGGGCACGGTGGAGCACCGGATCTTTCGCGACGTGATCGACTTCATCGAGCCGGGCGACGTGCTCGTCATCAACAAGACGCGCGTCATGCCGGCGCGCCTCATCGGGCGCAAGGCCAAGACGGGCGGCGTTGCCGAGACGCTGCTACTGCGCCGCCGCGAGGATATCGACGCGTTGGGGCATGTGTGGGAATGCCTGGTCAACCCCGGCAAGCGCCTGAAGCCCGGCGCCGTGATCGAGTACCGCGCGGGCGGCCTGCATGCGCCGGAGTCGGCGCCGGTGGTGCTGACGGGCGAGGTCATCGACTTCGTGCCGGAAAGCCGCGGCGGGCGCCTCGTGCGCTTTACGCCGGAAGGAGAGAACGCCCAGGGCGCGCCCCGCACGCTCGACGAGGCGATTCATGCAGCAGGCCATGTGCCGCTGCCGCCCTACATCACCGATTACCAGGGCGACCCCGAGAAGTACCAGACCGTGTACGCCATGAAGGAGGAGCACTCCGCCGCCGCGCCAACGGCAGGCCTGCACTTCACGCCCGAGCTCATGGAGCGCATCGAGGCCAAGGGCGCGAAGTTCGTGGCGGTGGAGCTCGAGGTGGGTATCGATACCTTCCGTTTGGTGGAGGAGGACGACCCCACGCAGCACGTCATGCACACTGAGCGCTATCACGTGCCGGCAGAGGTTATCGACGCTGTGCACAAGGCGAAGGCCGAGGGCCATCGCGTGATTGCGGTCGGCACCACGGCGGTGCGCTCGCTCGAGAGCGCGTTCGACGCGGATGCACCCGCCGCGGAGCCGCCCGTGGTCGCCCGCTACTTCGAGGGGCGTGCGGACGGGGCGGATACCCTGGATCGCGGTGACATCACCGCCCGCGCTGACGCCACGACGAACCTGTACCTCATGCCGGGATCGACCTATCACGTGGTGGATGCGCTCATCACGAACTTCCATGTGCCGCGCTCGACCCTCATGATGCTCGTGAGTGCGCTGGCGACCCGTGAGCAGATTATGGATGCCTATGCCGAGGCCGTGAACGAGCGGTACCGGTTCTTCAGCTTCGGCGACGCGATGCTCATCATGTAGCCCTTGCGCTTGGCCTCTTTCGGCTACGTCCCCAATGGTGCCATTGTTGGCCTCATTGGGGACGCAGCCGAAAGAGGCCAAGTTTGTTCGCTGCGCGTATGGATTTGGTCGGGTGATGCTGCGGGCGTGCATGTCCCGCTATACTCCATTGGGCCGTCTTGGCGAAAGGGGCGCCGAGGACGATTCGAGGGAGGGCATTCGTGGCGGCAGTAAGAAGGCGAATCAGGAGCCTGCGCTCGCTTGTGGGCAAAGATCCGGTGCTGGCGATCGCGACGGTGCTCGCGCTTGCGTCGTGCGCGGCGGTGCCGCCCGATGCGGGCTATGCCGACTACGTCGACCTGCATACCATCGGGCTGCTGTTCAGCCTCATGGCAGCCATGACCGGCCTTTCGCGCGCGGGGGTGTTCCGCGTCGCATGCCGGCACCTGCTCGCGGCCATCCGCGGTACGCGCCCGCTCATCCTGGCGCTCACGCTTCTGGCCTTCTTCTCGAGCATGTTCATCACGAACGACGTCGCCCTCGTGACCTTCGTGCCCTTGGCGCTGCTGGCGCTCGATTCGCTGCGCTCGCCCAAGCTCACCTGCTTCACCGTGGTGATGATGACCATCGCCGCCAACGTGGGCAGCATGCTGACGCCGGTTGGCAATCCCCAGAACCTCTATCTGTATTCGGCCTCGGGCATGCCGCTGCCCGACTTCATGCTGCTCGTCGCCCCGTATGCGGCGGCGGCTCTCGCGATGCTCGCCATCGTGATCGTGGTGGCGGGCCAGGCGCTCAAGCGCGACGGCATCGAGGAGCTTGCCGATGCCCACCGCGGCCGTGCGCCCGTCACCGCGACGGCTGAGCCGGATGCGCTCGCGCCGGCGCGTATCGTGCCGTGGGTGGCGGTGTTCGCCGTCTCGCTGCTCGCCGTGGCGCATGTCGTGCCCGTGGGTGTTCCGGTGGCCGTCGCCCTGCTCGTGGGGGCCGTGGCGGACCGCGGCGCGCTTGCGCACGTGGAC